>JBAXXU010000148.1:0-8418 GCA_037127735.1 Bacteroidota bacterium
GTAGCGAGACGGGGGAATGATCCCCGGACCTCATGATTATGAATCATGCGCTCTAACCAACTGAGCTATCTCGCCAAAAAAATTATTCTGTACTATCCTTTTTGCGGGTGCAAATATAAACAGTTTACTACAAATTAGCAATAAGGTTTTTTAGTTTCAATATTTTTTATATATTGCACAAATAGTTATATTTAGAATAAGTTCTTATCATGAGATTGAAGTTCGAATTGGAATATACCCTTAACTGCTCGCCAAAAGTGCTCTTCTCGAGGCTGAGTACACCAGAGGGTCTTGGTGAGTGGTTCGCCGAAAATGTAAATGTAGATGGCGATCTTTTTAAATTTTTCTGGAATGGTTCCGAATCGGAAGCCCGGCTTTCTGCGCTGAAAGAAAATAAAATGGTCAGATTTGAATGGCTAAACCTCGAGAATGAAGAAGAAAATTACTTTGAATTCAGAATAAATATAGATGAACTCACCGGCGACCTCGCGTTGATCATATCAGATTTTGCAGAACCTGATGAAAAAGAGGATGCAATATATCTGTGGGATTCACAGATCAATGACCTGAAAAGATTATTAGGTATTTGACTATTCTATGTTCATTTTTTTTACTCGCCCAAAACCCATGTTACTTTCTTTATCGTGAAACAAAGAAAGAAACCAAAGAAAATTCAAGGCTTCAGATAATAAAAAAATCAAGTAGTTTTGCAATCAAATCCAATCATGCTGTGAAGAAAGTTGACAGTTTTGTTTTAAAATCATTTATTGGCCCCCTCATATTCACATTTTTCATAGTGCTTATCATCCTTATTTTACAGTTCCTCTGGATGTATGTTGATGAGCTTGCCGGGAAAGGTCTTGATTTCAAAATACTTACCGAGCTGTTATACCATTTTTCTCTTACCTTCGTCCCAACAGCGCTTCCACTTGCAATTTTACTTGCTTCCCTGATGACATTCGGAAATATGGGAGAATTCAGCGAACTCTCCGCCCTGAAATCTTCAGGAATACCACTGCAGAGAATAATGCAATCATTAATTTTGCTGATTGTAATCCTTGCTGTCGTATCTTTCTTTTTTTCAAATGACGTCCTCCCCTATTCAACAAAAAAGGCCAGGATGCTTCTCTGGGATATTCGTCGTAAGAAACCTGATATAAATATTCAGGCCGGTACTTTTTATAACGGAATACCCGATTTCAGCATTAAAATAACTACCAAAGATGCGGTGACAAACCGCCTCGATAATCTTATAATATATGATCATCGTAACCGAAGGGGTAATACTTCAGTGATTTTGGCCGACTCAGGCTATATGAAGACAACTCCTGACGGTACAGGTCTGATAATGATCCTTTATAACGGCTATACTTACAGTGAGATAGAAGAGAAAAATATGAACCCGGCTTTCAGGAGATATCCATCAAGAAAAGATTATTTTAAAGAGCAAAACATAGTTATCTCACTTACCGGATTTGATCTGGAAAGAAGTGAAGATGGCCTTTTTAAATCAAATGCAGCTATGTTAAATATTTCACAATTAACATTTTACATAGACTCCCTCAATAAAAGGTTTAATGAAAAACTAACTTCTCAATTCAGAGATTTCAATAATACAAAAATTTATACCGAGAGAAATTATATGGCTGGTCGGGCTGTTCGGGCCGGACAGGATGACAAACCTGACACTTTGAAAAAATTCATCGAATTTGACACCAAAGTTGTGTTCGACTCGCTCGCGATATTTGAAAAAAGAACAGTTCTGGTAAAAGCCATTCAAAACATAAAAGACGGAAACACTATTCTGGCCGGGAAAAATGAGATGGCTCATTATGAAGTCAAGCATATTAAACAGTTTGAAGTGGAATGGAACAAAAAACTGACTATGTCTTTCGCATGCCTGGTTTTCTTTTTCATAGGCGCCCCTCTTGGCGCAATAATCAGAAAAGGAGGGCTTGGCACACCGGCTGTTATTTCGATCTTTTTCTTTGTCATTTATTATGTTATCTCACTTTCAGGACAGAAGCTTGTAGAGGAGGATGTGATAGGTACATTCGCCGGAATGTGGGCAGCTTCATATATTCTATTGCCAATCGGTATTTTCCTTACATACAAAGCTACTACTGATTCGGTAATCATGAACATTGAAACATATCTTTTGTTCTTCAAAAAGATTAAAGATTATTTATACAGGATTAGCATGAAAGGGACACGAGGGAGCTCAGCGCCGGACTAAAATAAAATATGAAATGAAGGTTATTAAACTGAATACAATCGAAGAGGCTATTGAAGATATCAGGAGGGGAAAACTTTTAATTGTTGTTGATGACGAAGATCGTGAGAATGAAGGTGATTTTATCTGTTCAGCAGAACTTATAACTCCGGAAATCGTCAATTTCATGGCCAAACATGGCCGCGGACTTATCTGTGCCGCACTACCAGAAGAGAGATGTGAAGAGCTTTATCTTGATCTTATGGTTGGGATCAACACATCACTGCATGAAACACAGTTTACAGTCTCCGTCGATTTAATAAACGAAGAAACATCTACAGGGGTATCAGCCAAAGACCGGGCTCTTACAATTAAAGCTCTTGTTGACCCTTTAACTAAACCTACTGATCTGGGGCGGCCCGGACATATTTTTCCACTAAAAGCAAAAGCAAAAGGGGTACTGAGAAGGGCTGGACATACTGAAGCAGTTGTTGATCTTACCCGCCTGGCAGGATTACAGCCGGGAGGCGCCCTTGTTGAAATAATGAATGACGATGGATCAATGGCCAGGTTAGAGGAGCTGCAAAAGATCAGTGAAAAGTTTGATATCAAGATAATTGCAATCAAGGACCTGATAACTTATACCCTTGAAAGAGATTCAATAATAGAAAAGGGAGAAAGAGTTAAACTGCCAACTGATAAGGGCGATTTTGAGTTTATCCCTTTTCGTCAAACCAGCAATGGACTGGAGCATGCCGCTCTTGTAAAAGGAACATGGACAAAGGACGAATCAATTCTCGTGAGACTTCATTCATCATGCTTTACCGGTGATATATTCGGTTCAATGAGATGCGACTGCGGACCCCAACTGCAAAGAGCAATGGCTATGGTTGAAGCTGAAGGAAAAGGGGTGGTCATTTATCTGAGTCAGGAAGGAAGAGGAATAGGCCTGCTGAACAAGATAAAAGCTTACCGGCTTCAGGATCAGGGAATGGACACAGTGCAGGCTAACCTGAAACTGGGATTCGGCGAAGATGAAAGGGATTACGGTGTAGGCGCCAGCATCATGCGGGAACTTGGACTGGGAAAAGTGCGTCTGATATCTAATAATCCTGTCAAAAGGGCTGGTTTAGAAGGATACGGGATTAAAATTATTGAAACAATTCCACTTGTAATTGAATCAAATCCTTACAATAAATTTTATCTCGAGACAAAGGCAAACAAAATGGGGCATGACCTCACCTGCTATAAACATATTGTTAAGGATTGAAATAATTATTATACTTGTATGACAATTAACCATTTATGAAGAATCTCAGGATAGTATTCATGGGAACACCTGAGTTTGCAGTTGCAACACTTGGCTCACTGCTCATGAACGGTTTTAATGTTATCGGAGTTGTAACAGCCCCTGATAAACCATCGGGGAGAGGTAGAAAGATAAGTAAATCTGCTGTTAAAGAATTTGCAGAATTCAGCTCCCTGCGTATTTTGCAGCCAGAAAACCTGAAAGATGAAGGGTTTATTTCGGAACTGACAAAATTTAATGCCGATCTGTTTATTGTTGTTGCTTTCAGAATGCTTCCCCAGGTTGTCTGGAAAATTCCCGCAATCGGTACAATTAATCTTCATGCATCCCTATTGCCAAACTACCGTGGCGCCGCTCCTATAAACCATGCTATTATCAACGGAGAAAAAATAACAGGTGTGACAACATTCTTCATTGATGAAAAAATAGATACGGGAAACATTCTTCTCAGGGAAGAAGTACAAATATTCCCTTTTGAAAATGCCGGGGATCTTCACGACAGGTTGATGAAACACGGGGCAAGTCTTGTTATTAAAACAATTGCAGGAATTAGCGAAAACGAGATAGTGGAACTACCTCAGTCACATTTCATTAACCCGGATGAATCCCCAAAGCCGGCACCAAAGATCTACCCGAATGACTGTTTTATCAATTGGAATAGTGACCCCGTAAAAATTCATAATTTCATCAGGGGGCTCTCCCCCGGCCCTGGCGCAAGATCTTTCCTGAAAAACAATACAACAACCATTTCATTTAAGATCTTCGAATGCCAGCCGGAAATAGCGGAACATTTTATTAAACCCGGAGAGATAATCTCCGATGGAAAACATTTTATAAAGGTTTCCTGCACTGATGGTTTCATAAATATAGTCTGCCTGCAACTTGAAGGAAAAACCAGGATGAATACAGTCGAATTCCTCCGTGGATTCAGAATAACCGATTATGTAATACCGGTTAGTTAACAGGTTTGATCTTCCTTAAACATATTATTTTGCCGGCTTCAGGCTCTGCCCCTTCATCCATCCTGTTCATCTCGTAAAGACTTTTTAATTTTATCCCATAACGCTGTGAAATCAGGTACATTGTATCACTATCCAAAGTATTATGATACTCTTTGCCGGGTTCGGCCTTTTCCCTTTTAGGCTGAAGGTATAATATCTGTCCCGGAGAAAGGGTGAAATCATCTTTGAGATCATTATATTTTGACAATTCCCATCTCAGTAACCCGAATTCTCTCTCCAGTTTCTCCCTTGTATCTCCATCTTTAATAATAATATATTGTATCCTGTTAATTTCCATTACTCTTGGAACTCGTGCCGAAACTGCATTATTATCATTCAAAACGGCAACAGGCTTACCGGCAACATAACTTTCGCCGGCAGCAACAGTGTCTGTTCCGATTATTTTCACCTGGGCAGGCATTGTTGCAGGTTTGTACTCCCGGTCGAATTGCCAGAGGTTATTCTCTTCAATATTTTTGATCAGCATGTTTGCATAGTCTGAGTTCGTGGCATACCCGGCTTTCTTTAAGCCCCGAGCCCATCCTTTATAATCAGTATGGTCAATATCAAAAAGAAAACTATACCGCGATCCGGATTTCAAAAAATCTGAATGATCATAAAACGACTCCTCTGGTTTGTTGTATTTTCTGAAACATTCATTCCTCCTGTCATCATTATGTCTGATCACAGCTCCGGTCCAGTCATCATGACATTTTATGCCAAAATAGTTATTTGCCTCACGGGCAAGAGGGCTGCGCCCATAATCTGATTCAATCATTCCCTGGGCAAGAGTAATACTGGCCGGAATACCTGTCCTTTTCATCTCACTGACAGCAAGATCTTTATACGTGTTTATGTAATCCTCTGCCGAAAGCCATGAACCGGATGTTGAGACGACCGGTTTGTATGCCGAGCATGAATACAAGCCCAAAATTAAAGCCAGTTGAAGAATGAAAATTAACCTGTTGTTCATATAGATAATGTTTATGGCAAAAGTAGAAAAAAAGCGCTATCTTTATAACGCTTACTGAATAAGAGTGTTATGATAAGAACAAATACTATTTCATTTTCATACAAAGAATTTGACAAACCTGAAGAGCTAAACCCTGATGACAGGGAACTTATATCTTCTGCAAGAGAATCAGCTATAAATGCTTATGCCCCATATTCAAAATTCAGAGTCGGAGCAGCAGTCAGGCTTGAGAGCGGTATAATAGTTAGTGGAACAAATGTTGAGAATGCTGCATTCCCCTCGGGGATATGCGCCGAAAGAAATGCTCTTTCCAATTGTGTATCAAATCACCATAATGATAAACCTTTAGCGCTGGCTATTGCAGCTATGAATGAAGATGGCCTTTGTGATGATCCGGTTCCCCCATGCGGAAATTGTCGCCAGGTAATAGCTGAAGAGGAGTCAAGAACCGGAAGTCAGATAAAAATAATTCTCTCGGGAAAAAACAAAACATTGGTTATTGAAAGTATAAGCAGCCTTCTTCCATTACAATTCAACAAGAAGAATCTTAAGGTCAATCTACCCTGACAATAAGCTGGAAGCCTGCTCCGTGGATATTTTTAATATTAAGTTCAGGGTCGTCTGATAAGAACTTTCTTAGTTTAGTTATATAAACATCCATGCTCCTGGCTGTAAAATAGTCGTCAGATCCCCATATTTTTTTCAGGGCCATTTCCCTGCTGATTAATTCATTGGGACGAGTTGAGAGTAATTCAAGCAACTGTGCTTCTTTTGGAGAGAGTTTCTTTTCTTCATATCCAATAGTCAGCGTCCTCAACCTGGAGTTGAAAATAAACTTTCCGATCTCGTAGATATCTTTTGTTGCAGACTGAAAATCGCGTCTGGAAAGGATGGCCTTTATCTTTGCCAAAAGGATATCGGTATCAAAAGGTTTTGTAACATAATCATCACCTCCTGCTCCATAGCCCTTAAGGACATCTTCTTTCAGCTTTTTTGCTGTCAGGAATATAATCGGGACTTCATTGTTTATCTTCCTTATCTCATTGGCAATTGTAAATCCGTCAACATGCGGAAGCATAATATCGAGAATGCAAATATTAAACAGCCCTTTTCTGAAATGATCAAGAGCATATTTGCCATCGTCAACCCATTCAACAGAGTAGTCGTTAATTTCGAGGTACGACTTAAGAACCGATCCAAAGCTCAGGTCGTCCTCAACAAGAAAAATCTTTACAGGTTTGTTATTCATTTTAGTTCTCCCAGTTAAATGGTAAAAATATTTCGAACCGGCTTCCTTTGCCAGGTTCACTGAAAACACTTATGTTGCCCTTGTGGGCATCAATAATCGCCCGCGCATAATTCAGCCCGAGTCCGAATCCCTTAACATCATGCACATTACCGGAACTCTGCCGGTAGAATCTTTCAAATATTTTGCCCTGGACAACTTTTGTCATCCCTATTCCTTTATCCTCAACAGTTAAAATTATTCCCGTTTCACTATTCCTTGTTTTAATGGTTATTTCCGGTGATCCAGACGAGTATTTTATTGCATTGTCGAGAAGATTATTTACAAGATTTGTCAAATGTTCACTATCGCCGTAAACTACAGGTTCCGGGGCATCGAAGTTAAGACTTATCTTTCCGTTTCGCTGCTGAACCTGTATGCCGATGGTTTCAATTGAATGTTCAATGATTGAATGTAATGAAACATTTTCATATCTGAATTCAATCTCTTTTTTATCGAGAGATGCTATCTGGAGAATTGTTTCAACCTTTTTATTCATCCGGCTGTTCTCCTTTTTGATCATACCGATGAAATGCCTGATACTATTCTCATCTTTAATAACTTTTGGATTGGTTATAGTATCGGCAGCAAGAGAAATTGTTGCAATCGGGGTTTTAAACTCGTGTGTCATGTTATTTATAAAATCCGATTTCATTTCCGAAATCTTCTTCTGCCTTATAATAAAATAGAGACTAAGAGCAAATGTTGCCAGGATGAAGAGAGAAAAGAGCATAGAACCGCCAAGTATCCAGGCCATTGACCCGAGTACATAATTTGCGCGTTCAGGAAAAATAACAGATAGATTAAGGTCCTGTCTGATAATATTATCAGGAAATAACCTTACCATATATTTACTCTTCAGAAAATCC
Organism: Bacteroidota bacterium; assembly: GCA_037127735.1. Taxonomy (GTDB): domain Bacteria; phylum Bacteroidota; class Bacteroidia; order Bacteroidales; family VadinHA17; genus LD21. The sequence continues at coordinate 7,650 of JBAXXU010000148.1, forward strand.
TTCTTTTGAGATTTTTTATATGACCCATCCTGTACAATGCCATCTTTGATAATTGTAAATTCATAGGGTGTCTCAATTTGTGAAAAGGCGAGGCATTGCTTAAGAGTAAAATCAATCTCCTTATTATCAAGCTCAAGAGTCTTTTCCCACTGGTATATTTCCGATATCATCTGGTCGCTCATGTTCTGAAACTCACTTGATCTTTTTCTCACCCAGTCGAGAAATTCATTCTGCTTTATATATACAGCCCTTGAATTTGTATTTGCACTATTTCCTCTCTTTACAATTTTCATTTTACCCGGTTCATCGGGGGAAGGGGCAATAAAAGTTATGGAATCTGAAACAATGGAAGAATCTCCATCCAAAGTATAAGATTTGTTCACAGTTGTCACTTTTCCTATATCACTATTGCCGGTAATCGTCTGGTTAGTAATTCTGACACTGATTTTATCTCCGGCGACAGAAGAGTAACTTCCCATACTCAGAATTCCGGAAATATTGTCTGATGAGTCATTGAATGAAAGCGGATCGGATAGCAAAAAATTATTAAAGAAATTCATTTTCCTTGAAGACTCTATAGCATTTGCAGCATTATCAAGACTTACTCTTACAGCGTGGTTAAAGCTATCATTCTGAATACTGACGGCATTTCTTATCCAAACGATCTGAACCCATATAATTCCAATAATGGATAACAGCATCATAATGATAAGGCCCGTGAATCTCATCCTGTTCATGCGAACAAAAATAAAATATTAAGTTGTCACTA
>JBAXXU010000149.1:0-8323 GCA_037127735.1 Bacteroidota bacterium
AGGCCTCATTTATAAGGACTTTAGTCCTTTACTTTTGGGCTAAAGCCCGATCAGTCGGGTATAATAATCCGTTGGCTAAAGCCAACGGTAAGTTAAGTAAACCGCAAATTTCTCCAAATCCTGAGTTAATCGCTTTTAAACAAAGAAACTATAAAACAGCTACTTACAAACCAAGATTACTAAGATGTCAAAGAACTAAATCTTATATAGTTGAAAATCAATTATATTTAAGTGGACACTAGTGGTTTTAAATGATAATTTCCGGTGATCAGTCAAAATGATTAAAGAATAGTATTGGATGGCATCTTATTGGTTGAAAGATGATAATTAAATTTTATCTTAAAAGGGTATTTGGAAAATAGTTACTTTTAGCCTGTTATTAATTAATTGCATCTCATGAAATTTGAAACGAAAGCGATCTGGGTTGGGCAGGCCGCAGATCAGGCAACAGGAGCTACTATTGTTCCGATATATCAAACTTCAACTTTTACTCAGGAGGAAATTAACAAGCATAAAGGTTATGAATATTCGAGAGTAGGCAACCCAACACGTTCTGCACTTGATGCATGCCTTGCTTCGCTTGAAGAAGGTAAATATGGATTGTCTTTTTCTTCAGGACTTGCCGCTGAGCATGCTGTACTATCGCTACTAAGGCCCGGCGATCATGTAATTGTGCCGGAAGATATGTACGGAGGAACCTACAGGTTAATAAAGGAGATACTTGAACCGTTTAATATTAAATTCACTTTTACCGATTTTACCGAACTTAGTCTGATAGAACAGGCTTTTCTTCCTTCTACAAAACTTGTTTGGATAGAGACTCCTACCAATCCTCTTCTGAAAATTTTTGATATTGAAGCAATTTCAGAACTTAGTCACGAAAAGAACGCGATAGTAGTAGTTGATAATACTTTTGCAACACCATATTTTCAAAAACCTCTGAAGCTTGGCGCTGATATTGTCGTTCACAGTACAACAAAGTATATTAACGGCCATTCAGATATAATAGGAGGTGCGGTGATCCTGGACAATAAAGAATTGCATGAAAAAATCCTCCTTGTACAGAAATCTGTCGGCGCAGTGCCCTCCCCGTTTGATTCATGGCTGACACTCAGAGGCTTAAAGACTCTCGCTATCCGCATGAAGCAACATGAGCAGAATGCCTTTCAGGTTGCCGGGTTTCTTCAACACCAGCCTAACGTGTTACAAGTTTTCTTCCCTGGCCTTGAGAGCCATCCGGGCCATGCTATTGCAAAAAAGCAAATGACCGGTTTTGGTGGGGTTGTCTCTTTCAGGATAAAAGGGGGCCTTGCTGAGTCAAATATCTTTTTCAAGAAATTAAAAATATTCCAACTGGCTGACAGTCTTGGCGGTGTGGAATCTCTTGCAAACTACTCTGCCCTGATGACTCATGGCTATTTTCCTAAAGAACAGCGTGAAAAAATAGGGGTAACGGAAAACCTGATACGTCTCTCAGTTGGTATTGAACATATTGATGATCTGTTGCTCGATCTTCAAAATGCACTAAGCTAAACACTTAGAGATATATCTTAAAGTCCGGATTTGTATTCCGGATTGACATTTGTGTCTATAAAATAAAACGATGAAAGACTATATAATACCCAATCAAAAAGTTGTTGAAAAGACCATTAAATCGGTTTTTGACCTGCTTTTTCCTACAACCCATTCATTTACCGATGCTGAAATTGAATGTAACAGGAATGCTTTGAAGATACAAGTACAAGATGTATTATCAGGTCTGACAGATAATAATGAAGAAATCGCCCGGCAATTCTTCAGGAATCTTGAGAAGATAAAGAAAGGGCTGATTAAAGACGCCGGATTTATTCTTGAATCAGATCCGGCTGCAACTCAACTTATCGAGGTCATAGCAATATATCCCGGTTTTTTTGCTATATTCTGCTATCGTATTGCTAATTATTTGGCAAAATTACAAGTACCGCTTTTTCCCAGGATGATAACAGAATATGGTCACAGGGTTACCGGTATTGATATTCATCCTTTGGCTGAAATAGGCAGCCCTTTCTCCATAGATCACGGAACCGGTATTGTTATCGGAGAAACTGCCCATATCGGTAATAATGTAAAACTTTATCAGGGTGTTACTCTCGGTGCACTGAGTGTGGATAAAAGTAAAGCATCTAAAAAGAGGCACCCGACCATTGAAGATAATGTTATCCTGTATGCCGGTTGTACTATTCTCGGTGGCGAGACAGTTGTTGGAAGGAACAGCATAATTGGCGGAAACGTCTGGCTCACTGAAAGTATCGCCCCCTTTTCGGTTGTATATCATAAAAGCGAAATAATAGTCAGAAATCAAAATGGTTTTCAGGAACCAATAAACTTTATCATCTGAAATAACTTTAATATGAGTATCGGCAATCATGAATAAGAAAATGCAAAACGCTTGAAAATCAATTTATTTACCCCAGCCCCAAGGGGAGTAAATTGATTTTCTTCGCTCCCCATGGGGTCGGGGTAAACGAAGAAAATCAATAGATCTTCATTCATGATTGCCGATACTCACTAACTTAAAAAAATAGAACCAATATGAAAGTAAATTCAATTCTCGAAACAATTGGCAATACGCCTCATGTTAAAATAAACAGGCTTTTTGATCCAGGCTATTTAGTTTGGGTAAAACTTGAAAGAGCAAACCCCGGCGCCAGTATGAAAGACCGTATCGCATTATCAATGATTAACGATGCCGAAAAAAGCGGATTACTGAAACCTCATAGTGTCATCATTGAACCAACCTCCGGTAATACGGGTATAGGTTTGGCAATTGTTGCAGCAGTAAAGGGTTACAGACTTATTCTCGTAATGCCGGAATCAATGTCGCTTGAACGACGAAAAATTATGAGCGCTTATGGCGCCGAATTTGTACTTACTCCCCGCGAAAAGGGTATGAAAGGCGCAATTGAACGTGCAAGAGAACTGGTACTGGAAACACCAGACTCATGGATGCCGATGCAGTTCGATAACCCATCCAATACAAATATTCACAAAGAGACTACTGCTCAGGAAATTGTTAATGATTTCCCTGATGGTCTGGACTATCTGATTACAGGAGTTGGTACAGGTGGGCATATAACCGGTTGTGCCGAAGTTTTGAAAAAGAAATTTCCAAACCTGAAAGTATTTGCTGTTGAACCGGAATTATCTCCTGTGTTGAGTGGAGGAGCTCCGGGGCCACATCCTTTACAGGGGATAGGAGCGGGGTTTGTACCTTCCATCCTGAATACAAAATTGTTAGACGGTATAATAAAAGTGAGCAAAGATGAGGCATTTACTTTTACAAAAAGGGCTGCCAGAGAAGAGGGATTATTTATAGGAATATCATCGGGAGCATCGTTAGCAGCGGTGAATCAAATACTGAATGATATCCCCAAAGGATCCAAAATACTTACCTTTTGCTATGATACCGGTGAGCGGTATTTATCAATCGAGGGATTGTTCTGATCAGACAATCATCCCGGCAGCCATAGTCTCATTGGTTCCTTCATCAATGAAAATCATGCTGCCTGTGACATTATTTTTTTTGTAAGAGTCAAAAAAGACAGGTTTCGAGGTTTTTATGCTTATATGGGCAATATCGTTCATCTTTACCGAAATGTTTTCTAAGTCGTGTTCAAGGGTTTCGATGTTCATCCTGTAATTGACAGATTTGACCACACATCCGGCCTCATTGCTGTTAACGCGTATCAGATACCTTCCTCCAACCTTAAGTGGACGTTCATTAAACCAGCAGATCATCAGGTCAATATCCTGGCTTATTACAGGCATATCGTCCGGTGATACAAGCATATCGCCGCGGCTTATATCTATCTGCTCCACAAGAGATATAGCAACTGAATCGCCTGAAATAGTTTCTGACAGAGTTTTATCGAAAACATCAATGCTGCTGATTTTCGAACGGCGAAGTGATGGCAGTATCGTAACTTCATCACCCGGTTTGAAAATACCGCCCGCTACCCTTCCCGCGTATCCCCTGTAATCGTGAAATTCTTCGGTGTGAGGACGAATAATTGTCTGCACTGGGAAACGTTGATTATCCGGATTTTTGTTCTTACTGATTTCAATAGTCTCTATCAGGTTGAGAAAGGTTTTACCGCTATACCATTCCATATTCCCCGACCTGTCAACAACATTATCTCCATATTTGGCGCTTATGGGGATATAATGTGAATCTTCTACATGTAATTTTCTTACAAGTTTATCAATCTCAGATTTAATGCTATGGAAAACAGATTCAGAATAGCCGATCATATCCATCTTATTGATACAGAAGATTATATGTCTTATGTCGAGCAGTGATGCAATATATGAATGTCGTATCGTTTGTTCAAGTACACCTTTACGCGCATCAATCAGGATTACGGCAAGGTCGGCAGTACTTGCTCCTGTTACCATGTTACGGGTGTACTGAATATGCCCGGGGGTATCGGCAATAATAAATTTTCTGGCAGGAGTCGCGAAATACCTGTAAGCCACATCTATTGTAATACCCTGTTCCCTCTCTGCCCTCAACCCATCGGTTAGCAGTGATAAGTCAAGTCCTTCCCTGCCAAGGCGTTTTCCCGACTGCACAATATGTTCCATCTGATCCTCGAAGATAGACTTGCTGTCGAATAGCAACCTTCCGATCAGTGTGCTTTTCCCATCATCAACACTCCCGGCTGTGGTAAACCTTAGAAGACTCTTATTCTTGCTCTCTCCGTTAATCCTCATATTTCTCTTTTTACAGAATTTTCTGACTCAAATAAACGCTCAGGGCTCAGGGCTCAGAGCTCAGAACTCCCGATATCTATCTTGAGGGCTCAGTGAAATCCTATTGATTCTCTGCCCTGCGCTCTGTGCCCTGAGCCCTAAAAATACCCCTCCTTCTTCCTGTCTTCCATCGCGGCTTCTGACCTTTTATCGTCGTATCTTCCACCTCTTTCAGTGACTCTGGTTGCCGCGATTTCTGCAATAATATCTTCAAGCGATTCTGCTTTTGAAAGAGTGACACCGGTGCAAGTAATATCGCCAATTGTTCTACACCTGACATCAGTCTCGAAGACTTTTTCATTTGGCTTCAATTGCATGAAAGGGGCCCAGGCAAGATAAACTCCATTGCGGCTGAATATCTTTCTCTTGTGGGTGTAATATAGACAGGGAAGTTTAATATTTTCGTTTAGGATATATTGCCATACATCGAGTTCCGTCCAGTTACTTATCGGGAATACCCTGAAATGCTCACCTGAATGTTTACGTCCGTTAAAGATGTTCCACAGTTCAGGGCGCTGGTTTTTCGGGTCCCACCGGCCGAATTCATTCCTGTGCGAGAAGAAGCGCTCTTTGGCGCGGGCCTTCTCCTCATCGCGTCGTCCACCTCCAATGGCAACGTCAATCTTAAGTTCTTCAATGGCATCTAGAAGAGTTATTGACTGTGCCTTGTTGCGGCTTGCATTTACTCCCGATTCCTCTATAACTCTTCCATTATCAATTGAATCCTGAACATACTTAACAATAAGTTCAGCCCCGGATTCTTTCGCGAGGTCGTCGCGAAACTTTAGTGTTTCTTCAAAATTATGACCGGTATCGATATGCATAAGGCTGAAAGGTATCCTGGCCGGCCAGAATGCTTTTATGGCAAGATGGACAAGAACTATCGAGTCTTTACCACCTGAGAATAACAATACTTTATTCTCGAACTGTGCAGCAACCTCCCGCAACACAAATATTGCTTCATTTTCCAGCTCTCTCAGATGCTCGTCATTTATGTTTATATGGTTCTTCATTTTTCCTTAATTCTTCCCGCCACCTACAACTTTTGTCTTGTGACTTTTATCTTTTATCTTATTTAATGTGAACTCCACACTCCTTCTGGCTGTCAGTTTCCCACCACCATCTGCCTGAACGGGAATCCTGGCCTTTTACAACAGCCCTTGTACATGGCTCGCAACCTATGCTGACATATCCTTTGTCGTGAAGGGAATTATATGGGATATTATTATCCTTAATGAAATTTTCTACATCCCCGAAAGACCAATTGAATAGTGGATAGAATCTAAAAAGCTTTCTACCTTCATCATAATCAAGCCAATCCATCTGTTTACGGTCATCAGACTGACTGGCCCTGATACCTGATATCCAGCACTCCATTCCCGACAGCGCCCTGTTCAGGGGAACAACTTTTCTAAGTCTGCAACATTCCATCCTGTTCTCAATGGATTCAAAAAAACTGAACGGCCCCTTTTCTGAAACCATTTTTTCAACAGATTGATATTCCGGAAAACAGATGACAATTTTTTTATTATACCTGCTGTTTGTATTGGAAAACACATCATAAGTCTGAGGAAATAGCCTTCCGGTATCAAGCGTAACAACTTTAATATCAAGGTTATTTCTGAATATCTTATGAGTTATCACCTGGTCTTCCATTCCAAAGCTTGTTGTAAAGATTATCTTACCAGGAAAGAGAGAGACCAGATTCTTAAGCTGTTCTTCTATTGAAATACCTGTAAGTTGGTCTCTTAACTCTTTTAATTGCATAACGGATTTTTATGAAATTATGTTTATTGAACCATTTATAAATTTATTCAGCTAACTGAAACTCCCTGAAAGATATTCCCTTGTTAATTGTTTTTTGGGATTATTGAAAAACTCTTCAGTGGGGCCGGATTCTATTATTTTGCCAAGATACATGAAGACAATATGGTCGGCAATTCGTTTAGCCTGTCGCAGAGTATGTGTTACAAGAATAACAGTATATTTTTCTTTAAGTTTAACAAAAAGTTCTTCAATTATTTTTGTGGAAAGAGGATCAAGCGACGATGTAGCTTCATCACCCAGTATGTACTCAGGTTCAATTGCAAGGCCTCTCGCGAGACATAATCTTTGTTGCTGACCGATTGATAACCTGGTGGCTGATGAACGCACTCTTTCTCTTACTTCATCCCACAAACCTACATATTGCAAATATAGTATTACGGTCTGATTAATTGCCTTTCTTCCCTTTATTCCATGAATACGCGGGCCATAAGCCACATTGTCAAATATCGACATTGGCAATGGACATGGTCGTTGGGCGAGCAATCCCATCTTTTTTCTTGTATCAATCACATTTATATATGGGCTATAAATATTTTCATCATCGACAAATACTTTTCCGCTGATTTTAACCTCAGGGGTTTCATCGTGCATCCGGTTAAGTGTTTTCAGAAATGTTGACTTGCCGCATCCTGAAGGCCCTATGATACATGTTATACTTTTTTCCGGTATTGTCAGGTTAATATCTTTCAAAATATGTCGGTTCTCAATATAGACATCCAGTTTTTCGATTCTTATTGATTGATTATTAATCACTTTCTTCAGCGGAATTGGTTGTTTCATCTCAACGAAAAAATTATCATGCAAATTTGTTAATTGTTGGTTTGTCATCATCATATTTTATTTTTTGAGAATTTAGAACTAAAATAGCGTGCAGAAAAGCTTAGAATAAGGATCATGACAGTCAGAATTATTGCTGAAGCATAAGCACGGTTCTGAACTTCTTGTACCGGACTACCAAGCTGGAAGAAGATTGACAGAGGTAAGGTAGCAGCAGGCTGATTAAGAGAAGTCGGGATATTATCGGTATATCCTGCAGTAAACAGAACAGTGGCGGCATCTCCGATGCCTCTTCCTACTGCAAGCAAAATTGCGGTAATTAACCCGGGCATAAGCTGTTTCAATATTACCTTAATCATTTCATATTTAGTAGCTCCCATGGATAGCAACGCGTCAGGCAAGTCGCGGGAGAGAAGCCTTGTTACCTCATCGAACGATCGCATCATTAGTGGCATAATGAGCATTGCTACTGTTATTATTCCTCCTAATAAAGAGGCTCGTATGCCAAGATATACCATTAGTGAAAAACCGAATGCTCCATAAACAATTGAAGGTACACCGAAAAGTATGTCAAGAGAAAAGCGGATTATATTAGCGAACAATGATTTAGCCGGAAGATAAAAATTAATATACATTACAAGGGGTACGCTGATGAGGAGACTTATTGCCAGAGCTCCCATAATTATATATAGTGAACCAACAATTGCATTTAATACTCCTCCTTCCTTTCCGAGATAAAATCCCCCGCCGGAGAGCTTTGTAATCATGTCTAATGTCAGTGCAGGTAGTCCTTTATAAAAAACTGTACCTATTATATATACCAGTACACCAAGAATGATCATAGCTGCAAAGATCATAATTGCTTTATATAAATTTTCGTTACTAATCAGAGCCTATAGTTTTGAGCGCCTAAAGTTAAAAGTAATAA
>JBAXXU010000150.1:0-8182 GCA_037127735.1 Bacteroidota bacterium
CGGGGTAAAAAAGCTGAAAAACCTGGTTGGATTTTAATCTGTCAAAGTAGAATTACGGCAAACTTATTATGTCGAAAATCCGCAATCCGCAATAATTGAAACATTTTTATTGTTTGTTTTTCTCAAATAACTCTGTAATTGCAATATACAGATTATCAATAAGACTATTGTCCTTAATAATATAATCATCAATTCCTTTCCTCGCAAGCTCAAGAACTATCTCTCCTTTTTCCTGTCCTGAAAGAATGATAACCGGAATTCCCGGTTTAATTTCCTTAATCTTGTTGAAAACCTCCATCCCATTCATTACCTTCCTGTCGCTGTTAATGAAAAAATAGTCGAGAATTATAAGGTCGGGATTCCTGTCTAATGCTTTAAGGCAATCCTCACCATACTCAAAAGCTTCAAGATAGTAACCTTCAGATGTAAACCGTTTAACAACCAAGTTGTTAATAAATGGATCGTCATCAACAACAAAAATAATCTTCTGGTTATTCATCTATATAATAATTGATTTTTGACAAATGCAAAGTTATAAAAAAATCTCAATCATATGAAATTTGATAATAGAAGCCTGAATTATTCATATATATACTTAAAGTGCTCTTTTTCTTTGTGTTACTTTTGATGTACTTTGTGTACCTTCGTGGTAAAAAAATATTAAACACTAAGTCGCACAAAGGATTACACAAAGGCTCACAAAGCTTATGAATAAGAGAAGATAAGAATTGTTCAGGAGAATTACATTGAAAACAGGGGAAAAGATTTCATCATTGTAATCACTTTTTCTCCCACCCTGGCAATAATGGCATCATTTTCAATATTAGAAATTACTTCATCAATAAGATCAACAATTGTCCCCATGTGCTCCTCATTAAGCCCTCTTGTTGTTATTGCAGGTGTTCCGACCCTTAATCCTGATGTGAGGAAAGGAGAGCGGATATCGAACGGGACCATATTCTTATTTACAGTAATATGAGAAAGCACAAGTGTATTTTCAACTTTTTTTCCCGATATTTCAGGGAATTTTGTTCTGAGATCAATTAACATCAGATGGTTGTCTGTGCCATCCGAAATAATTTTATACCCTTTATCAATAAAGGCTTTAGCCATTACAGAGGCATTCTTCTTTACCCGTATCTGATAATCCTTGAACTTCGGATCGAGAGCTTCTTCAAAAGAAACTGCCTTAGAGGCTATTACATGCTCAAGAGGCCCTCCCTGAATACCCGGAAAAACTGCCGAGTTCAAAAGCGATGACATCATTCTCACCTCCCCTTTTGGTGTAGTAATCCCCCATGGATTAACAAAATCCTTACCCATAAGAATGATTCCGCCTCTTGGTCCGCGAAGAGTTTTATGGGTTGTTGAAGTTACAATATGAGCATATTTCAGAGGATTCTTAAGAAGACCCGCAGCTATTAATCCTGCAGGATGTGCCATATCAACCATAAAAATAGCACCGATCATATCAGCAATCTTTCTCATTCTTTCATAATCCCATTCGCGCGAATATGCCGATGCTCCTCCAATAATCATTTTTGGCTTCTCCCTGAGGGCAATCTCTTCCATCGAATCATAATCAACTAAACCGGTTTGCTCACTCACACTGTATGCTATCGGCTTATAAAACAGACCGGAAGAATTTACGGGAGAGCCATGCGAAAGATGCCCACCGTGTGCCAGGTTCAGCCCCATAAAAGTATCACTGGGCTTAAGCGCCGTCATAAATACTGCCATGTTTGCCTGGGCACCCGAATGAGGTTGCACATTAGCATATTCAGCATCAAATAGTTGCTTCAACCTATTGATAGCTATCTGCTCTGACTGGTCAACAATTTCACATCCTCCATAATAACGATATCCGGGATAACCTTCTGCATATTTATTTGTCATTACCGACCCCATTGCTTCAAGTACCTGGGGGCTGACAAAATTTTCGGAAGCAATTAATTCAATTCCATTTATCTGGCGCTGACGCTCCTTTTCAATAAGGTCAAAAATCAAAGTATCTCTTTTCATAGTATAAATTTTTAAGAAGATTATTCTTCTGAAAACTCAATTAGCAACTCACGGTATGTGGAATAAATTCTTGATTTGGAAATAAATCCCACGTAATATCCTTTATCCAGTACAGGCAGGTTCCATGCGCCTGTTTTTCTGAAAGTCTCCATCACGGTCTCAATGCTTTCCTTTTTATCAATATACGATGGAGGAATGGTCATAACATCTCTCATACCGGTTGTTTCATATAATTCCTGCTGAAACATAATCTCTCTGACATCATCAAGCGATACTACGCCTTCCAATATATTATATTCATCAACCACAGGGAAAAGATTTCTTTTCGACCTTGCAATTATTTTAACCAGCTCACCGAGATTATCAGTTGGTTTAACTTTAATCAAATCTGTTTCAATTTCCTTCTTCCAGTTCATACGAGTCAAAACAGCTTTATCCTTATCATGAGTAATCAGCTCTCCCCTTTTCGCTAACTGAACATGATAAATTGAATGTTTTTCAAAGCTTCTGGTTGTTATATAGGCTACTGTCGATGTGATAATTAGAGGAATCAGAAGACTATAACCTCCTGTTATTTCAGCAATCAGGAAAATAGCAGTAAGCGGTGCATGCATCACTCCTGCCATCATACCGGCCATTCCGACCAGAACAAACCTGTTATCCGGCAGATCGACATTTACAAACTTTTTTAAAAGGTTTGCCACGAAGAATCCATTTATTCCTCCTATAAATAATGTGGGTGCAAATATCCCGCCTACTCCTCCAGCCCCATTCGTTGAACTGCTTGCTACAACTTTGAGTAATATAAGGCCCAGCATGAACAAGCTGATTACCAGAAAATTGTCAGAAAAATGAGTAATAATACTTTTACTAAAAACAATTTCTGTTTTTCCCTCGAGAAGCGACATTATTGTATCATAACCCTCGCCATAGAAAGGAGGAAAAAGATATATCAACCCTCCAAGAACAATCCCTCCAAGAATAAGTCTTAAATAGATGTTCCTGATTTTTTCATAACTACCCTCAAGGAAAAGGGTCATTTTCGAAAAATAAAGAGATATCAATCCCGAAATAATCCCAAGCGCAATGTACCATGGAATGTTGGAAATATTAAATGCTTCAACTATATTGTAAGTAAATAATACCTTATCTCCCATAAGAAAATAGGCCACTGTTGCAGCAGTCACTGAAGATATTAAAAGCGGAACAATAGATGATATTGTCAGATCTAGCATAAGTATCTCGAGAGTGAAGACGATCCCCGCGATTGGAGCTTTAAAAATTCCTGAAACAGCTCCTGCAGCACCACAGCCAATCAGAAGTGTAATGTTCTTGTAATTAAGCTTAAAAAACCTTCCAAGGGCAGAACCAATTGAAGATCCTGTTAATACTATCGGCGCTTCAGCTCCAACGGAACCTCCAAAACCTATCGTGAGCGTAGTAGCCACAATGGAGGTCCATGTATTGTGAACCCTCAGCAGACTCTTCTTCTTTGAAATTGCATAAAGTATCCTGCTGATACCGTGCCCAATCTTATCCCTGACAATAAATCTGACAAACAATAAAGTCAGAAACATTCCTAAAAGGGGATAAACAAGATACAGGTAACTTCCCGGTTCAGTTGTTATCCCTTCAGTAAGTATCTGATGAGTATAATGAATGGCGTTCTTAAGCAACGCAGCTGCCAGTGCACTGAGTAGTCCTACAACCAAACTAAGAAAATATACTAACTTAACCTGATCTATATCAACAAGCCTGTAATGAAATATTTTTTTAAAAAACCGATTTCTGAACATAATTATGCAAATATAAAAACAATACTAAACCTTCACTGTTTTTTATTTAAGTTTGTCTTCAGGTAAATCTTTCTGACTTGTACTAAACCTTCTATCTAAATTTGATCCATCAGGTATGATAAAATACAACAGGTTCTCTCTTGAAAACGGTTTAAGGGTTCTCGTGCACGAAGATAAATCCACTCCACTGGTAGCGTTGAATATTTTATATGATGTAGGATCAAGGGATGAAGATCCGGATAAAACAGGGCTGGCTCACCTCTTTGAACATCTTATGTTCGAAGGATCCGTGAATATCCCTGAGTACGACAAACCTCTGCAAATGGTTGGTGGTGAGAATAATGCATTCACTAATAATGATATTACCAATTATTATCTTACTATTCCGTCACAAAACATTGAAACCGGTTTTTGGCTCGAATCGGACAGGATGGTTGAGCTCGATTTCTCTCAGAAAAATCTTGATACGCAAAAAAATGTTGTAATTGAGGAATTCAATCAACGATATCTTAATCAGCCCTACGGAGATGCTATTCTAAAATTGAGACCACTTGCTTATGAAGTTCATCCATACAGATGGCCAACAATAGGTATGGATATTACACATATTGAAAATACTGATCTTGAACAGATCAGAAAGTTCTTCTTTTCACATTATGCCCCTAATAATGCAATAGTTGCACTTACAGGCAATATAACTTATGATCTTGCTTACAGTCTGACGCAGAAATGGTTTGGCCCTATTGAAAAGAGAAAGATACAATTAAGAAACCTGCCTGAAGAACCGGCACAAAATAAAGAAAGAATCATTGCAATTGAAAAAGATGTTCCTTCAACCGCACTTTATAAAGTATGGCACATCGGCCACAGGAAAAGTACGGATTTCTATACTCTCGATCTTATAACCGACCTGCTGGCTGGTGGCGAATCAGGCAGATTATATACAAAACTTGTACGGGAAAAGAAATTATTCAGCGAGATAAATGCTTATATAACATCAGATATTGATCCGGGGCTGATCTTTATTCATGGTAAATTAATGAAAGGAATTGATATTCACCAAGCTGAAGAAGCTATCAATGAAGTAATTAAAGACTTGCAGAACAAAAATGGGATCAAAGATGAAATGGAAAAAGTGAAGAATAAATTTGAATCCTCAACTGTCTTTTCCAATACCGGCATACTGAATAAAGCCATTAATCTTTCATTTTTTGAACTACTTGGAAACCCTGAACTGATTAACCGTGAGGTTGAAGAATACAGGAAAGTAAGTCGGGAAATGGTAATCGAAGCAAACAGGAGATACCTTGTTCCTTCAAATTGCAGTACATTATATTACAAATCAACCCGAAAGGAAAAGTAATGAACAGCCTGATAAGAAAACAACCGCAGGTCTATCCTGTTGAGAAGATAGTCATTCCTGAAGCAATATCATTCAGACTGAATAATGGAGTTCCGGTTTATTTAATTGAAGCCGGGACAGAAGATATTCTGCGTCTTGAATTTACTTTCAGGGCTGGGCAGGTAAATGAATACCTGCCACTTCTTGCTTCGACAACTAATATGATGCTTACAGAAGGATCAGAAAATTTCAGTTCCGAAGAGGTTAACAGGTTAATTGATTTTTACGGAGCGTTTCTTAATTTATCTGCTGAAAAAGATCGTGCCGGAATTGTCGTCTTTTTCCTTAATAACCATATCGAAAAAGTGCTGGAACTATGCCGAGAGATACTGTTTCGTCCGATTTTTCCGGAAGCGGAACTCAACTCCCTGATGAAAAAGCGTTTGCGCTGGTATATGGTCAATAGGGAAAAAGTTCAGAACCTCGCGTCAGATCAGCTTCTTGAATCTGTTTTTGGAAAACATCACCCTTATGGCCATCAGGTGGTTGAAAAGGATTTTGACAATATGAATTCCTCTCTTCTTAAGGATTTTCATTCAAAATATTATACTCCTGATAATTTGGCAATTATAGTATCCGGTAAGATACATGAAAAGACGACCGTATTTCTAAATAACTATTTTGGCGACATTATCTCAAAAAAGATATATAGTGAAGATCCTGAGAATATTCTGAAAGGAGAAAAAAGAAAAAAAGTTCATGTAAATAAACCCGGAATGATTCAGACTGCTGTAAAGATAGGCTCTTCAACAATCAATAAACGGCATCCGGATTATACCGGGCTGAAAATCCTGGATATGATTCTTGGCGGATATTTTGGTTCGCGGTTAATGAAAAATATTCGCGAAGAAAAAGGTTACACGTATGGAATTAGCTCATCTGTTTCATCTCTCGATCTAACCGGTTACAAAGTGATTTCAACTGAGGTAAATCAAAAAAACCTTCAGAATACAAT
This sequence comes from Bacteroidota bacterium, assembly GCA_037127735.1. Lineage (GTDB taxonomy): Bacteria > Bacteroidota > Bacteroidia > Bacteroidales > VadinHA17 > LD21. The sequence continues at coordinate 6,176 of JBAXXU010000150.1, forward strand.
CGAAGAAATCTATAAGGAGATCAGGCTTCTTCAGAATAGACCTGTTGAAAAAGAGGAGATGACTGTTGTGCGGAATTATATGTCGGGCGAAATGGTCAGAATGTTCGATGGACCTTTTGCTCTGGCTGAAAGCTTCAGGTCGGTATGGGACTTCGGACTCAACAATACCTATTATTACGAACTTGCGGAAAAAATAAAAACAATTGACCCTGACGAAATAACTGAACTGGCAACAACGTATTACAATATTGGTGATCTGTATCAGGTTACGGTTGGCGTAAAATGAAAAAAAATTATTCATATATTATCCTTGCTCTAATTAGTTTTTGGTCGTACAGTGTATATTCTCAGACAGATTGCGAGAAAAATCCTCCGACAGCCCCGGTGCTCACTTTAGTATCAGTACAACCTGAAACCGGTAAAACAGAATTTACCTGGACATTGAGCCCTTCTCCCGATATAGCAGCTAATGTACTGTATTCATATAAAGATGGAGATGGAATGCCAATTGATACTTTGTGGGATCCTTCTGCTACAGGTTACATTTTGTCAAGCACGGCAACAAAATACTATAGTGTTTCGTATGTTGTTGCAGCAATGAGACTTCCAAGATGTACAAGCATATTTTCAAATGTACTAAATACAATATTTACCAGTGCAAATATTGATACCTGCAATAAAAAAATCATTATATCATGGAATGGCTATTCATCTATACCGAAAGAAGTTTTAAGTTATACAATCCTGGCATCTGTCAACGCAGGTATCTATACAGAACTGACAACAGTAACATCTGGTATAAATAATTTTACTTTAAACGATTTTGTAAATAATGCAGAATATTGTTTTGTAGTAAGGGCAAATCTGGAAGGAGGATTTTTTTCTACTTCAAATAAAGCCTGCCTCTCAACAAAGATGCAAAGGCCTCCCCAATGGATCAACGCGGATTTTGCAACGATTAATTCAGATAATAAAATTTCACTTTCATTCACTATCGATCCCTTATCCGAGATCACACATTTTGAGTTGGAAAGGAAAGCCGGGCTTTCAGGCACTTTTCAGAAGATATTGCAACCGGTATCTGCCCATGGATCAGTTTTATTTACAGATGTTAAGGCAGATATTGATACTATTTACTATTACAGGCTTTCGGCAATGAACAACTGTAGCATCCCGGTTACGGTTTCAAATATCTCCTCCAACATGGTACTTTCATTGGAAAGAAGCGACAGTGACCTGTACCTTTCATGGAATTCCTACAAATCGTGGATGGGATTGACATCTTCATACAAACTGTTTATCAACACCGGCAACGGATTTGAAGAGAATACAGTTTTAGTACCAACTGATACTGTTTTCACTTTCAGGTACAGGGAGATTATGTACGAAGTTTCAGGGAATGAGGTTTGTTTTTATGTACGCGCCCTGGAAACGTCTAATCCTTATGGTATTATCGGACAAAGCCAATCTTCCGTGGCATGTATCGCCACAACAGAGACAATTACGGTACCCAATGTTTTCACTCCAAATAACGATCTGGTAAATGATTTTTTCAGACCGGTATTATCTTTTACACCTGTTGAATACCACCTGTTGATAAGCGACAGACATGGAAAAACTCTTTTTGAATCGAGAGACTATAATGAAGCCTGGGATGGCTCTCAAAATGGAAATCATCAGCCACAGGGAGTCTGTTTATGGTTTCTAAAAGTAACTACGCCATCAGGGAAAAGTATTTCAAAAACAGGAACAATTACTATTATAAACAATTAATTATAAGTCTTTTTATTATAAGGAAATACTCTTCTTGTCTATTCGGTTCATTCATCCCCTGCCCCCTATAGTTGGTTCTATATCAGGTTTTTAACCCTCCTTCAGGGGGATTGGAGGCATAGTCGTCAACTTAAGGAAAAAATGGAAGTATTATGAAGTCTCAGAATACATTTTAACTATGACGAAGTTCTTCGCCAGGAGGGAAATAATTAGAAGTAAGAATGAAGAACATCC
>JBAXXU010000151.1:0-8158 GCA_037127735.1 Bacteroidota bacterium
AGCTGATTTTCAGCTGTTTATCATATAGTTCTTTGGCATCTTTGTAATCTTGGTTTGTAAGTGGCTCTTTTAGAGGCGTTTTGTCCAGTAGGGGAATTCTCAAAATCTATAGATTTTCGTAAATTGATACCCTCTTTTAAGATCGTTTTACTTTACCGTTGGCTTTAGCCAACGGTATATAATCCTCATTGACAAGGACTTTAGTCCAACTTCTTTGGGCTAAAGCCCGTATGAGCGAGAATATCCTTATCCGTTGGCTAAAGCCAACGGTAATTAAAAGCAACAACTATATAGAATGATAGACTTGTAGTTTAATAATTTGACTAATTCAAATCGTCACGCTCCAAAAAAACACTACAACCAAGATCTATTCAAGATTTCAATGAACGATATTTAATTTTTAGTGGACACTAATAAAAAGGATATTGATTGATTTCATTTCAGCAGCGCATGCGTATGTATTTTTTAAATGCTTCTGCTTCATCTTACTGATTAGTAAAACAATTTAAATTTTATTAACTTCGAGCCCATTACAACCGGTAAAATTTTTGCATGTAATGTCAGGGAAAAAGGATATGAACTCCTATGGCGAAAAACAGGTTTCATTCGACAAGCGCTATCTTGAGATGGCTCTTATCTGGGCACAGAATTCATACTGCATCAGACGGCAGGTCGGAGCTCTTATTGTAAAGGGAAAGATGATCATTTCAGATGGATATAACGGAACTCCTTCCGGCTTTGAAAATATTTGTGAGGATGAAAACAATGTCACGAAACCTTTTGTTCTGCATGCCGAAGCAAACGCGATCACCAAAGTAGCAAAATCGAACAATTCGAGCGAAGACTCAACGTTATATGTTACAACATCCCCATGCATGGAGTGTTCTAAACTTATTATCCAGTCAGGTATCAAAAGGGTAGTATATTGCAACCGTTACCATAAAACGGATGGGCTCGAACTTCTGAAACGCGCCGGAATAGAATTGGTATTTATTGACAAAGAAAAAAATATTTATGAACTACAATAACTCAAAAAAAAGTGTTTTCCTCCCGGTGATGCTGGCAATATCACTAGCGATTGGCATAATTATAGGAAAATACCTTCCGGGAAAGGAGGGCTTGCCACAACACTCAAACATAAGGTTAAGAAATGATAAACTGAACAGTATATTGAATATCATTGAGTCGAACTATGTTGATTCAGTGAACCGGGGTGATCTGGTTGAAACAGCTATACCCGCTATACTCAAAAAGCTTGATCCACATTCGGTTTACATACCTGCAAAAGATATTGCACGCGCCAATGAGCCATTACTGGGGAACTTTGATGGTATTGGCATTTCATTCAACATGCTTACCGATACTATCCTGGTGATAAGCACTATACCTGGAGGCCCTTCTGAAAAACTTGGTCTGCTACCCGGAGATAAGATCATATATGTAAATGATTCGCTGGTAGCAGGCAAGCACATTAGCGACGAAAAGGTAATGGGCATGCTTAAGGGTCAGAGGGGAACAGTGGTAAAAATAAAAATCCTGCGAAGCGGACGAAAAGAACTCCTGCCTTTCGAAATTACCCGCGACAAGATTCCAATGTACAGTGTTGATGTGGATTATATGGTTAATGAAAACATCGGGTACCTAAGGATCAATAATTTTGCCATGACCACTTTTGACGAGTTCATGAAAGGACTCAGGGATCTTAAAGGACAGGGAATGACCAGTCTCATACTCGACCTGCGAGGTAACTCGGGCGGAATAATGGAAGCTGCAATTCAGATAGCGAATCAATTTCTGAAGGAAGGGCAGCTGATCGTTTATACAAAAGGACGCGCTCAGCCACGAAGTGAAGCAAAGGCAACCGGCAAAGGAGAATTTGAAACAGGTAACCTGGTGGTTCTGATTGATGAATGGAGCGCTTCAGCCAGCGAGATTCTTGCAGGAGCAATTCAGGATAACGACAGGGGAACAATTATCGGACGCCGGTCATTCGGTAAAGGATTGGTTCAGGAACCAATCCAATTTCCTGATGGCTCGGGAATACGGCTTACAATTGCCCGTTATTACACTCCCACAGGCAGATCAATACAAAAACCTTACAACGATGGATTTGAAAAATATTATGAAGATCTGAACACAAGATTTAACCACGGTGAATTTGAAGTTCCCGACAGCATCCATTTTTCTGACTCCTTAAAATTTACCACACCCGGCGGACGGATAGTATATGGTGGCGGCGGTATAATGCCCGATAAATTTGTACCTGTCGATACTTCCGGAGTATCGCCATATTTCCTCAAAGTCAGATCGTATATTTACAGATTCGCACTGAAATATACTGAGAACAACAGGGAGTTATTAAAGAAATTTACCGAATCGGATGAGATGGAAAAATTTCTTGACAAACAGGCACTCCTCGATCAGTTCATACAATATGCCGCAGCTAACGGGATTAAAAAAAATCCTGCCGGATTAAAAACTTCCGGAGAAATTATTCATACTCAGCTTAAAGCCTATATTGCCCGTAATATCCTCGATAATAAAGGATTCTATCCAATCTGGGAGAAGATAGATACTACACTTAAATATGCTATTGATTTTCTGAAAAAGTAAGACAAGCGGTAAAATTTTCAGGATAAGTTTATGAGTGATATTTCTCCGGATTTCCTCTATGACATCTCCGTGGCCCTCTGTGCAACAAAAAAAACTAATTCAGCATGTTTACAAAATCACTTGCAATTTTGACTGAAAGCCCTTCTTCTTCAATGAACCCGATATGCCCCGAGTTTTTGAGGACAACAACTCTGGCATTGGATGGCAGATTAACTTTTTCCCGGATAAAATCGCATGGGATATAGTTATCCATTGAACCCAATATCCATAAACAGGGAACCTTTCCCTCTTCCATAGCCGATAACCTTGATGGCCGGATCATCATACCGTTTAAAACTGCAATAATTCCATCACCGGGAATTTGTGAGGCAATATCTTTTAATCGCTGAAGCGCTTCAGAAAATTTTTCAAGATTTGAAGATGCAAACATCCTTATCACATTATCGGGATACATCAGATCCTTTTTCCCTGCTTTTACAATTGCTATTTCCCTCCTCCTTTTCCCGAGTGCCACCGGAGTATCTGCAAATGGCTGTGAATGAAACAGGCAATACCCTGAAAGATATTCCGGGAAAAGATCAAGAAAGGCCAGCGTAACATACCCGCCTAAGGAATGACCAATAAGGCAGGCTTTTTTAATACCAATGTTTACAAGTAACTCTTTTACAGCTGTTGCCATGAACTCCATAGTATGTATGTCTTCATAAACATCTGAAATACCATGACCTGGAAGGTCCACTGAAATAACCCTGAATTCTGATGAAAGTTTTTCTGCAAAACCATTCCACACCTCAGATGATTCGAGGTAACCATGAAGAAGAACGATAACCGGGCCATTACCTTTATCAAAGTAGTTGATCCTGCCTCCTTCAAACGAAAAAATCATATCAATGATTATTTTATTTTGTAAAGGTAAACAATTCGGGTTTAGCGTTGAAGGGTGAATGATTGAATTGTTCAAGTGATTTGATTTACCTATTACTCTACTGACTACTGACTACTGATTTCGGACTTCGGACTTCGGACTTAATAATTATGTTTAATTTTAGTCTGAATAATAAATATTGAGAGTCGGGCAAAGCATTGTATTAATATGTATTACAGTGTATAAAATAGAAATGCTTATGTGACTGAGGGGGCTTCATGTTTATGTTTATCAATCATATCGCAGATTTATCAAAAAATCAAGGCTAACAGCAATTTAGGCTGCAGTTTTTGATGCAACAAACAATATTTTATTAACTTCGTTCCTACGTAGACGAAATTTATTAATTATTTATAGCTCTAATTGCATGTAAAACTCGAATAAATCATTAATAACTTGTTTGTCAAGATATTTGCGTCTGGGACGAGTTACGTCCAAGGCAGAAATAAATACAACTGGTTGTGTTTATTGAGGTGTTAATGGTTAGTAAAGGAATTTATTTGAAAAAAAGCAAAAAAAAATAATAGAAAATTTGGTGGCAGCATCCAACTTTGGTATTTCAGATCAAATTAGTTTTTTGCTTTTTTTTTAAAGCGAAAGAGAAAGACCCTGCTCTGAACCGGGATTTGCCACTTATAAAGTTTGGAGGTAATAACATAATATTCAGTAGTTTATGGACATACTAAGATTACCAACCATTAACAAAGGCTAATTGCAAGCGGGGTAACGCACTGTGAAAGAACTTATTGCCATTAATAGAAATTTTGAACTGGTAGTAACTTTGTGCTCCGAATACCCGCCGGCAATTAGCCTAGCCCGTTAGGCAAAATTAACACAATGTGTCACTACTTGATTAAGGACACATTACAACAATTAGGCGATAAAAAAAGCGTTAGGCGATAAAAAAAAATTTTCTATAATTAAACTGATAAAAAGTTGTAATCTGATATAAAACTAGAAAAATTACAAAATATGGAAAATAAAGAATTTACAATAGAGCTTAATACTTATCAAAGCTCTGAGGTTAAAGAATTAATAGATTTAATAAGAAGTTATAATCTTAAAGGTCTAACAATTGAAGGTCATAAAGAAAGAATACCGATAGGAGAATTGGCTGTACCTGAATTTACTAATATTCTGTCAGTCGTTTTAAATTGCGCTGCAATTTCGATTTCTCTCAAAGGTTTATTTGACTTAATAAAAACGAACATTCTTACTAGAAGGAATAAAGAAGTCAAGATTAAATATAAAGAATATGAAATAGAGCTGAAAAAATTTGACAATAAAGAATTAAATGATTTTATACAAATATTACAAAAGTAAAATGTTATGACACATTTGTCATTCGTGAAAGACAAGACCAAAGTTATTTTAATTGGAACCAAAGAATATGATAATTTCAATCCAATTTATCCGACTGATAACAACTTAAATGATTTGGCTCAAGTGTTTTCAGACAAAAATATTATTGGAATAGAACCATCAAATATTCAGATTATTACATCAAGTTCTAAAGATACTCTTGAAAAAATATCAAATATTTGTAAATCTGATATAAATCTTGATACAATAATAATATATTATGTTGGACATGGAATAAAACTTCCTGATTCAAAAATATTTTATTTTTCAACTAAAGAAACAAACGAAGACCGTTTAGAAAAAACAGCTATATCATACAGAGAAATAAAGAAAATCTTCGATGAATCAAGTCATATTCAAAAAAAGGTATTGATAATAGATTCATGCTATAGTGGAATTTTAGCGTTAAATGTTGATAATGATGAATTGATAGATATCGAAAACGCAAAAGGAACATATATAATCGCATCCTGTAGTGCTAATGACCGCTCTTTTTATAAACAAGAAAACAAATACACAAATTTTACTAAGGAATTGATATCAATATTAACAAATGGCATAAATAACAATAAGGATACTGTCACACTTAATGAGATATTTCACGCCATCGAAAACAATCTGGAAAATAATATTCCTAAACAAAAACCCACTAAAAAAGTTATCGACCTAGATGATTTAATATTTGCTTTGAATAAATATTATATAAATCAGAAATCTAAAAAACAGGACTTTCGTTTTTATGAAAAAGATATTATTGATTATTATTTGAATAAAATAAAAAATAGAAGTTTTATTTCTGAGTCTGTTTTACCATCATATTGGCCAAAAGTCGAACATTGGAAAGGAGAAAAAAAGAATGAATTGAAAGAAGATATCATAGGAAAATATCGAAGTGATGACGCAGAAGTTCTTGTTGCCGCTCTTTCAGATTATCATTGTACAAATACATGTCTACTTAAAGAGAAATTATCTCTTCCTGAGGCTGGACCAAGAGAATACCTCTATTATCCTCAAAATTCCAGAAGAATGTTGAACATTGGTATTGTGATTTCCGGGGGAATTGCGCCAGGTATTAATTCTGTTATTGATGGGATTGTTCAAAGGCATAAACTATATAGTATTGAACATAAATACGATATAGAAATAATTGGATATAATGATGGTTTCTATTCTTTTTTTAATAAAAATAAGAGAATTATTTATAAAAAAATAAATAATCAAATAAAAATAAATGAAGATACTTCCGAAATCGCAAATGATGGAGGTTCTTTTCTGAAAACCTCAAGGTATGAAGATATTACTGGAAATGATAAAGAATTAATGAACGACCTTGTTGATAAAATCTATAATGAAGATATTGATATTTTGTATGTAATTGGAGGAGATGGTAGTATGAGGGCAGCAAATGCAATTTGGGAACATGCCCAATTAAAATCATTTATTAAAAAATATAGGTATAAATTATCAGTAATTGGTGTTCCTAAAACAATGGATAACGATATTTTGTGGATTTGGCAAACGTTTGGTTTCTTATCAGCGGTTGAAAAAGCAAGGGAGGTGATTGAACAAATTTCTGTTGAAATTAAATCTAATCCTAGAATTGGAATTATTCAATTGTTTGGTTCTGATTCAGGTTTTGTTGTTAGTCATGCTGTATTGGCCAGTAAATCTGGTGTTTGTGATTTAGCTTTAATTCCGGAATACAAATATAAATTATGTGAGGTCGGTGATTTTTTAATTGAAAAATTTATAAGTAAGAGAGACGAGTCATTCATTCCAAAAGCATTAATCGTGATGGCTGAAACAGCAATTCCTGAAGATGCCGCTGACTTTGTTAAATACGCTCAATTAAGTACTGATGAAGAACAAGCATTGACTACGTATTTAAGCTCAGAAGGTTTTTCACATCAGATTCATGAAAGAAATGATAATTTGAGGAGTGCAGGTTTAAAAATAGTCAAAGCGGGTCTAAAAGAGTATTTTAAAAGAAAAAAGGATGTTAATAACGAAAATTTAATTGCTTGGGATAGAATTAGATTCTTTACTAACGAACCAAGACACGTTCTCAGAGCTATAAGACCAAGTTGTTCTGATGTCATTTTTGCTCAACGTCTTGGAACATTGGCTGTTGACAATGCCTTGGCTGGCTATACAAATTTTATGATTAGTCAATGGTTGACAGAATATGTTTTAGTTCCTTTACCCTTAGTAATACTAGGGAAGAAAAGGATTCCAACATCTGGCGTATTTTGGAAATCCGTTTTAGCAAAAACTAATCAATTTCGTATAACAAATGAATAATAATTTGCCTAACATCGCATATAGCGGTCAGTCAGGGCATTACAAGCAAGATACTTTTGTGCGTTTAGAACAATCTTTTGTTTTTCAAACGAGCTGAATTCATATAGACTGGTAGTAAAATTCAATTATGATAAACAATGGATCTTTATCAGGTTCATCGGGACTCATACTGTATATGAGATGATTGATGCAAATACTATTTGAAATAATTAGGCAATGAATATAAAATTGATTAAAACAGAAGAGACTGCAAAAGGGAAAAAATCAATAACTAAATCTTAAAAATATGAAAACAATTTTTTTAAAAATGTTTATTATGCTGATTGTTGCAACAACTTTCAGCATTTATCAAACGCAAGCTCAGACAAAATTAAGTGGCAGCGATACTACAGGTTGTGCCAATTGTGTAAGTATGGTAAATAATACTGCCGGTAGTGGTACTACTTGGATACAATGTGCTGATTATTGCAGGGGCTTAGGAGAGGGCGGATATACCGATTGGCGCATGCCAACTTTAGATGAGTGTATAAATTACAGAACCAACGGAGCTATTGCTGCTCCTGGTGGTGGCTGGGTGGAAGGTTATATTTGGACTTCTACCCCTTGGGATGCACGCGTTGAGGGCGGTACGCGCGGTAATAGCAATTGGGTTATCTTCAACGAAAGCAATGGGGGTTATGACCATATGACTAACCTCACTTACTCGACTAACTGCTCTTGCCGTTGCGTGCGGTAGTTATTTTTGTCAGTCAAACAAGGGCTTGGATATTTGAAGTTATGGGTAATGTGTGCCTTGAATGAGACCGACCAAATATCGGGATCAATGCTGTAATTATGATGGGGGTAGATTCTTCGCAGGTATTGTATCCCGCCGGAGCGGGACAAACCGCCCTACGGTGCTTCCCGGGTGACCGCGAGGTATTGAACGGAATAGGGAAAAAGTCCTGTTGGAAGGAT
>JBAXXU010000152.1:0-7906 GCA_037127735.1 Bacteroidota bacterium
AACGAATAAAGTTCCTTGATGGTCGGCAATCGCCAGTCGCTGAAACCACCATATTTTTGGCTGTTTAGATTGTCAGCCACAGTTTGAGAGGCAGCCCAGTAATAGGTCCCGGTGTCATGACTCTTCTGCCAGGTCAATCCGGTAACTTCATCTTTTACAGTAAGTCCATCACTGCTTTTGGTGTAAACAGGAGCTGTATGAATAAACTGAGCATCTTGTCCATAAAATGCTTCATTGGTTGCCGGAGCCGCAATACTATTGCCGGTGCCATCCCAAATTCCGGTTTGAGTTGTACCTACAATTGGATAACTGCCTTTGTATGCTGCTTCGCGCGGAACAATTTGTAAATCTCCGGAAGTTGTCGAAGTATCATATTTTTCACATCCTGCCAGACTAAGGGTTACAAGGATTATGCTGCATGTAAAAACCGATAGTATACTTTTGTAATCAATTTTTGTTTTCATTTAAATCTGATTTATTTAATATGAAAACAAAGGTGCTAAGCAGTTGATCCTAAAAAAAATAAAATCAATGAAAGGCAGGAATTCGTCACCTTAAAATGGTTTATTGTCACTTACAGGGGAACCAATAATTGTAAGCACCGGCTTCATTTGGATTCATTAAAGGATCTTAACTTAAATGAACGAACCTTAATAAGAATGTCGCTACTGTCCGGTTAATTTTAGATATTATCCGTTTTGTAGGGCAAGATTATTATAACAGCAGGCTGTTAAAAAGCAAATCTGTTATATTTGTTCTGATTTTCTTTTTATTACAGTACGAAAAGAGCTACTATGAATCATGGACCGGTTCTGAGCGGCTTTACAGGGTGATACTTGAAAAATCGATGCCCAGCGAGTCGCAAGAGGGTCAAAGAGATAGGGATCAGAAAAATCAATGGCGCAACAGCTTCGGAAATATTATTAATGCTTAACAGAGATTTTTTAATATGGATCGCAATTTCATTTCTGATTGCTGCCCCCATCGCGTTGTATGCCATGAAACAATGGCTCAGCAATTTTGCATATAAAACGGAATTAAGCTGGTAGCTGTTTCTGATTGCCGGATTACTTGCCATGCTGATAGCCATTTTTACAGTGAGCTGGCAAAGCTTTAAGGCAGCATCGATGAACCCGGTCGATGCATTACACTATGAATAAACTATCTAAGGATATACCGTTGTTAAAGCAAGTCAGATTACCTGCTTCCGGGTAGCCAGTACACACCCATTTAACATCAGTCTGTTGAAAATATCGCTGATTTGTAATTCCTTTTGAATTCTGATCAAATGATACCATTAATTAACTGTATATGACGCTATAACATCTCCATTATTACGCGAACCATTCTCTTCCGATGGCAGATAAGTTCCTATATATTCAACCTTCACGCTTTCCCCGGAAACAGTGACCAACAGGAAACCTCTTCCCGGTAAGAGAAGACCATCCACATATCCATATTGTGCAGCTGACATATTTGTAATGTTTTTATTGGAAGGCTGAGGCACCTCCTGATAAACTATTCCGTCTTTATCCTGTTTCCCATAAAAATGGTCATGACCATGGAAGAAAGCAGTAGCATTGTTCTCTTTCATCAGCGTATGTATTGGCTTTCCCCATCCCGGTCGATAAGTATCAAATCCCCAGGTATTATCAGCATTATAGCCGCCCATTTCAAAAAAGCCGGCATATTCTGAACCTCCCCTTGCATCTTTGCCGTAGCCTCCTACCAGCTGATGACAGAATATAAACTTGTATTTTGCCTTGCTGGTTGTTATGACATTTGTGAACCAGTTGTACTGATCGCGGCCCAGAGTCCACCCCCAGTCCGGTCTAACTGTAGTGTACCAGTACGGGTCAATAACTATAAAGAGTGCATTGGCCCACTCCCACGAATAATAGTTCTCCCTAACGCCGACAAAATTTTCAGATTCCGTGTTTCCTGAATAAAATGAATTGGGTATAGGATTCGGGTAATATAATTTTCTTGTATTAGACGCCATCACGGCAACACTGCTTTCAGAACCATCAATTTGCCAGCCTGCCTCTCCTTCATGATTTCCCAGGACAAGATATAAAGGAGCAGATGAACACGGAATACCGAAATATGGTCTGTACATTGCATGCCTGGAAGTAACAACATCCTGATTGACAGCAGGTTGCTTTTCCGAGAAGAAAGTATCGCCAAGATCAATAAGGAAATCAGGATTTTTTGCAAGAATATTTTTAAGGGTCAAAGAATATGCAGAAGTATCTGAATTTGCATCCAGATGCGGATCAGCCTCTATAGCAAAGGTGAATGTACTTCCAACTGCTCTTTGAGTATGAAAAGAATGTTCGGGGCCTGACTGAAAAGTAGATGACTCTCCGTTTATCTTGTATCTGGTACGATAGTAGTATTTTGTATTGGCAAGCAGGTTAATAAAATCAACTTCAAGAGGAGAATCTTTCCCGGCAAATGTGGTAGCAGTTTTGTTTGAATATTCACCTATTGAAGTACTATACTCCCAATATACTTCAGTTTCCTGATCAAACAGAATACTCATTGTAACTGAGAAATTAGTAGGCCTCCCCAGTATTTCATTACAATTTTTATCTTCTCCACCTGATTCCCGGATTATATTACCCTCTTGTTTCCTGCATGAAATGGCAAGTAAGGCAAGACACAGGAAAAGTGAACAGGTGTTTTTGAGAAAATCAACAGTTGTTTCAACAAAATTCAATACTAAAAAAAGTGTTTCTTCTTTTCGACAGTTGACATTTTTATACCTGTTGTTATTTTCCCTTTCATCTAAAAAACGCAGTCTCATTAAATCAACGTAATTTCTGATAAAATCGAATTCTTTGCTTAAAAGCGCTATCTCGGCGTATTTTATTTTTCTGCTATTCATTTAGCCTGATTTGTTAAGGAATTTAGTTGAACATAAAATCTGTAACGCTGATCTCAGGCATTTGAATGGGTTCAGAGTAAAGAAAAGCTCCGGCCGGGTTAATATATCCAAGGTCATCGGCAAGTTTTGTAAGTTTTGTTTTTTGTTCAGCCGAAAAGGAGTTATATACTTCTGTAAAAATTGTAGCATAGTAGTAGCTGAGTTCTCCATCCAGTTCACCGTATCTTTCTGAAAGAGACAAAATGGTTGTCTGATCAGCTGATTGCGACGATATGAATTTCCGGAGCTGCGTTGAAATGGCTTCTCTTTTAGCAACAAGTTCAGTGAGTGCATTTCGTTGGAGATCAACTATGCTTTTCACTTTGTCGGCCTGGACGGTTGTCATGATCGCGAGAAAATTCTGACCGGCATTTGCAGTGAGCGTTTCGTCAATGGTATAGTTTGGGTTTCCCATAGCCGGCCAGTCTTTCAGATAAAATGAGCCAAAGTAAGTACCATGCCTTTCCGGGCAGAAGTAAACATCGGAGGTGACAGTACCTGCATACCACGCGTAAATTTCACTACCATAAGTCATGACGGCAACACTGATATCTCTTTGCAAATTGAGCCCTTCCAATGGATTAGCCAAAGCGTTGTCCCAGTTACCAATCCCGTTAAGTGCCTTCAATGCAGCTAATTTTGCTTTTTGATCCGGGCTTAATGAATTAAGGACTTTTCCAAATAGTTGTGCCCTGTCGTAACTGATTTGCCCATCAATCCTGTATAATTCAGCCGTATAAGCCATAACAGCTTCTTTGCTGAGCTGGGTGGTTCCCGATGGAAGTTCTCCGTCCTTTAACCTGCGGAATGCTTTAAGCAAAGGGTACCGTTTGTATGAAAACTCATTGATCATATCAATCTGGCTTTGTGCCCTCTCAACGAACATGTTAAGTTGATCGTTGGTGAGAATGTGAAGAACATTGTACGAGATGATGGTTACGAAACTGGTATTATGTCCAAGCATGGTAGGATCATTGTCACGAAAGTATTGAAATCCGCTGTAATCAGCCACCTTTCCCGGAGGCAGAAAGGACTGTGAACCAAGATTGCCGGTCAGAAATGCCAAACCGTCGAATGATATGGTATTTCTCTGGGCTTCATCCGAAATCGCCTGGGTGATAGTATATTGAGGATTTTCAAATGGTTCTGTTGTATTTACGGTAAAAGCTTCAGTATCATCGTCTTTCTGGCACGATGAAAATCCAACCATTATCGGAATGTACAACAATAAAAGTGCAAAAGGTTTTAGAACAGCGGTTTTCTGAAAAATTGCGTTTGTTTTCATTTTTATTATTTTTAAGTTATTAATTAATTTGATTATTAACAGTACTATGAGTTGTAATATTCTTATTTGATATTGCGTGAATAATAAACTGTCATTTTAGCGCTTGAAAGTGTAATACCTTCAATCGCATTCAATAAAACTTCCCATGTTACCAAATCGGGGGCAACTGACAGCGATGGATTCTGAGACAAAGCATAAACAGTATAAGTATAGGCCTTTATTCCTGGTCCCTGTGAGCAGGGTGGGGAATATCCGGTTTTATCGTTAACACTGTTTGTGCCAGGGATACCAGTTCCCGATACATTCCTGGGGAGGCTGTTTATACTGACCGGGATATTGTATAATACCCAGTACCAGTGAATATCGGTGGGTGAAGCTTCGTGGTGCATGATTAATGCGAAAGAAACTGTTTCGTCAGGTGCTCCGGACCATTCAAGTGGCAGGGTTGCGCTTTCCCCGTCACAGGTATAGTCGATTGGCAGCAGGCTGTCGATCGCAATTTCCGGACTTGAAAGTACAAACCCGGATACTTCTTTCAGTGAGTCATCATCTTTGCTACAGTTCCAGAAAGCAAGAAAAGCTATTAATGAAATTATGATTACAGCGGTATTTAAATTTTTTGTTTTCATCCCTCATTTTATTTATTATCCGGACTTTATTGTGTACAAATAACGTGTTAGCTTTATGAGTAATTACCACGAATCAATGAACTGCAGGATTTTGTCTAAGAAATGCTGGAATAAATGAGTAAGATATCAAATAGACTTTCCTGATCAGATATTTTTGAGTATGAAAGAGAGAATTTGCTAAAGCAAAGGAATAAAGTTCTCTCTGTCTATGAAACAGGTTCTTTGAAAGGAATTGAATTTTTGTGATCATAATAACGGATTTTTTGGAGCAGGTCTTTTTAAAAAGAATTCGCAGGGAAAGTAAATATGTTTAAATTATTATATCATTTGACAAAATCTTAACTTTGGGATTAATATCTAATATTCAACTAACAGTGAATTGCCAGATAACATTTATAAATCAAAAATTTCAGCCATGGAAAACAACAATCGTCGCCAATTTCTGAAAAAGAGTATTATTGGTATCTCCGGAGCAGCTCTTTTACCTTCTAATCTGAATTTTGTAACAAGTGCGGAACCAATTCAACCGGGACCTCCTGATTTACCCTTCCGTACACTTGGTAAAACAGGAATCAAAACACCGTTGATAAGCATGGGTACAAGTGGTGCAACTGCTTCCGGGTTTGTCAGGGCTGCCTATGAAGCAGGAATCAAATTATTTTTTTCTGCAACATATTATGGTGAGGGAAACAATGAAAAACTTGTTGGAGAAGGATTAAAAGGGCTTCCACGCGATTCTTTTGTCGTTGGTACTGCTGTGCCTCCAGATGGTTTGGACATGCGCACAGGAAAATTTTTAAACGGATTTGACCAAATGGCTTATATGAAAAAAGCTGAGGAAAGCCTAAAACGGTTTGGCATTGATTATGTAGATTTTTTTCTCTTCCCATTTGCTGGTAAGAGAGAGATGGTACTTAATGAAGATGTTTTAAAGGCATTGGAACAACTCAAAAAGCAGGGAAAAACCAGGTTTGTCGGAATTGCTTCCCATAGCGATACAGAAGAAGCCCTTAATGCTGCTGTTGATTCAGGGACATATGAGTTAGCAATGGTTGCATATAATTACAAAACAATTGACAAAGATAAACTACACATTGCGATTGAAAAAGCAAACAAAGCAGGCATTGGAATAGTTGCGATGAAGACAACAGCTGGTGCCTCAGAAGCAAAGTCCGGGACTCCAATTAATACAGATGCTGCATTAAAATGGGTACTGCAGAATAACAATATTTCTTCAATTGTTTCAGGGATGTCATCATTTGAAGAGTTGCAGAAGAATTTAACTATGATCAAAAACCTGAAAATGTCAGAACAAGAGCTAAAAGACATTAGCCTTGTTGCTCCTGTTTCCGAATCAGGACTGTATTGTCAGCAATGCAAAGAGTGTATTCCTCAATGTCCGCATAATCTTGATATTCCGACAATTATGCGAAGTTACATGTATGCTTATGGCTATAAGAATACTGAGCAGGCATGGCATACACTGTCCGATGCCGGGTTGCCTGACAGAGCTTGCGATAAATGCGATGTTTGTAGTGTCAAATGCTCCTCCGGGTTTAATGTAAAAAATAAAATTTCGGATATAGTCAGGCTTAAGGGTGTTCCCAAAGATTTCCTGAAAGCCTGAGTCACTGAGCAACTTTGACACACATTAACCGGCTTTGATCGCGGATCAGGAGCTTTCCTTCGGAAAGTGCCAACGGTGCCCAGTTTTGAGTTCCAAACCTGGTATCGGTGCCTGATTTGACAACAAGCAACTCTGCTGATGCAACCGGTTTAAAGGCCGATGGATCAGGCTCAATAAGATACAACTTTTTACTGCCATCGGTGCTGAGAAGCAACCCCTCGGCGAGAATCGAGCCACCCTTATCAAATAATGGAGACCTCCCGGTTTTCCATTTAATCTGGCCGTCCATACTCATACAAACCAAGCCGTCTTTTCTTTCGTTGGTTGTATATTGAGCGTAAAAATTGCCGTTAACCAAAACCGGAGGCTGAGTATGCGCACCGAAATCAGGATTTTTAAAAAGTTCTGTAACCCCATAGCTGCCATCTGTTTTCTTCTCAACTTTTATCATTGCCGCACCAGCCTGGTATCCACCTGTAATCAACACTCTGCCTTCACCGGCATCAACTGCACCGGGGACTGGGATTCCACATTGCCAATTCGAATATTCCCAAAGTATTTTCCCGGTAAGCGGGTCAATTCCAACCACTTTACCACCTTTGGCGCTTGCACCGCGACCAGCAGATGCTGTTATCATAACAACATGGCTCTCTGTGCCAACTTTTACGATTTCCGGACTAACATATCCGACTTCTCCAAGAGAAGGCGTTTTCCATTTGATCTTACCGGTGAGCTTTTCATAAGCCACGACCCCTGCCTGAGGCGCCTGTGAAGCCAGAATAAGCAAATCGCCGTAAACTAAAGGACACTGAGTAATTGCCCATCTCGGAATTTCACCACCGCCGAAATCAGTCCAAATATTCTTACTCCAGACGGGCTTGTGTGTGTTGATGTCTATGCAATAGAGGTTTCCGTTAGGACCGCACGAATAAATCAGATTGCCGTCTAAAGTTGGTACACTTCGCGAACCTGGAAACATAACGGATCCGGGAGCTTCATAACCAAAATTCCAGAGTTCTTTTCCACTGGAAAGGTCAAAACACGTTAGTTTATCGCCAACCTTGTCATCCCGGTCCAGTAAATAGACCTTACCGTTTTTGATAACAGGTCCGCCAAAACCGACGCCAACACTGGCCGTCCATAGAACTTCCGGCCCTTGCAGAGGCCAGGTGCGTAAAATGCCTTTCTGGGCTGACACCCCATTTCTGTTGGGCCCAAGATACTGGGGCCAGTCTTGTGCATGGATATTCGATACGAATACTATAAAAGCAATAACCGGAATAAACCTCTTTATTTGTTTCATTTTCCTTACTCCTTTCAATTTTGTTAACATATTAATAGTGTTTCAATATAAACTTAAGTTTCTAATTCTACTTTGACCGATATGAAAAACCGTCCTGTTTTTACCCTTCATCCCCAAGGGGAACAGGCCGGTT
>JBAXXU010000153.1:0-7760 GCA_037127735.1 Bacteroidota bacterium
TCGTAAACAAAATTGTTAATAACACCTGATTTTTACAAACTGATTGGTAACAAATTTTCTTCAAAATGTTTCGTAATCATCTACAAATCACATAAATAGTTATGAAAATTGATATCTTTTTTCAATCTGATTAAGAGTAAATCTGGAAAGTCCGTTAAAAAAAACTACTATAATGAACAATATGAAAGCCGAGAGCATAAGAGCTGATTCATAACTTGGCATTGAAAGCATTTCACCATAATTATTGGCAATAAGGGCCGGCAGGGGATAACAGGCATCAAAAATGGAATGTGGAATTTGTGTTATATTGCCGCAAACCATTAGCACAGCCATGGTTTCACCAAAAGCTCTTGATAAAGCCAATACAGTTGCCGCTATAATACCAGGGAATGATTTCCTTAAAATTACTTTCTTAACAGTCTGCCACTTGGTTGCTCCCATCGCCAGCGAGGCATCGGTCATTTCGCGAGGTATGGTACGGAACACTTCCACCATAATGCTGATCAATAGTGGTATGATCATAACTGCGAGAACTACGCCTCCGGCAAGAACAGTATAACCCGTGGAAAACTCAACAAATCCTGGAGCTATTTTATCGGCAATCAGGGGAACAATTGTCAATGTGCCCCAAACGCCATAAATTACGGGAGGTATTCCTGAAAGTAGGTCAACGACAGGTTCAAAAAACCGGCGCACTGACCTGGAAGCGTATGTGTTGAGATAAATACTTGTAAGAATGGAAAACGGAAGTGCAATAATAATAGCAATAAGTGAAACATAAAGTGTGCTGAGTATAAAAGGGAGAAAACCAAAATTCCCTTTGAAAGGTTTCCAGTTAGCTGAGGTAAGTAATACCCATAGATTTTTCTCTCTCATTATCGGAAATGCTTTGAAAAAGAGACTCAAGCCGATAACAAGTAGCAGCAGTATGGCAAAAATGGCAATGCCCATCATAAAATAACGGGCAGTTTTGTCTTTAACAGATCTTAACCATCTCATCTTTATTTTAGCTTCCCAAGTTCTGAAGCTATCTTTTCTTCAGGGAGTGATATGTACCCTGCTTCGTTAACAAATTTTTGTCCATCAGATAAAACCCACCTTATAAATTCCGTCAGCGCCTTATTGTTTTTAGGACTGCCTTTCATCACAAAATAGAGTTCCCTGGCCGGTGGCGATGGATATTTTCCCGAAGCAATCGCGGCAATCAGGTCATTCATTGACTCGTAAAAATTCTCATCACTATCAATCTTCCCGTTGTTATTTAAATCCAGAGGTATCACTTTCAAGCCTTTAATCTGTTTTCGCGTTGTAGCGTCATAAGCATAACCGATATTATTATATCCTATTCCCAGAGGATCCTTCTTAACAGCCTGCGCCAATCCGGGATCTCCAAATACGCCTACTCCCAACAAATCTTCTTGTTTTTTCCCATAGAATTTAGCCCACATTTCGGCAGCGCCACAGGCATCCGACCGGGTATAAATATGGATCGGAGATTCTGATTTGACTCCGAATGCCTGAGCCCATGTAGTGTACCTGCCTGTTATCCAGATATTATTACCGGCATCTTTATTTAAGCCTTTGGTCATGATATCTTTAAGTGAAGGATTAAGCTCATTCACCACCGCTACAACTGCGTCTTTGGTAACAGCAATGGGGTAAGCTCCATTTTTCATTTCTTCGGGGTATATCTCGCGAGATACCATACCTATTTCAACCATCCCGTTGAGGGCATCTGAAATACCCTTACCTGCTCCACCGGCTGAGATATCAAACCTTACTCCGGGATTAATCTTTTTATACTCATCGGCCCATCTTACAACCATCGGGTAAAGCGCAAAAGCGCCTGAAATACTGATCTGACCTGAAGTCTTATCCTGACTATAAGATATCGGTATAGAAACTGTGTAAATACTGACAGACAGGAGAAGAAATAATTTAAAACAAAGTTTCATGATAATTATTATAAGTTTTTAAAAACCAATCTGGTATTGTATAGAAATGTAATTGTTATCCACAGCTGTACCCTCTTCATGCCGGATTGTATAGAAAGCCTGTAACCGCGACCAGTTGTTGAAATTGTAGTTAGCGCCAACTACAATATTTGTTGAGATATTATCAGCTGAAGAGGTATTAAGATCATATACGTCATATTTGCCGAGTATCTGTAGTTTTTGAGGAATAATGAAATAACCTGATTGTACATACCAGCCTGCTCTATCGGTTTTTCCATCTCTTCCTGCGATATATTCCCCTTTAACAGAAAACCTTGTTGTAACATAACTTAACTCGACACCGAACCTGTTACGGAACTGGCTTTTTCCGGCTATATCAGGTTTAATAGCTTTGCCCCATCCGCTATAAAAACCTCCACCAAATGAAAATCCTTTGATTGGGGTAAGAATCAGGCGGCCGGAAATATCCTTTGCCTTATTGGCTGTGTCCAGAACATTTATCCCGGAACCATTAAATACTCCTAAACGATATTCAATAAGTGGCAGATTCTTTATTTTAAATAAGGTTCCACTGACCTGGATTCCGAGATCACGGCCATTCTGGTTTCCTATTACATCTTTTCCACGGGCAACCAGCGCTTCAACAACCTGCGAACGGTCGATCATTTCAAGCTTATTTGACGATGTAAGATTCTCAAGTGAAAAGGGTATTTTAAACTGGCCGGCAGTAATGGAAAAGTAATCAGCCAGCTTAATTTCACCATAAGCATCGATCAGTTTAGGTTTGTCGGCAAGATCAGTCTGAACTCTGTATGAAAAATAGGGTGAAAGAGAACCCTTTAAATCCAGTCTGGCGCGACGGATATCAAATCCATCCTTTTTCCCGGTCTCCTGAATAGACTGGTACCTTACCTGTGTGTAACCTGAAAGCTGTATCTGTCGGGCCGCAGTGACAAAAAATGATTTACGTACAGCATCAGTCTGCTGTTGAAGCAACGCTGCTTCGGCCCTGACTGAATCTGCCTGCTGCTGACTGATAGTTTTATTTGATATTAAAAGATTGAGTACATCATTTGATGATTGCGAGAATGATTCTGCAATAATTACCAGTATAAACGTAAGCGAAAATAAAAGTCTCATAATGTCTATCGATTATGTGAACAAATATAAATCACTTTTTGTTGATTACAATTGGTATATAAACCAAAAATGGTTACGCATAAATACTTAACTTTATCAAAAAAATATATAGTAGTTAAATGATATTATCAAAAAAAACGCGATATGCAATCATAGCTTTGACCAGGCTGGCCCGGGAATATGGTAAAGGACCAATGCTGATACGCGAGATAGCAGAGGAAGAAAAAATACCACAAAGCTTTCTTGAGAATATTCTTCTTGATTTAAGGAAAATAGGTATTCTGGGTAGTAATCTCGGGAAAGCAGGCGGATACTATTTATTAAAGAAACCGGAAGATGTTAATCTTGCCGAGATTGTAAGTCATTTTGAGGGAACAATTTCTTTAATGTATTGTGTATCGGAGAAATCTTACCGGCCATGTGAATTTTGTAAGGATGAGTCCACCTGCCAGATAAGGAGAGTATTTAAAGAAATTCGCGATACTACTAATAATATCCTGATCAGAACAACTTTAAGTGAACTGATTCAGACGTGAGAGTTCATAAAGTCATAAAGTTCAGTTAGGAAAAAAGTTTACCGGTCTGATAACATTTAGACCACAAGACCACAAGACCGCAAGACAATCAGACAATCCTTTTCAATAATTTGAATCTGATATTATCCCCACAATAAACCATCTGAAAATTCTATCAGGTGATTCCTTTAATGTTCCGTTCAGCATATCCTGAAAAGTTGTCCTTTTTGTTGTAATATAATTAATAATTTCAACCACCCCGCAATATCCCGATGGATGCCGGCTTCCGAAGTGATATGATAAGACCTGATTATTGTATTTATCAAAGAAGTAAACCAGGGTATCATATCTTTTTTTATGTTTCTGAACAAGTTCATCTGAAAATCCAAAAGTCTTTACGAAATTATCAAATCTCCCTTTGACATTCTCCTTTATCAAGTTGCCGATATCTCTGTAATTGATTCCCCTCATGAGATATATTTCTGAGTACCTGTATATTCCCGTGAACCCGAATGCATCAAGATCATCGGCCACGGAAAGAATCGTGAGAAGGTTATGTTTTCCGGCAGAAGTAATGTATTCTTTGTTATCATGATTTTCAATAGCCTGCAAAACATCATCATAGCTGGATATTTTAAGATTTCTTTTTTCAAGAAACCGGGTACATATTTCCCGGCTGTGATGGCCATGCCTGATGCCACTATCAACCGACATTCCGATGTCGTGAAGGTAACAGGCAATTATCATTTTGGAGGGGGAGAACGAATCTTCGATCAAGTGTCTGTCAATCAGCAGTAAAGTAAGTTCCTTTGCATAGTTCCATACTCGACGGTGATGGCCAATACCATGCGATGCGAGAGATTTTTCAGGATAAACAGAGATAAAATATTCTTCAAGGATCTGTTTAAACTGAAGTTCTGCAGATTCAAATGAAAAGGTCATATTCATACCGGGTCAAAAAAAAAGCAAAAGAACGAGCCTTTTGCTTTTGAGCAGGCTGTAAGATACTTAATTAATAGTTGATCATCTTCTTTGCCAGATCAAGTATCGTGGTGTCGTCGAGTGTAACAATACCACCATCCGGTCCCTGTTCAAAATGAATACCAACGCTTTGACCTTTGTCAAAATTTCTCCCTCCGAAGTAGTTTCTCACTGTCTCTTCGTTCAGATCCAGTTTATCTGCAATCTGTCTCATACTACCGGAGGGCAACCGGTCTTTAATCTTCCGCAGTTCATTGAATGTGATTGTTTTAGCCATCATATCTCGCTTTATTTATCAATATTGTTATTTAAATAAATTCAAAACCCAAAGATAATCATTAAACGTTACCAATAAGTACTTAAAGTGAACTAAAGTTTAGAGTGCCTAAAGCAAAAATCAGGTGTTAATAACAATTTTGTTACGAAATTAACATATTAAATTGTCATAATGTACCTCCTGATAATAATGGTTCTTAACGAGCCATCCGAAATGTCAAGTTCAAACAAAAAATATCCGGACAGTTTAAAATATTGAGTGCTGCTGAAAACTTCGCCATCCTGATATCCATTATTTACACTGCTATAAAAAATAATCAAAATGTATTACAAGCTTAGAATGTTATCGCTGATTATAAAAGTATCTGACTTATCTTATTGCTTTTAACTTTAGTCACTCCAAACTATAGCTCACTTTAGCTCACTTTAACTCACTTTAGTCACTCCAAACTTTAGTCATTAATTACTGATCATTTTTATAATTTTGAAATATCCCTGATTATATATACATTATATTCACCAAGATGTACAAAACCAAATTTTTTATAAAGATTAGTTGCTTTAATATTATTTGAATGAACCTCAAGTTTAACCTGGTAACCTTTCTTTTTTACAAATTGAAGAGACTCATTTAAAAGAATTTTTGAAAGGCCTTTGCCCTGACATTCCGGTAATATTCCAAAATGATGAAGCAGAACCCTTCGTCCGTCAACTGTCATCCATGAAGTGCCACAAATCATTCCGGTAGATTTTAATTCCATTACCAGCATGCAACCGCCTAATTCTATGGTATTGTTGATTGTCTGTTTGGAATCACCCCTTTCAGGATTTCCCATGTCAGTTATATCCCAGAATTGAACTATCTTCTCATAGTCCTCATCACGGTATTCTCTGATAATTATATTATTACGAATGTCTTCCTTAGCCATTAATGAAATGTTTTTGCTTCCGAATATTAAAGTTTTTTCATCAATTCAAGAAATAAATTAAGTCCCTTTTTCTTTTCATCATTGAAATCATAATCAATGTTTTCAGTAAGATATTTTTTAAGATCGTTACCTTTAATTGTTCCGGTTATTCCAAATGTTTCTACTACCGCATCGATATTTTTTACCCCCATCTTCAGTGCTTTGCTGAATTCTTCAATAAACTCATTATCGAGTTTCTTATTGGCGGTCCAGCATGCGAAAACAAATGGCAGTCCCGAGAATTTTTTCCATTCAAGGGCCAGATCAATTTTGTACCTGAAGCTGTTTTCATATTCAAAACACTGGTCACCAATGAGAACAACGGCTTCATTCAAGCCAATATTAATAAAATCAAATCCTTTTGAGGTATTTATCCATCTGAACTCTTTTTCCCAGCTGTTTTTTGCCAAAACTTTTGTAAGGTTTACCGAAGAGCGCGACCGGTAATCGAGGCAGATATTTTCAATCTCTTCAAAAGGACAATTACTGAGGAGCATTACCGTTCTGACTTTCCCGTTGGCGCCTATGCAATAGTCACTTATGATATAATATTCTTTCAGGAATGGAAGGGCTGCAACAGGAATTAGGCCTATATCAACTCTTCCGCTGATCAGTTTTTCTGCACAATCAGCCGGATCGTCGGTTTCGAGTATAACCCTCGTGTCAAGTCCGCTTTCCATCAATCCATAAATAAATGGATATGTGTTTGCATATTTTACTGCAGAAATCCTGATTTTATCCATACCCTTTTTTTACACCGTCGAAAATACTACTTTTGTATATAACAAATGAAAACTCATTCTGATTAAATATGGAACTAAATTTTCTTACTGCCATATCTCCGCTGGATGGAAGATACAGACATAAAGTTGATGAGCTTGACCTCTATTTTTCTGAATTCGGTCTTATAAGATATCGTCTGATGGTAGAAATAGAATATTTCATTGCACTGTGCAATATTCCTCTTCCCCAACTGATTGATTTTAAAAAAGAGAATTTCAAATTTCTCCGGTCTATTTATGAGGACTTTGATTTAACAGATGCTGAAAAAATAAAAGAGAGGGAGAAGATCACGAATCATGATGTGAAAGCAATCGAATATTTTCTTAAAGAGAAGTTTTTTCAATCGGGCTGGGGCAAATGGAGCGAGTTTATTCATTTCGGTCTCACATCGCAGGATATTAATAATACTGCTATCCCCTTATCAATTAAAGATGCCCTGATAAATATCTATTTTCCTGTATTATATGAGGTTAGAGAGACACTTGCAGCTTTTGCCGATTCCTGGAAAGATATACCCATGCTCGCCAGAACACACGGGCAACCGGCTTCCCCGACAAGGCTCGGTAAGGAGATTGAAGTCTTTATTGCAAGAATAGATGGTCAGACGAAGTATTTCGGTCAAATACCCTATTCTGCTAAATTCGGTGGCGCTACAGGAAACTTCAATGCACATAAAGCCGCTTACCCTGATATTGACTGGATATCCTTTGCCAATAACTTTGTTAATGAGGAGCTTGGGCTGGAGCGTTCACATCCCACCACACAGATTGAACACTATGATAATCTCGCGGCATTATTTGATAACATGCGAAGGATAAATACTATACTCATTGATATGGCCCGCGACTTCTGGTCGTACATTTCAATAGACTATTTCAGGCAAAAGATAAAAAAAGGAGAGATAGGATCTTCGGCTATGCCTCATAAGGTAAATCCTATCGACTTTGAAAATGGTGAAGGGAACCTCGGGTATGCAAATGCCATATTTGAACATCTTTCAATGAAATTGCCGGTATCGCGACTTCAGCGCGACCTGACTGATTCCACTGTTTTAAGGAATATAGGGGTACCTGTCGGCCACTCGTTAATTGCCTTTAATTCATTACTGAAAGGTCTTAATAAACTTATTGTCAACACAGATA
>JBAXXU010000154.1:0-7620 GCA_037127735.1 Bacteroidota bacterium
AGTTAGGAATTATTGAAGTACTCTTCAGGTCGGAATAGGAGAAGCGGAAGGTCTGATTTTCACCACCACCGGTTAAAGAAATGCTGTTGGTCAGAGAACCTCCTGTCCGGAAAAAGCGGTCCCAGTTATCGCCCGCATAAGAATAAGGTCTTGAAACCCCATCCCACATAATATTATTTGATCCATCAAGCTTTGCTCCCCATGCCGACTCCCAGTTAAAGGCCTGATCCTGAGTAGTCGGTTTTGAACCAATCCTTGGAGAAGTAGGATTGCTCAAAACAGAATTTGCCAGACCACCTGCACCATATTCGCGTTGTAAATCGGTATAGTTAATTACTTTTTCAAAAACATAGTTGGAGTTGAATTCTATACCAATTCCTTTTCTTGCAGTACCTTTTTTGGTTGTAATGTTGATAACGCCATATCCGCCTCTTGAACCGTAAAGAGCTGCTGCGCTGGCTCCTTTCAACACGGTAATGGACTCAATGTCATCAGGGTTAATACTGGCCAAACCATCACCCTGGTCGGTACCACCCCAAACACCGGACTGACCAAAGTTGGTATTATCCATAGGGATACCATCAATAACATAAAGAGGCTGGTTACCTCCTCCAAGTGACTTGTTACCACGGATAATTACGCGGGATGATCCTGCAGGCCCGGTACCCGGTTTAGAAACGTTAACACCGGCAACCCTACCCTGAATTGATGCTCCAAAGTTGTTTTCCCTGGCTTGTGTCAGGCTGACTCCCGGAACTTTTGTTATGGATGATACCAAAGATTTTGTATTCCTTTCAACACCAAGGGCAGTTACTACAACTTCACCCAGTTGCTGAACATCGCCTGCTAATACTACGTTAATTACAGGCTGGTTGCCAACGGCAATTTCCTGAGTAACGTATCCGATAAATGAAAAAACAAGCGTAGCATTATTTCCGGTTGAAATGCTATACTTTCCGTTCAGGTCGCTGAGCGTTCCGTTCGTCGTGCTCTTGACGAGAACAGTCACTCCCGGCAAACCTTCGCCGTTTGAATCCTTAATGGATCCGGTCACTATCCGTCCCTGGGCCATCACTCCAAGTGAGCAGCTTAGCCACAGCAACAGAAGAAGTGTTCGCTTAAAATTGTTGCACATTTTTTTCATAAGTTAATTGGTTTAGTTTATGGGGCACCTTTTATAAATGCCACTTCAAATCAAAAGTAGAGACTATTTTTTAAAAACCTAATTTTTATTAACGCTTTTTTTTCTTTTTGTTAAAAATTTCAAAAAATTACTCCACAACAACCTCATCGATATGCATCCATGCTGCCTGACCCGCTCCCGGGTGCGATTCAGGTGTATTGCCGATAGTATAAGCCACAACCCTGACATAACGCGCTTCGCGAGGTTTGAAATCAGCTATGAAGTCACCCTGAAAAATGTCATATTGGTCAATGGGAAGTGTATTATCAACGATCCCGACCTTTTCGAATTTTGATCCGTCGCCTGATATAAAAAACTCCACACTTTTGGGAGCTAAACCAAGCCAGGCAGCGAACTGGTAAAAGCCACATTCTATATGCCGTATCCTCTGCAATTTTTCCAGGTCAATAACCACGTCAAGATTCTTCCCCTGAAAGTCGAGCCAGTTATTTTCACGGTCATTGCTACCACGAATTCCATCGGTGAGCCTCTTTAAGGTTTCAGATGATATGCTTGCTGAATCGGGGCCAAACAACCTTGATTTTTTCCCGAATGCAAGGTGTTGATTCATTCCCTGGTAAAAAAGCCGGTACATGTCGGAACGGTAAGCTTCCGGAGTCGTACTCCATTCTCTTACGCGTGTTACTCCCTGGCGAAGGCAGAGATCAACAAACGGATCGATCATTGACCGGATTTCCGGACGGACCACCCACTTGTCCCCGGTTTTTACAAAAACCCCGTGCTCACCGGTATAATTCTTCTTTGCCTGTTCCATAATCGCAAAATTCAGAGGCAATCGTGCAATTCTTACCCGTTCAAGGACTACAGGGTTATCGGCAACAGCCGATTCGGCTTCATCAAATATTTTTTTGTATTTCTGAATAAGTAAAGGGGTAAGGTAACTTATTGCAGCATCATTGGGAGAGCCAAAAATACGGAGTGGCTGATCAGAGCTTATCAATGCTTCACGCATCAAATCGATATACTGTCTTATAATTTTTCCGGCGGCTCCATAATATCCATTCAGGAAATCGTTCATCAACGTGTCGGTATTCGCGTAGGGATCCCATAAAAGCTTTGAAATAAGATAAGTACGAAGTTCTGCAAATTCACCTCCTGTTTCGCGGTTCCCCTGTTCGAACATTGCTGTAACGCCATTTTCCGCGAAAAATCTCAGGTTGGGTTGTAAAACCTGCAGGTTAGGAAAGGGGCTTATCAGGTTATTAAACTGGATGACATAATCCCAGACTATAATATCGCTGGCAATCCTTCCCCATCCTTTAACATCTCTTACAAAGCTCACACTCATTGAATCGTCTGCCATTGCAACAGGCTTATCTCGTCTTACCTCAATACTACATAGCATAATATTGACGTTCTTACGGGGAATGATTGTTGCAGGCGCTTTTCGTCCATATTCATAAGCAAGTGTAGAAATAATATGGTCAGGAAACTCTTCAGCAACCTTGTTTACAAAAGTCAGGATGGAGCCCGAAGGAGAACCTTCACGGATATTAATTGCCTGACACTGATCACACATACAATATTTTCTGTTATCATTCTGACTAACTGACCAATATAATGCATCGGGGTTCCCGGCTATTTCTTTACGAAGGTTTTGTATCGTGATTTTCAGAACATCAGGATTGGTAAGGCAAAGTTGAGTTGGCACGCGTTTACCATCCCTCAATGCATAATATTCCGGGTGATCTTTGAAATATATCTCGGGCGGAACAAGACTGTTAAAAGTATGAACCCATGAGCCCCAAGCCGGGCGCTCACCCTGCGCATCATGATCAAGCTTATGCCAATCTGTATATTCTGCATCCCATGATACTTTGTAATGAGTGTCCCTGAATTTGATTACCGGTACCTCTTTGTCATTGATCCTTCCAAGAATGATCTTATCCTGTTTAGGAATAATTTTCACTTTCGGGCTGTACATACGACAACCGAGGTGTTTTTCAAGAAAGGTATAGACCCCATAGAGAGTACCTCTTTTATTTCCTCCGGCAATTATAAGGCGAAGACTATCGGTCTGTATAACAAATCCATCGGCTTCCAGCTCATTGAAGTTTACTCCAATACCCAGCCCGTCGAGACGTTCATTCTGTCCCAGGATGATTTCGTATGAACTTCCGGGCCTATCTGCTGAAATAATGGGCAGTGCAGCGCCCGAAATCTGAATCAGGTAATCCTGGAGTACCTCAGCGGCTTTCTGTTCCTGGGATGTTGCAGCGGCAGGGATAACAATACGGTATAAACTTATTCCTTTATCTGCAACAACGATATTCTGCTGAGCAGTAACGATGGGCGCTTTCGTGCTTTTCTTCATCTGGGCAGAAGCAGGTTGAATCGGAAGAATAATTCCCATCATCAGTAAAATAATCCAAACAGACATAAAAAATGTCCTTTTCTTAAGGTTTACCATTTTCATAATATTAGGTTTTACAATTAGGTTTTAGTCAGATATTTAATCCTCGAACCCACGGGGCTGTTGAAAAAGTCGAAATCCACACAGTTCTTCCCTTTGTGTTACTTAGTGTGTAACTTTGTGATCCTTTGTGTTTCAATGAATTATGTTTTACCACAAAGGAACACTAAGGTATTCACGAAGGTTCACAAAGTACTTTTTCAACAGCCCCCAGGAGGTGAGTTTTTGTTATAATTTACTTTGCCAACACCCTTTCTTTTGCTTTTGGCGGAAGGGGTACCGGTTCAGGAATTAATTCCAGTATAAAAGCAAGATCCTGTCCGATGTAATTTGCCTGTGACCCTTTTATGCGCATGTAGGGAGGCCCGAATGTTACGGTTCCATCTGCAACAGTAACCTCCTTCTCTTCAAGGAACATTCCCCGCCATGTATGGAAAATCCTTAGTTTATATTTTCCATTCTTCATAGAGGATACTGTAATTTTTTCACCTGAAACATCTGCATTTGAGTTGACAACCCAGCCAAAAATAAGCTCATTGGTTTTCATTCCATAGGCATCGCCCCTGAGACTTTTAACATCAGCCGGAGTTATGTCAGTAAGATGTGAGAATGGTATCTGGTCAGTAAACCGTCTGATACCGGTAATTTGTGAATTTACAACATTATCATTTATGAACCTGGAATGAGCCCACCAGAAGGGTGTCATTGCCGATCCTGTTGCCAGAGTCACCCATAACGCATTATGATACATTGCCAGATAACCAGGCATACTGGGCTCATAGAAAGTATGGGCCCAACCTGTTTCACCATTAATGACAGGTTTCCCGTATCCGCGCCATAGTTTCTGGTTTTCATCGGCATAATTACGGTAACTGCTGGTCAGCGGGTTAACAGTTGCCGAATCTATTGTACCTGTTTTGTTGATAGGAAATCCCTGTGCTTCATATATCTCGCGTGCGGCAATATCAAATATCTGATAGCCCTCGTGCCAGAATTCCTTTATGCCACCGCTTCTTGTACCTGTTGTCGGGCGGTTGTATGGATCATTGGCCTTTAAATAGTTATGAACCTTTCTTACCCAGTTGGCAGCTACGAGACTATCGCCGGACACCCAACCGTCAGTTCCGTTCACCTCATCAATTACGAACCACAAAGCAAGAGATCTGCTGTACCCCCACCTTGCAATAAAGTAACGATAAAGTTTTTCCTGGTATTTCCATGCCAGCTCACTTCTGTAAAAATCTTTAGCGGTTGTAATTTGCTTATAAGGATTCGTGTACCATCTCACGTTGCCACCTCCCCATACTGTTTCAGAAAGATAAGAATGAAACCACAGATTGAGGCTCAGCAGCATATCTCGTTCCTCGAGCATCTGAAGGAGTTCATCAAGACGTCCTGCAATATTCTGATCATATCTCCCAACGCCGGTTGCCCACGTCTCAAGGGGAGTGATAAAAGTGCCGATAAAATTCACGCCCAGTGATTTTAGATTATCGAGCTCTTCAGCTTTTACGCTGCCGCTTCCAAAACCTTCATAACTATCGTTGTACCACAAGCCTACACCAAAGAAATTTGATCCGTCGCTGTGTTTGAGGTAACGTTTGTTTTCTGCTACCTGAATAGGGCCTTTTTTCGAAGATTTAATGGCAACAAACGATTGAGCGCTGCTTACAACCTCTCCGTTTTTATCGCGGATAGTTACGGTGTAATTCCATTTTCCTGCTTCATTGGGTGAAAACCTGATTTTCCAGAGTGTTGAATGAGAAAAATAATAGAAGCCGGGAATTTCCCATTTCTTTCCTGAAGGAGAAGTGAAAAGTGCATGGATATCAATATCTTCGGGATCAAAAGGGTTTACAAACTCACACTTTATTTCAAGTGAGATTTCCAGTTTTTCGTAAAGCCCGACCGAATCGGGTCGTTGCCTGATATTGATTATTTCGGGTGGCGAAATTGAATAAGAATCAATTTGAATGCCAGTGATTAACAATAAAAACAGTACGCGAAGAATTTTCATGGCTAATTTATTTCATCTCTTTAGTTAACTCATCCATCTTTTTATACATGGCCCTGAAAGTGTCCCAGGGTGTAAATGTTGCATTATCAGGATGTACAGATCCCTGAGAATTTGCTGACTTGATACCATAAAACCCATCAATAAATCCGTCCGGGTCCATCCATGTGGTTTGCATCATTCCATAATACCTTGGTTTCATTTCCGGTGTTGCATACTTCCGGAATTTCGCCATATCGTCAGTCTGAATAACGGCAGTTGCAGGTGTTCTCCATGGACAAGTCATTACGCGAAAGCCCTTCATGGCAAAATAAACCGGGGTCTGATCAGGCCTTTCATAATGCCAGTCGCAGATCACGACATCCTTTGGTATCATATCGATAGCCCTCCATGTATAATTGTAGCTTGCTTCCCAGAAACCAATGCCCGTTGATTTTCCATCAATCAGACGATCGCCCCATATCCACAACTCCCTGTTTTTCTCAGCAAGGTGGTTTTTGATCCTGGTAACCTCACCGGCGAAAAGTTCAGCCTTATCAATGCCGGAACAACGGGGACATTTTTCTTCGCCAAGGTAAAATATTTCATCCATGCCTGCATGAAAAGCTTCTGATTCATATACATCGCAGATCTCATCAACAACTGCATATACTACTTTGTGCAAATCGGGATGAAGAGGACAATAACTTTTGCAATACAAGCCATCGCTATTTGGCCATACATAATTTTCCGGCATTTTTACCCATGGCGTTTCATCGAACTGGGGAAATTCAGATAATAGTTTACCGTTATGGTTTGACCACGACTGGTGACCCAGTAAATTAATCTGCGGGATAATCTTAATGTTATTTTTTTTGCATGCAGCCACCATTTTCTTAACATCAGCTTTTGAAAGTGCTACAGAATCTCTCAGCTGAGGATAACTTTCAAACTGATAGTTGTAATCTACGAGTAAGAGTAACGTATTGACTCCGCGGGGAGCCAGTTCTTCATTGATGAACTTCACGAAGCGGTCAACTCCTTTTGGAGCCGGGGCGCCAATACAAAAGCCTTTTATCTGAAATAATTTATCAGCAGATTCCTGTGCGAATGTACCGGTCTGCAATACCATAAATAGTAATAAAATGGAAAGGAAGTTGATTTTCTTTTTCATGTGGTTAGGGTTTTTTAGGTTTATGCGATAAATGTATAAATATTGAGCGACAATATCCACGTTCAACAGAAAAAAAAGAAAATGCTGTTAATTCTAATGATATTCCTTATTTTTGGTTAAATAATTCTAACCTTTACTATTCAAAGATATAAGTAATTTATTGTTTTCCTTTGTGTTACTTCGTGTTGAACTTTGAGTACCTTCGTGGTAAAAATCCTTAAACACAAAGGACCTCAAAGGCTTACACAAAGGTTCACCAAGTATATGAATTAATCAGACTAAGTGTTGCGATATGCCGGTTTTTAAAGTTATACTAATGACATGAAAATGAAAAGAAAAACTCTGAGACTAATTCTTTTGAAGATCAGTTCCTTTCCAAACCTGCTTTCCATAAAGAGCATTGTTTTATCCTTTATGGCTTTGATAGTGTGTGGAAATATTGAGTTAAGCGCTCAAAGATTATCACGCGATTTAAATGTCGATCTGCTTGTCAATCAGGTCGGTTATGTTCCTGAAGCTGCAAAAAGAATTGTTACTAAAGGAAAAAGAAACGATAAATTTGAGATCATCAATTTAGAGACTCAAAAGGTTGATTTTACAGGAGTTTTTCAGCCGGGCGCCGGCGATCTTGGGGAATATTCAACTGGCGATTTCAGCTCTCTTACACGCGAGGGGAGCTATTATGTAAAATCTGATACGCTACGCTCATTCCCATTTGCAATTTCCGGTTCAGTCTATCAGCCGGTTATTAATTTGATTGTCAAGTATTTCTCTATGCAACGATGCGGTTCAAGTACAACCGGATATCTCTCTCCATGCCATCTTGATGATGGTGT
>JBAXXU010000155.1:0-7563 GCA_037127735.1 Bacteroidota bacterium
GGGATTAAACGGTGCACCCCAGGCAGGCGATAAATTTAACGTTATGGAGAGTGACCGTGAGGCAAAAGATATAGCAACAAAGAGGGCTCAACTCCAGAGAGAACAGGGTCTCCGTACTCAGAAACATATTACTCTTGATGAAATTGGTAGAAGAATTGCTATCGGTAACTTCCAGGAGCTCAATATTATAGTAAAAGGTGATGTTGACGGTTCCGTGGAAGCATTAAGCGATTCGCTTATTAAACTATCAACTCCTGAGATCCAGCTTAATATCATTCATAAGGCCGTAGGGCAAATTTCGGAATCGGATATTCTTCTTGCAGCTGCATCGAACGCTATCATAGTAGGATTCCAGGTACGGCCATCTTTAAGCGCACGTAAACTCGCGGAAAAAGAGGAGATTGATGTACGCCTGTACTCCATCATATACAATGCTATTGAGGAAATACGATCTGCAATGGAAGGTATGCTGATGCCGGAAGTTAAAGAGGAGATTGTAGCAACACTTGAAATACGCGAAGTATTTAAAGTTACAAAAGTCGGAACTGTAGCAGGTTGTTATGTCAAAGAAGGCAAAATTACGAGGAATACCAAGGTAAGGATCATTCGCGATGGTATTGTAATCTATACCGGTGAACTTGGATCGCTCAAACGCTTTAAGGATGATGTTAAAGAAGTTGTAGGAGGTTATGAATGTGGACTTAACATTCACAATTTCAACGACATAAAAATAGGTGATGTCGTTGAAGGCTACCAGAAATTCGAAGTAAAGAAGACACTTTAAGAATTGCCCTCTATACCACCTAAAGTGGGGCTAACACTTTACAGCAGTGCTTTATACTTATCGGGGGAAAGCAGGTCGCTAATCTGTGCCGGATTGGTAATCTTTATCTTCACCATCCATCCCTTGCCATAAGGATCTTTATTTACAACATCTGGTTTCACTTCAAGTTCAGGATTAACTTCAAGTATCTCTCCACTTACAGGCATAAACATATCTGATACAGTTTTAACTGCCTCAATTGTACCAAATACCTCTTCTTTATTAAGCGTTTCCCCAACGGTTTCAATTTCTATGAAAACGATGTCGCCAAGCTCACCCTGTGCAAAATCGGTAACTCCCACATAACCCATGTCGCCTTCAACGCGAAGCCACTCATGGTCTTTGGTGTACAGTAAATTTTCCGGAACGTTCATATTATATATGTTTTTGAAAGTAATAAGATATCATTTTTGCTTTCTGTAAAGCCCCCAAAAATAAAGATTTTTTCTTTCATATCAGGGAATACTTTTATCTCACGTAAACCTTGTACCCCCATGGGTCCAATCTCAAAGAATCGATTAAAGGAAAAACTGTTTTCATTTTGGTAAAATAATCTGAATAATCTCCATTAAGATTTTCCGGAACGTGTTTTATTGCAACGCCTTTTTTGCTGAGGTTCAGGAAGATAACAACCCTGTTTCCATCTTTTTCCCTGTAAAAAGCAAAAACTTTATTGTCTTTGTTCGTGCTTATCTTAACCATAGGCCCGCCGAAATCTCCGTTCCAGAGAGCTTTATTTTGTTTTTTCAATGAGATCAGATTCCTGTAAAAACCGGTAAGGCTGCAAGTATCCCATTTAATGGTATCGCGCACAAAGAACTTCAACTTTTTGTCAAGGCAGACTTCCTGTCCGCTGTAAATTAATGGAACTCCCGGCCCGGTAAATATTAAAGTTGCAAAAGCCTGCTGAGCATCACCCATGAGTGAGTCAATTGTTCCGGCCCATGAGTTCTCATCATGGTTAGTAAGGAACTGAAGCCTGTAAACATTGTTTGGATATACTGACAATTCTTTATTATAATATTTAACCAATGCACTTACACTATCTTTGCCCTGTGCTATTCTATTCATCAGATGATGCATTTCCCAGGCATAGTTCATGTCAAAACCCTTTTGAAGGAAAGCGGGTTCTTCTATTTCAGCAAGCAGAAGCACGGGCTTTATAACTGTAAGCTCAGTTCTGACTCTTTCCCAGAATTCTTTTGGCGTATTATGCGGGTGGTCAACACGAAAACCATCAACTCCCATATTGACCCAGAATTTAAGTGCATCTACCATATAATCCTGAAGCTCTATTTTTGACCAGTCAAGCTGAATAACATCTGTCCAGTCAAATCCGATAGGAGGTGTAAATTTTCCTGACGAATCTTTTATATACCAGTCAGGATGATCAACAGCAAGTTTATTGTCCCATGACGTATGGTTCGGAACCCAGTCGAGCATCACCTTCATTCCAAGTTCGTGGGCTTTGCCGATAATAGCTTTAAAATCGTCAAGTGTTCCAAAAGAAGGGTTTACATCCATATAGTCTTTAACTGAATAATAGCTACCCAATTCGCCCTTTTTGTTTACAATACCTACAGGGAAAGTTGGCATCAACCATAATACGTCAACACCAAGCGCTTTTAGCCTGGGAAGATGTTCTGCAAAAGCATTGAAAGTCCCTTCGGGAGTGTACTGCCGTATATTGACTTCGTACAGGACTGAATTTTTTGACCATTCGGGATGAACTACTTCAGAGATAAAAGGTTTAACCTCCTTTTTTCTTCCAAAAATAGAACATCCTGACAGTGTTAATATTATAACAGTAAAAAGCGCCAACAGGCTTACGGGTAGTTTTTCCATGATTTGAATATTTAGGTTATTTTATTTCTTTCTTTTCAGCAACAAGTTTTTGTGAACCTTCAATAAGGTAGCCTATGCCTGATAGTAATAGTTGCAGAGGTTTTTCAGACAGATTCTTAACAATCACACAATCTTTGGTCACCTTCACTTCGAACAAGACACCGCGGAAACGGGCATGAAATGAATATGATTTCCAATTCGCGGGAATAAGGGGATTCAATTGTAGCTTACCATCCCGAATTCTCATCCCGCCAAATCCCTCTACTATTGCCAGCCAGCTACCTGCCATGCTTGTGATATGCAATCCATCGGAAACCTCATTATTATAATCATCCAGATCGAGCCTTACAGTACGAAGATAAAGTTCATAAGCTTTTTCGATATTACCGATCCTTGAAGCTAAAATGGAATGAATACATGCTGATAATGAAGATTCATGTACTGTCATCGGTTCATAGAAATCGAAATTTCGCTTAATTGTCTCAGTATCAAATTGATCTTCAAAGAAATATAATCCTTGAAGAACATCTGCCTGCTTCATAAAGCATGATCTCAGAATCCGGTCCCATGACCAGTGCTGGTTGATTGGTCTTTCATCCTGGGGAATATTACTCGCCGGCATTATTTCCTTGTCAAGAAATCCATCCTGCTGAAGAAATACTTTATGTTTTTCATAGAAAGGCGAATGCATATTGTTTATCAGATCAATCCATCTGACAGTTTCTGCCGGAAAACTGAAATTTGTCTTTCTAAAAACAGCCTGAAGTTTTTCCGGATTCTCCTTCTGAAGGGTTTCCATGTTTTTCAGAGTATATGATAAGGTCCACACTGCTAATAAGTTGGTGTACCAATTATTATTAACATTGTTTTCATATTCATTGGGACCGGTAACTCCTAAGATCACATATTTATTAAGGTTCTCCGAAAAGGTTGCTCTCTGGCTCCAGAATCGCGAAATACCAATAAGCAATTCAAGCCCATTGTCTGCCATATATTCTTCGTCGCCAGTATGCCTGATATAATTGTAAACAGCGTATGCAATTGCACCGTTACGGTGAATCTCTTCGAAGGTTATTTCCCATTCATTATGACACTCTTCGCCGTTCATTGTTACCATGGGGTACAAGGCAGCTCCATTTTTAAAGCCAAGCTTTTCAGCGTTGGCAATACTTTTTTCAAGATGTTTGTACCTGTATAACAGCAGATTTCTTCCAACCTTCTGATCAGCTGTCTTTAGAAAAAATGGCAGGCAAAATGCCTCGGTATCCCAGTAAGCACTTCCACCATATTTTTCCCCGGTGAAGCCTTTAGGTCCGATATTAAGTCGCTCATCTTTCCCTGTATAAGTCTGGTTAAGATGGAAAATGTTGAAACGTATTGCCTGCTGCGCGGCCATATCACCTTCTATAACAACATCTGAAGCCGACCATATTTTCTCCCATTCTTTCCTGTGATTCAGAAATAGTTTATCATATCCTTTCTTTCCTGCTTCTTTCAGTCGAAGTTTTACATTATTAATAAGCTGATCCTTTGGGTTATTAAGAGAAGATAGTACCGAAACATATTTAATAAGAACCCACTCTTCACCCGGTTTAACGCTAACTGTGAAAATGTTGGAAATGTATTTTTCACGATCTATGATATCAGGATTTTTTGAAACAGATTTCCCATTCAATTGTAACTCAGAATACATACCGGTTGCAACATGAAAATTTGTTTTCATTGTTCTTGTCAAAAGAACTCCTGTTCCTGCTGTTACTTCTCTGCCGACCTCTTTCCAGAATTTCTTACCGTAATTTGTATCTTCATTCCTTACATCAGCATCAATATAGGCTGTGAGACCAATCGTGCCTGCAAAATCGGTTGATTTTACAGAATACCTGATAATACCCAGATCGGGTTCCGCCATACTGACGAATCTCCGGGCAGTGACCTCAATTGTTTTATTACCTGAAACAGAGATACTGAAGGCTCTCTCAAGATACCCTTCTTTCATATTCAGGGTCCTGGAAAATGATATGATCGAAGCAGTTGCAAGGTCAACATTTTTTCCATTCACTGTCAGATCAATGCCGATCCAGTTTGGGGCATTAAGAACTTTGGCAAAATATTCAGGATAGCCGTTTTTCCACCAGCCCACACGTGTTTTGTCGGGGTAGTAAACCCCTGCAATATAACTTCCCTGCATGCTGTCGCCTGAATAGCGCTCTTCAAAATTGGCCCTCTGACCCATGTAACCATTCCCTATCGAAAATATGCTTTCCGACTCCCTGTTCATTTCAGGATGAAATCCCTCTTCGACAATGAGCCATTCGTGTTCTTTATAAAAACTATTCATAACCCGATTCCCTTTTCAATTGATTCAATTTTTTCTATACTCATCTCCGCTAAACCTGAAACAACAAAATGAGCTTCACTTAAAATGTCTGCTGCTCCTATACCAATACAAATCATACCGGCATTCAGTGCAGCCTGAACGCCTGCCCTTGCATCTTCAAATACAATACATTTCCCCGGTTCAACACCGAGCATCTCAGCTGCTTTGATAAAAACTTCGGGGTCGGGTTTTGCCTTACTAACATTGTTACCGTCTGCCACAGCATCGAAAAGTTTATTTATACCAACCCTGTCGAGGATCATCGGAGTATTCTTACTTGCCGAGCCTATTGCCACGCTGACACCTGCATTTCTGAGTTCATTAATAAACCCGAGAGCTCCCGGCAGAATTTCTTCCGGAGTCATCCTGCTTATATAATCAACATACCATTTGTTCTTTAGCGTTGCATATTCATACTTCTGGCTATCGTTCAGTTCTCTTTTCCCGATTTCAAGAATTATTTCAAGGGAAGCCATTCTGCTTACCCCCTTAAGACGTTCATTATCTTTTTCTGTAAAATGAATATCGAGCTGATCGGCAAGCCTTTTCCAGGCAAGAAAATGGTACTTTGCAGTATCGACAATCACTCCGTCGAGATCAAAAATACATGCATGTGTCCGCATCATAATTTTTTTGATTTTGCTTCATCCGCGTCATGCACAAACAGAATGATAACTGCAGCGATGAACATGGAAATACCACCAGCTACAAGAGCATAAATACTCTCTCCTCCAAAAACATTTTTGACAAAGAAGCCGAGAATACTGGCTGCAAGTATCTGAGGGATAACAATAAAAAAGTTAAAAATACCCATATACGTTCCCATTTTTTTTGCCGGAAGCGATCCGGTAAGGATAGCATAAGGCATAGCAAGGATACTTGCCCAGGCAAGTCCGACCCCGAGCATTGATAGTATCAGCATTTCAGGTGTACGGAAAAGTATAATTGAAATTAACCCTAATCCGCCGGCCACCAGGCTTATTGAGTGAGTTATACGTCTGTTTGTAGCCCGCGCGAGAATCGGCAGGAGAAAGGCGACAACTGCCGCAAATCCATTATAGACGCCAAATAGCACACCAACCCAGTTAGCTCCCTGGTTATAAATTTCACTTGCAGGGTCTTTTGTTCCGTAAATCTGGCTCGTAACTGCCGAAGTAGTATAAATCCACATGGCAAAAAGTGCAAACCACGAAAAAAACTGTACCACAGCCAGTTGTCCCATTGTTTTCGGCATCATGTACAGATCTCTCAAAACGACAACCAAACCGTTTTCTGTTTTTCCCCCGGATATAAGGAGACCTGTGATGATCTGGATCAGGCCGAACGCACTAATACCTACTGAAAGTATATAAAGTTCAGCCATAAGCGAATAAGAGTAGATCAGGAAACTGACCAACAACCCGGCCGCTAACCATATAACACCTCTTCTCATAAAAGTGGAGTCGCTGAGCGATTTATCTGAGTTCACTTCAAAATCATCTGACTGTTTTTCTTCTCCTGAAAATTCATGGAGCTCCTCCGGCGAGTATTCCTTTGTTTTCAGAACTGTCCAGAGAACAGCTGAAATAAAAACAGCGCCACCCATATAAAATGAGAGTTTTACTGATAATGGAATCTCCCCTGCCGGCGCAGTATTCTGCACATGGAACCATTTTGTAAGGATATATGGCAATGCTGATGCAATTACTGCGCCGGTCCCGATGAAGAAACTCTGGGTTGCAAAACCGGTAGTGCGTTGTTCGGAAGGAAGCATGTCGCCGACAAATGCCCTGAATGGTTCCATTGAGACATTTATCGATGCATCCATTATCCAGAGCATCCCGGCTGCCATCCACAAGGCAGGTGAATTAGGCATTATCAGAAGGGCGAGTGATGCCAGAATTGCCCCGGTAAGGAAATAAGGGCGGCGGCGCCCCAGCCTGTTCCACGTATTATCGCTCATGTGTCCGATTATCGGCTGGATAATAAGTCCGGTAACAGGCGCCGCGATCCACAGCAGAGGGATGCTTTCTACTTTAGCGCCGAGCGTTTCAAATATCCTGCTGACATTTGCATTTTGCAGGGCAAAACCAAACTGGATACCGA
This sequence comes from Bacteroidota bacterium, assembly GCA_037127735.1. Taxonomy (GTDB): domain Bacteria; phylum Bacteroidota; class Bacteroidia; order Bacteroidales; family VadinHA17; genus LD21. The sequence continues at coordinate 7,131 of JBAXXU010000155.1, forward strand.
AGAATCCGAAGCTCATGTTCCATATCTGCCAGAAGGAGAGTTTTGGTTTAGATTTTTTCATTAATAATAAATTATTTCTCAGATTAAATAAAAATACCTGCTGTTTACATTCAAAATTAGGAAAAATGGTTTGATAAATAGCCCTTATCTCTCATTTATTTTCATTACTGTCCGGCTAAATTCCATTACGTCCCTACGGGACTTTTGGGTTAAACTGCAACTTCTTTTCTACCAATATATTGTCCCGATGGGACAGTCCCGTCAGGGACTTAATATCGGTAGAAATGAAAGTCACCCCATGAATTAAGATGTCCCGATGGGACAGTCCCGTCAGGGACTTAATATCGGTAGAAATGAAAGTCACCCCATGAATTAAGATGTCCCGATGGGACAGTCCCGTCAGGGACTTAATATCGGTAGAAATGAAAGTCAC
>JBAXXU010000156.1:0-7545 GCA_037127735.1 Bacteroidota bacterium
ACACTACAACCAAGATCTATTCAAGATTTCAATGAACGATATTTAATTTTTAGTGAACACTAATGATTACCGATACTCATTTTATTTTTTATGTTAACCATCTGCTATGTTATTCAAAAAATGTATCTTTAAGCCAACCTTTTAGAAAGTGGAGACTGGCAACCACTAAAAAAAACCGGGGCGCATCGAAAAGCCATACGAGTAGATAAAACTAAAAACGAAATTATGTATTGTAGAAATTGTGGAAACGAAGTTTCCGAAAAAGCCGTCATGTGTGTTGCATGTGGCACGCCACCGAAAGCCGGTGATAAATTCTGCTATAACTGTAAGGCAGAAACAACATCTAATGCCTCTATTTGTATGAAATGCGGTGTTAGCCTGAATAGCGCCAATCTTATCGAGGGTGAGGGAAAGGACTGGCTGACAACTCTGTTATTATGCTTCTTCCTCGGGTTTCTTGGTATTCACAGGTTCTATACGGGCCATACAGGAATCGGAGTGGTTCAGTTATTAACACTTGGTTGCTGCGGCATCTGGACACTTATAGACTTCATAATAATAATTGTTGGTAATTTCAGAGATGCAAAAGGAAATTTGCTGGTTAAAAGATAAAAAACTGTTTCGGTTTATTAAGTTTACCTGCGTTTTATTAATCCCGGTTGCTCTTTATTTTATACCATTGGATTGGTTAAAAAATCAACATTCAATTTGCCTGTTTAAAAATCTTACAGGCTACGAATGTTATGGTTGTGGTATGACCAGGGCTGTATTATCTGCAATTCACCTCCAGTTTGAGAATGCTTTTCATTATAATAAACTATTCCTTATTGTTTTACCATTACTTATTTACATCTGGGGGAAAACTTTAATGAATGTCAGGAATGGGAAAATAATCCTTTAATCTGATTATCCGAATTCGCATGAATAGATTAATAGACTTATTATCACAACCTGAAGGTCGTAAACTTGAATTTAAAGAAATACTGCCTTCAAAAACAGATTTGGTAAAAACCATCATAAGTTTTGCCAATAATACAGGAGATGACTTATATATGCGTATAAAAGATAATCCGCTTGAAGTAGGTGGAATATTGGAAAGAGCCCGGAATGGCTTTCAGAGTAGTATTTATTAAGAAGAATTTCAATCAGCAGCATGAGTTACAGCATGAGTTACAGCATGAGTTACAGCATGAGTTACAGCATGAGTTACAGCAAGAGTTACAACAAGAAACATTGTACACTAAAATATTAAGATTTGTAAATGACAAGCCTCTTTCCAAAAAAGAGATATCAATTCAATTGTGCCAAAAAACTATATCAGGACAACTTAGCGAAGTTATATCTAAGTTATTAAATGACAGACTAATTGAATGGACAATAAAGAATAAACCAACCTCTTCGAAACAAAAACATTCAATAACTACTCGCGGGGTTGAATTTCTTGAACTACTGAAAACAAATGTTAAACACTAAGTATATACAACCACAGACAAATAAAACAATTAAAAATTTAAACTAATCCATAACCATGAAATCCTATTTCATTCTTCTAATCAGTTGCATCATGAATATCGCATCAGCACAAAATACACCTGTTGGAATTTTCCAGGGCAATTCGGATATCGGAAATCCAAAAAATCCCGGTTCCGCAGTGTATAATCAGGATGATCAGAGCTATTCTCTGAAAGGAGCCGGTTATAATATCTGGTTTGAAAGAGATGAATTTCACTTTCTCTTCAATAAAATTAAGGGCGATTTTATACTTACCGCAAATTTTGAGTTTGTGGGCAAAGGAACCGAAGCCCACAGGAAAACCGGATGGATGATCAGGGAGACGACAGACGAAAAGTCTCCGCATATCTCTGCAACCTTACATGGCGATGGAATGACTGTACTCCAGTGGAGAGTTTCAGCAGGCGCTGCGATGCGCGACCCACAGGATGAAATATTTGCTAAAGATTCAAGCTATAATGTAATCCAGATTGAGAGAGCAGGGAAGAAAATCACAATGAGGGCAGCCAGGAATGGTAAAATTTTTTATGTAATAGGTTCTCATGATTTGGAGAACATGCCCGATGAGGTACTGGTTGGCCCATTCATTTGTTCTCACAATCCCGATATTATTGAAGAAGTTAAAGTGTGGAATGTCAGGATTGACAAACCGGTTGCTGATGATTATAATCCCGGCAGCTCAGGCTACTTAGGTTGCCGAATGGAAATTATCAACGTATTTGATGGTAAGAGAAAGGTTATTTTTGAAAAACAGGGGAGATTTGAAGCGCCTAACTGGATGCCTGACGGGAACAAATTACTTTTCAACATGGATGGTTCGTTGTACAAAATACCTGTCGAAGGCGGTGAGCTTGAGAAACTTAATACAGATTTTGCCAAAAATAACAATAATGACCATGGTATCTCATTTGATGGGAAATTGCTTGCAATAAGTCATCAGCGACAAGGATTACCCGGAGGCGGCTCAACAGTCTATGTACTTCCACTCGGGGGTGGTGTTCCTAAAATGATCACAGAGAACACTCCTTCGTACTGGCATGGCTGGGCACCGAACAATAAAGAGGTTGTATATGTTGCACAGCGAAACGGGATACCAATATATAACATATACAGGAATTCAATTGAGGGAGGTAAAGAGGTGGCTTTAACTAATAATAAAACCGGCGAACATGTTGACGGTTGTGAGTATTCGCCCGACGGAAAATATATTTACTATAATGGCAGTCAATCGGGTACAATGCAGATATGGCGCATGAAACCTGATGGTTCGGGCAAAGAACAACTTACTTCCGACAAATACAATAACTGGTTTCCGCACATCTCACCCGATGGTAAGTGGATCGTTCTTATATCCTTTGACTCCAGTGTGAATCCAAACGATCACCCTTCATATAAGCGTGTTATGTTAAGGTTAATGCCTGTTTCAGGTGGTGATCCAAAAGTAATAGCTTACCTCTATGGCGGACAGGGAACAATCAACGTACCATCATGGTCGCCCGACAGTAAGCAGGTTGCTTTTGTTAGTAATTCAGGAAAATAAAGACAAAAGACAAAAGTAAAAAGACAAAAGTAAAAAGACAAAAGGACAGAAGAAAACCGAGACGATACTCAGCTTGCCTGGATATTTTTAAGTCTGTCACACAAATCTTTTAATCCCTCAGGGGTATCTCCTCCGGGTTGTTCAATAGTTGTCCAGCCTGAGTAACCAATATCGTCAAGAGCTTTCATTACTGCACTCCAGTTTACGTCGCCCTCCTGAAGTTTAACATCAAAACCGGCGCCTCTGCCCTGCTTATCTGCAATCTTACGACTGAACTCTTTAATATGCAATTTAGCTATTCTCCTGCCCAGAATCTTTATCCATTGTTCAGGCCAGCCATAGATAAGGACGTTGCCACAATCAAAATAAAATCCAATGAAAGGACTTTTAAACTGATCAACATAAGATGCAGCTTCCATTGGGCTGATAAGGAAATTGTTCCAGACATTTTCGATGGCTATTTTAACTTTTAAATTTATTGCTGTTGGAAGAGCTTTTTTCAACTCCTCAACAGTACGATTCCAGCAATCGTCATAACTTACAGTATCACTCACCCGGCCCGGAACAAGCAGCACTGTGTCGGCGCCATAAGCTGCAGCATCTTCCAGAGAAACCTTGAGTGCTGCAAGTCCCTGCTCCATTATTGCCGGGTCGGGGTCCGACAGTGGCAGCTTCCAATGGAGGTCATCGCATACACTTGATATGATCATACCTGTGGCATCACGGGCCTTTAGCACTTCATTCCTGTCGAGGTGGCTCATCACCTCAACTCCATCAAAACCGGCCTCTTTGGCAGCCAGAAATTTTTCCATAATCGTTTTCCCGACACCAATGCTTCCCCACATAATCCCTTTTTTCAGGCTTCGTGCCGCAGGGTAAATTAAATTTGAAATACCAGGTAAAGAAGCAGATGATACCAAAGCCGATGCCATAATTGTACTTTTTGCAAATTGTCTTCTGTTCATAATATTAATTTTTAGTAGTGATCGTGCATTTCGGATTTCGGATTTCGGATTGCGGAATTAATAGTCTTAATCCGCAATCGTCAATCCGCAATCCTCAATATACTTTTTACCGGTTTGGTTCTGAGCCTATTACAGGTATTGTTTCAGGTATTCCGGGTACAGGGCCAAAGGCATAAGTTTTTGGGCCGAGATAGAGATCAGAGTTCATCACCTCTTCCCAGGTAACATCTTTGCCTGAGTATGCTGACATCCGGCCCATAATGGTTATGAGTGTCGAATTTACCTGAGCTTCTGCATCATTAACGATGTTTCCGGTTCTAATGGCTGTAACAAGATTAATATGTTCCTGTACATAAGGATCCGTCACTTTCCATGTCTGATCCCCGGCACCTTCTTCAGGATATGGATATTTCCATATCTCTTCTCCTTTCAGGTTATAGATATTTCCTTTGGCATTTGCAAAGCCGTTTGTTCCTGTTATAAGCTGCTTTGTCAGGTTGCTGCAACCGGTTATCTGACGGGCGGCACAATGTGTCTGCATCCCATTATCATAAAGATATTCAACACTAAAAAAGTCGTACTGATCGCCGGTGATCCTGCGCTGACGGCCACCCCATCCCATTGCCATTACCGGATTTTTGCCAATGTACCAGTTCATAACATCAATCTCATGAATAAACTGTTCAACTATATGGTCTCCCGACAACCAGCAGAAATTGGCCCAGTTTCGCAGCATGTACTCCATATCTGACATTCCGGGTTGTCTTTTTATTACCCACAGGGAACCTCCGTTACGGATTATGTGAGCGCTCACTATTTCACCAATATCTCCATTTAACACTCTTCTCCGGGTTTCCATAAAATCTTTTTGCACGCGGCGGATTGTTCCGCTTACAATACAAAGTCCGTTTTGCTTTGCCCTCTCAGATGAAACCAAAACCGAACGGGCGCCAACCGGGTCAACGGCACACGGTTTTTCCATAAAAATATGTTTTCCTGCTTTTACGGCTGCTGCAACATGCTGTGGTCGAAAATGTGGAGGTGTGCAGAGTAACACGACATCCACTCCTGAGTCAATCACCTTTTCGTAATTATCAAACCCTAAGAAGCACTTTTCATCAGGTATCTCAACATTTTTTTGAGCTTTGAGCTCCGCCCTGCATTTATCGAGGCGATCCTGAAAAACATCGCCCAGGGCAACAATCTGAAGATTCGGGCCTGCATCAAGAAAGTTTATGGCAGCTCCGGTTCCTCTGCCTCCGCAGCCTATCAGTCCTGCTTTTAATACTTTGCCATCAGGAGCCCGGTTAAGTAAAACCGGAAGTTCAATTTTTCCCTTTTTCGTACTATTTCCCGTACAGGATGTTATAAGCTGTGCGGCCCCAAGAGTACCTATAGTTGCTATCGCCGTGTTCGAGATAAATCTGCGCCGGCTTAGTTCTTCTTTGCTTTTCATATAACGAAGTTTATTAAAAGGAGTATAAGTTGCAATAATGAAATAGTCTGGTTATAAAATTATGAAAAAGAGTTTGATTCGGACTATAAAAATATCTAAAAATTTAAATGATTCCATTCATTTTCACATTATATCATAAACTCATCTCCCCGTGACATTAAAAACTCTGGCAGGGTCGCGATTAATAAAAAAATAGTTAAATTTCAACCCTGAATATATTTTCATTTACAATGCGTTCAAGGTTATATCCAATTATTTCGAACCTCCTGTTTGCTTTTTTTTATTGCTACACTGCTATTGGTTTAATTATTGTTTTGATTTTCGCGTGGTTACATATGAAAGGCCCGATTCACTTTCTCTTTCAAAAATGGGCAAAATCGATTTTTCTTATAATGGGAAAACCTTTCAGTGTACATGGAAAAGAAAACATTAAAAAAGGAGCCAGATATATTTTGGTAGCAAACCACGGCAGCCTTTTTGATATTGTCGCGATAACTTCATTTTACCCCGGAGTATCGTGGTTTGGACATGAACGGCTTCTTAAGGTTCCGGTTTTTAATATGATATTGAAAATGACAGACTATGTCCCATTTATGGAACCAACTGTTCAAAACACAAAAAAGATGCTTGAACAACTTGAAGTAAAAGCAAGAACAAATACGGTTGCAATATTTCCTGAAGGGACAAGGACACTGGATGGGAAAATCAACAATTTCTATAAAGGATTCATCTACCTTTTCCGGACATCTGACATTGGGATTTTACCTGTGACGTTAAATGGATTCTATCAGTTGAAACCAAAAAATCGTTCCTATATTGATTTCGATTCGAAACTGGAAGTTATCATTCATAAACCGATTAAAAGAGAAGAGCTGATTGATAAAAGCGATAGTGAAATAATTGAAACTGTTAAAGCTGTCATTGAGTCAGCATATCTGTAAATATACTAATTATATCAATGATGAACGAGAAGAAGAAGGAATGGGTTTTTATTGTCAACCCAATAGCTGGGAATGGATTTGCAAAATCTTTGATCCCAAAACTTAAGGAGATGATTAATAAGCATGATGTTGATGCCGAGATTGTCTTCACCGAGAGAAGCGGCCATGCTGCCGAATTGTCCGCGACATATTCAGAGAGAGGTTTCAGGTATATCATTGCAGTAGGCGGTGATGGAACAATTAATGAAATCGCGAGACCGTTGGTTAACAAAAAAGATGTTATTATCGGGATAATTCCTGCCGGCACCGGTAATGACTTCATACAAATTTTAGGTTTCCCTGGCCGTTTTGAAGATAATGACTGGGAAATGTTTTTTAAATGTAATGTGATCGGAATGGATGCAGGCAAAGTGAATGGAATGATTTTTCTGAATGGCATGGGGCTTGGCTTCGATGCCCAGGTAGCAGCAGAGAATTATACCGAACCGGGAAAAGTGAAAAAAGGAGGTAAACACAAATATATCTGGCACATTGTTAAGACACTTCTGTTCTTCAGAGAAAAAAGAATGACTGTCATTACCGGATCGGGTAATAACGAAACAGATTGTTTTATTAACACCATTTCTATTGGACGGAGATTTGCAGGCGGGTTTCTTCTTACGCCAAAAGCTATTGCAAATGACGGGTTACTTGATGTTTGCATGATAAAGAGACTATCGCTCTTTGAACGTTTCAGTATCCTGCTCAAGGTACCTGAAGGAAAGCATACTACCGATAAAAGAGTCAATTATTATCAAACCCCCGGTATAAATCTTGAATTTTCTGAAGAGGTTCCTTTCCATGTTGATGGTGAATTGAACTTCGCCAGAAAATTTGATGTTACTGTTCTTCCGAAAGCTTTAAATACAATATACAATCCTGATGGAAACCACTTTTTCAAAAGGTAACAATACCGGTAACAGCTATATTGCATTTTTTGACCTCGATCGTACAATAACAAAAGCAATCAGCGGGAAAGCGCTGGCCAGGAGCGCTTTTAAGAATGGTCTTATGACACGCTTCGATCTTGTTGTTGCAATTTCAGAACTCCTGACTTCGTTCCCCAAAAATAAGTATTTCCTCGCATATTGC
>JBAXXU010000157.1:0-7474 GCA_037127735.1 Bacteroidota bacterium
TTATTACTTTTAACTTTAGGCGCTCAAAACTATAGGCTCTGATTAGTAACGAAAAATTTAATAATTACTATGCTAAGTACATATTAATGAGCTGCTCATATAACTCCTGCTTACCGCTTCTGGTTTCAGGTTCTCCTATCTCTGAAGCAAGGTCTCTCAGTTTTTCCAGAGAAAGCTTTCCATTTTCAAAATCTTTACCGGCTCCCTTATCAAAGGATTCATATCTCTTCATCCTTAGTTTAAGATAGTCGCTGTCTTTCAGAATTTTGTCAGCAATGACAAGTGCCCTTGCAAAAGTATCCATTCCACTAACATGAGCTATAAAAATATCTTCAACGTCGGTGGAATTACGTCTTATTTTAGCATCAAAATTTATTCCTCCCGTTGAGAAACCTCCACTCTGCAGAATAACCATCATAGCCTCGGTTATCTCATATATATTTGTGGGAAATTCATCAGTATCCCACCCATTCTGGTAGTCACCTTTATTAGCATCAATGCTGCCAAGTAAACCGGCATCGGCAGCGACCTGGAGTTCATGCTGAAAAGTATGGCCCGCAAGAGTGGCATGATTGACTTCAATATTTAGTTTAAAGTCTTTATCGAGGCCATGCCGGCGAAGGAATCCGATAATTGTAGCTACATCAAAATCGTATTGATGTTTTGAAGGTTCCATCGGTTTAGGCTCAACAAGGAATGTCCCTTTAAAACCAATTTTTCTTCCATAGTCGCGTGCCATGGAGAGCATCGTACCCATGTGTTTAAGTTCCCGTTTCATGTTGGTATTGTGAAGACTCATATAGCCTTCCCTCCCACCCCAGAAAACATAGTTCTCCCCACCGAGGGCAACTGTAGCAGCAATCGCGTTTCTGAGCTGTACCCCTGCATTTGCAACAACTGCAAAATCGGGGTTTGTTGCAGCTCCGTTCATATAACGGGGATTTGAAAACAGGTTCGCGGTACCCCAGAGCAGTTTAACTCCTGTCTCTTCCTGCATTTTCTTCATAACAGGAATAATCTTTTCAAGACGTTTTTCAATTTCAAAAACAGAACCGTCACCAACAATATCGGTATCATGGAAACAATAATACCCTGCTCCAATCTTGGTTATAAACTCAAAGGCAGCATCGAGCTTTTGATTTATCTTATCATCATTACCGGCATCTTTCCAGGGATAGAATCTGGTAGCATTTCCGAACGGATCTGAGCCATCGCCACAGAATGAGTGCCAGTAAGCAACCGCGAAACGAAGATGATCTTTCATCTTTTTACCGGCAATAACATCTTCGGGGTTATACCATCTGAATGTCAGAGGGTTTTTTGAATTTTTTCCCTCATATTTTATCTTCCCGATACCGGGATATGCCTCATTTTTTCCTTTGTAAATCATTGTGAATAATATTTTATTAACGTGCCAAGTTAAATAATAATTGTGACTATTCTTAGTTTTAAGTAAATCTTACAAGTCGCTTGAAAATCAATTTATTTACCCCATCCCCAACCTTGCTCTGCCGTAGCGGCTACGCGAAGGCGAGGGGGGAGTAAATTGATTTTCTTCGCTCCCCTTGGGGCCGGGGTAAACGAAGAAAATCAATGAATTTATTTACGAAACATCTGCTATATATCAAGTGCATCAGTTGCAAAAAAAGTATAATTTCATAACGCTGAAACCAATTCTTTCCATTTTGAATAAGCATTTTCATATTCAGACATTTTTGAACTATCAGGTTCGGTAACACTGACAGCGGTAAGTCCTTTAAATGCCTCTTTTTCAGACTTATAATAACCGCATCCGATGCCGGCGCCTCTTGCAGCGCCTATTGATCCGTCAGTATTATACAGATGGATAACTGTTCCGGTTATGTTCGATAATGTTTCACGAAACACTTTACTAAGGAACATGTTTGCTTCTCCGGCTCTCAATATCTTGGGATCAATTCCTGTTTCTTTCATAATATCGAGCCCAAACCTGAATGAAAATGCAATTCCCTCCTGTGCTGCTCTGAACAAGTGAGCGTTGGTATGCCTGTTAAAGTTTAATCCTGTAAAGCCGGCGCCGGAATCTTTATTCCCAAGCATCCTTTCTGCCCCGTTGCCAAAGGGTAAAATACAAACTCCATCCGATCCGATGGCAACTTTTCCGGCAATATCATTCATCTCATTGTACGACAGGGATACGCCATTGTTTCGCCTCAACCATGAATTGAGTATTCCTGTTCCGTTAATACATAACAGAACGCCAAGGCGCGTGTTGATATTATTATGATTTACATGTAAAAATGTATTAACCCTTGAAAGAGGATCGTATTTTTTCTTATCTGTAACACCATATATAACCCCCGAAGTGCCTGCTGTCGCTGCTACTTCACCCGGATTAAGAACATTCAGTGAAAGAGCATTATTTGGCTGGTCACCTGCCCTGTATGAGACAGGTATTCCTTCAGGCAATCCAAGTTCTGAAGCAACATGTTTTAAAAGGTTTCCCTGAATCGAAAAGGAAGGAGCCGCCACCGGTAAAATATCAGGGCTGAAAACGTAATAATTCATTAGTTCATCTGATACTTTGTTCCTGCTGACTTCCCAGAAAATGCCTTCAGAGAGGCCTGTAAACGAAGTACTGATCTCGCCTGTAAATCTTAATGCTATATAATCGCCGGGGAGCATTACTTTATGAATCCGGGAAAACAGATCAGGTTCATTCTCTTTAACCCATGCCAGCTTTGATGCTGTAAAATTACCGGGAGAATTAAGAAGATTTGAAAGGCAATAATCCTTCCCCAGTGAATTAAATGCTTTTTCACCGTATCCCACCGCTCTGCTGTCGCACCATATTATTGAAGGACGTAATACCTTGTGGTTTTTGTCCACCGTAACAAGTCCATGCATCTGGTAAGAAATACCGATTGCCCCAATATCGTTTTTCTTTGGACCAAGCTTACCTGTACAGTAAGTAATGGCCGCTTTCAGGTTAGTCCACCAATCCTCTGGCTCCTGTTCTGCCCATCCGGGATGCAGGGCAATGATCTTCATTTCATCAGAAGGATAAAATGCTGTTGCAAGACATTTGCCTGACTCTCCGTCTATTACTGAAGCTTTAACCGAAGAGCTGCCTAAATCAATTCCAAGTAGTAGCATATATATATAAAGTATGTTTATAAGGTTCTTCTCTTTGTACCTCTGTGAATACTCCGTGTACCTCTGTGTTAGTTCTTATTTTCTTGTGACACAGAGGTTAAATTTAATAATAATTTTCAGTTAATCATCGTTCCATAAGTGGCAAAAAAATGACAGCAGTTAATAATGACCCCGATCCTGTTGTGTTTGTTAATGACCATGTTTCCGATATAAACAATCTTTCAGGTCGCACATACCACAGGTATATGGATTAAACCTGACATTATCACCGATACCAATAATACCACTCACCGATTTCACAGGATCCATAAGTGCAGATTCTGTCAACCTTATACCACAGAAATTATCAGGAACAAGCTGAAATAATTTGTGTTGCTCTGCTACATCCCAGCCACAATATCCGGGACTGTACCTGTTAGTTATTTTCCTGTGGGTAGAGATCACCTCCTTTTCAAGTTCAATCTGCATAAGATCAGCTGCTGCCTCAACTATTTCGCTACCAACAACATCGTAAATATAGCCTCTTAAAAGATCTTTCTCCTGCATTGCTCTTCTGCTTCTGATACCAATTTCTGCTCCGGCAGTACAGAGAAAGATTGCAGCAGAATCAGATTTTTTTATCTGTGAAAAGACTATTTTTTTTATCAGAAAATTGATATTGTCGATCACAACAGATTTTGAGTCATTATCAAACCTGATTCCGGGAAAAATGGTGTATTGAGCTTTAACAGTGCAAATCTCCTGTGATTCCCTTAATATCTCTTCAATCAGATCAGTGACCAGTTCGCGCTCCTCACCTTCTTTATATCCCATAACACTCTCAATCTGAGGAACAGTAAGTTTCAGGTCATTGAAAGCAAATTGAAATGTTCTGTTAACCATTTGATTTTAGTCTAAGTTGCGGATCTGTGATCTTTGCTTATAGCTGGGGTTCAAAATCCAACTCTTTTCTTAGCCCCCCAATAGGGGGGTTGGGGGGGTAGCAGACCACTTTCTGTAACAATTCTCCGTACCATTTCTTCCCACCCTAATGTCATAATATGTATCCCGTTTACACCCTGTTTCCTTTTTATTGAGTCAATCATTTCCAGAGCAATCTGAACTCCCTCCTCCGGCGCTGATTCTCCGGCTTTTTCCATGCGCTTCAGAATGTATTCAGGCAAACTGACTCCCGGTATTTTCGTATGAAGGTATTGCGCAATTTTATAACTTTTAAGGGGAGCTATCCCGATAAGAATGAATATCTTATTCAGGATATTCCTCTTATCAAGTTGTTCAAGCCACAAATCAAGCCTGTCAGGTTCAAAAATCAGGTTTGTCTGGAAAAACTGCGCACCTGCATTTACTTTCTTATGGTCTTTAATTGCCTGTAGCACAGGATCTGATGCAAAGGGAGAAGTTGCAGCGCCAAGGAAAAGCTTAGGAGGATTCTTCATTTTTCTGCCATCAAGATAGATACCATCATCTCTCATTCTCCTTAATATCCAGAGCATCTGCACCGAATCTATATCAATCAGATTCAGGCTGCTTACCGGTGATGGCCCGATTCCGGAACTGTCGCCGGTAATACAGAGAATGTTTTTTATTCCCAGTGCATTTACCCCGATAATGTCAGATTGCAGCCGTGTACGGTTTGTATCGCGGGCAGCAATCTGCAAAATTGGTTCAGCCTTAAGGCCGAGGGCCGCGCTACTACAGGCAATGCTCGACATTTTTGGATGGGCGGATGAAGAGTCAGTGAAGTTAATCGCTGTAACATAAGGTTTAACAGACTCAATGTCCCTGATAAGTTTCCCTGTCGCGCTGCTTAATGGCGGAGTCACTTCAGTGGCAACAACAAATTCTCCCGAACCAAGTCGCCGCTCAAGTTCAGAAACCGGTTCTGCATACCCTGCCGGATGATAATCAGAGTCGCCCTGCCACCAAACCGGTTGACGGATTGTTTTAAAAACGCTATCCCAGGCTTCAGTCTTTTTTTGCTTGTCATTTGACACTATTCCACCGATGAACTTTCCGGTACCGACCTTTCTTATCTGCCGTACCACATCGCCCCAGGTCTCAGTTCCTACCTTATCCCAATCCAATGGAGGCAATACTTCAAGAAGAATTTCTTCTCTCCCCGTCTTAAGCGCTCTTTTATATATAGTGTACCAAATACACTTACGGGTCTCATCTACATAACATTTTTTTTCAGGTGTCACACCGCCGCATGGTCCATTTCTCATACCCTTGGGACATTCCATGGGGCAGATAAATGCTGTCTCCTGAAGCAGGCAATTGCCACACATACGGCAACCGAACAGAGGACCCTTGATGCAGAGTTCCGTCTTTGCCAAAACCCTTTTGCTTAATGTTTCCCGCTTAAAAGGATAAAACGCCGGCTGCCATCTGTGGGCAGGTTTTATACCAGACATCTATTAATTATGATTGAATAAATCAGGAAATCAACTACTTATTATTCATTTGAAAATTCTCCACAAACCTTATGGCATAATCATCTCTTCCAAGTATCAGGTCGGTTGCACGAACTGCTGCTGTTATTTTCTCCGGATTGGCAATAGGGCAAGTCAGTCCGTTAAGAATGGATAGTGTCATGAATGCAGAATTCAGAACTTCCCTGTTTGGTAATCCGAAAGATATATTACTGGAACCCGAAGTAATATTCAGTCCAAGTTTCAGATGTACAAGCCGGATAGTTTCAAGTGTTACAATACAGGCTCTGGGATCGGCGCTTACAGCCATTGCCAGTGGGTCTATTATAACATCCTCTTCTTTAATACCGGCTTTAACGGCTCTTTCCAGTATCTTTTCAGCGATAGCCAATCTTTTTTCAGGATCATGAGTAATACCATAATCATCCATTGTCAAACCAATTATTGCTGCTCCGTACTCCTTTGCAACCGGTATGAGAGCTCTCATTGATTTCTCTTCTCCATTAACGGAATTGATCAGGCATTTGCCACCGGCTACTTTCAAGGCAGCTTCAATAGCCTTCGGGTTAGGAGAATCGAGACAAAGAGGGATATCAAATTTATCTCTTATAGCCAAAACTGTTTCAGGAAGTAGTTTTTCATCATCAACACCAGGAAATCCGACATTTACATCAAGTACATCAGCACCTGTTTTTATTTGACTTTCAGCCAGTTCCAGGACATACTCAAAATTTAGTTCCTGCAATGTGGAGACCAATTTTTTCCTTCTTGTAGGATTGATACACTCCCCGATTATTATTACCGGTCCGTTGGTGTCAATAATTACCTCCCTGGTTTTTCCTCTCAGGATTGTTTGCATATTTGAAAGTATTAACCCCCTTTCCTGTTTCGCCCCAGGGGAAATGATTATTATTTATTTCACGCTGGTGGAAGGTTAGGATGGGGGTCTCAATATATTAAACAAAATTTCAATTCGATACAAGCTGCTTTAAATAATTAACTGCCCCCTGGGGATCGGGGGAATAAAAATCTGCTCCGATTTTTTCGCAATATTCCATTGTCACTGGAGCTCCTCCGACAAGGATTTTTGACCCTGAATGTTTTTCTTTAATAGCTATTACAATTTTTTTCATATTTTCCATCGTGGTTGTGAGCAAAGCCGACAAGCCAACCACGGCATCAGGATGCTCATCAATTGCCTTCAGGAATTTTTCTGCTCCGACATCAACACCAAGATCGATCACTTCCCATCCACCGCCTTCTATCATCATTGCAACCAGGTTCTTCCCTATATCATGAAGGTCTCCTGACACAGTGCCGATAATGAATTTCCCCTTTCTTTTTGTTTCGCCCGACAGGAAAAATGGTTTAAGATGTACCATAGCGCTATTCATGGCTTTTGCTGCCATCAGCATCTGCGGTACATATATCTCTCTCCTGCTGAATTTATTACCAACATTAGCCATTGCAGGAACCAGGGCGTTTTCAAGAATTTCATCGGGCTTTATTCCCTCTTCAAGAGCTCTTTTTGTCAATTCATCAGCGCCATCCTGATCTTTCATATCCGGCGGATAGGGAGATACTCTATTAATCTTCCCAAATTCAACACAATGCGCGATTTTTTCAAGAATATCATTCATAATAATATATGTTTAAATAAGACCTTTATTAGTATTCTGTTAAAGACATAATCATGATAGCCTTTTCAATTGCCAAAGTAATTTATTTTATTATCACTACAACCAAAATTAACTAACTATTTGATTTCTGCAACCGGTTGCAGTGAATTTTTGTATTCATCTACCGAATAATAAAAATATTCTATTAGTCATGATTACCGATCACTAGTGTCCGATTAATACCAGCTGATTTTCAGCTGTTTATCATATAGTTCTTTGGCATCTTTG
>JBAXXU010000158.1:0-7336 GCA_037127735.1 Bacteroidota bacterium
CAACACGTCTGATTCTGGATCAGAAGAGTTCAGGTTCGAGACCTGACGGGACAACAAAATAGCCGCTGATTTCAGCGGCTATTTTTGTTCCGGAAGGTCGAGAAGTTTATCCTGACAATCCGACGCCAGGAGGATTCGTCAGGGAGACCTGCATTGCCCTGCGAAACGAAGTGAAGCAGGGACGGGACAATAAAAAGAGCGAGTGTGTGAGCGAGAGCGGGCAACTTACACTTTATTGCCAGGTTTTGAGGGGATTTACTTGACTTTGTACAAGAATAATAATGGCTGGTAGTAGCTGTCCCCGATCTAACTCAACTTGGAAATCCAAATGTCAGGATAAGAAGACATTGGTATTATACAAATCTCTGTTTTAAAGTTTTATCCTTTTAGAATCTCTTATCCTAGTTATACTCCGATTAGAATGCACAATACGAAGTACCTGTATTTCCTTATCTGTAATGCGGTAAATAATAAGGTGAGATTCGAGAATAATCCACCTGTACATTTTGGATTTAGTAGGCAGATGGCGACATTCGGAAAAGAAAGGCCAATTGTTCTATAATCCTTCTACAAGCTTCCAAATTTCATTTTCATAAAGTTCAGCTTGCCGGATGCCAAAAGTGTCCGTGCTATACTGATAAATATCATCAAGATCAAAGTTAAATACGTTGGAAACCTTTACCGGGAGTTTCTTTTCTTCCTCCATTCTTCAAGTGTTTTCTTTGATTCTCCTATGGTATAAAATGGTCCCTTTTCCGCTTTTTTTATCCCATCCTTGAATTCATCAAGGGAAATTGGGTTGCCTGCCAATGCCCAATTATCTGTTTCTTTTGCCTTCAAAATTTTCCCTTTCATCATCAGAATAACTTAATATATTCTATAAGTAGATCTTGTTTTGCAAAGGTAAACTACATGAGGATATATACAAAGTATTTAGACCTTTAATAATAATGGTTATCTTCTATTCTATCCAATAATCTAATTTTCAGGTGCTTTTAGATAATTGAGTTGAGAAGCCTTTGGCCTCTGAAACGATCTGGGAAGTCAAGAGACGAGATTGGGGAGATGATGGGACATTCTACCTCACAGGTCACAGAACACTATCTGGCGAGTCTGGATATGGATAAAACCTGGGAGATCAATGAAGGGTTGTTTTGATGTGACAATCTGTTTCAGTTAAGCTTAACCTTAATTATTACCGGATTATGATCTGAGTTGGTAAAACCAAGATGCTGGCATTTTACAGAAACAGATTCTATATTAGGCGAAATGAGGAAAATATCACAAACACTTGTAGGTGTTGTTGCAGGGTCATAGGCTGCTATAACGGTTCGGAATGAAGGTGTTGCAGGATCAAAAATCCATTTCCATTTCCCTGGCATGTAATCTGAGTCTATGCCCATCAGATTAAAGTTTCCGATCTGTCCTGTGAATCCCTTATTCCCGGTAAAAGCTGGTTTAAAATCAGGAGGGTACTGGTTCCAGTCACCTCCTGTTATTACATAATTACCTGCATTATATTCATTTAAAACAAATTCCCTGAGCCTTTTCATCTGAGCCTTTCTTATATTTCCAGCTTTATCAAATGCTTCATTATGGGTGTTGATTAATACCAGTTCTTTTCCATTCTCAATCCTATACCTGTTGACCATAAAACATCTGTCCAGTTGGAAGAGTTGTGTGGGAAATCCATAATGTCCCGGAAGAGAGTATCTTGTTGATGATTCAGGGATGAATTTCGAATATGTAGCAATACCTGACACAACCTTTCCCATAGGGTTTGTGGGTGGCATAGGAACGAAAAAGACATTGTAATTTTTCGCAAAGGAGGGCTCATAGCCGGATAGTTTTTCTGAAAGTCTCTGATATTGATCAATCCGGTAACTTCTTTTGCTGTTCCGGTCAATTTCCTGAATAAAAATGAAGTCAATTGTGTCATTTCTTTTCAAAAAATCGCCGATCCCTGAAATATTTTCACGACAATTCTTTTCGGGTGTAATTACTTTTGTTCCTCCATCATAGAAGAAATCCATATCCTTGTCCAGTCCTGCATAACCGATATTCCAGGTCAAAAGTGTAAATGAGAGGGAATCACTAAGCACTGAAGGTTTGTCGGACTGCGAAATCACCTCTTTTTCTTCTGGTTTGTAATCTGAAATAACAGCATAGACAATAAGACCGATAAAGCCAAGAACCATAACGACTATTAATATCAGAACACTTTTAAATAATTTTTTCAGGATTTTCATAGGTCACTTCTTAGTTTTGTTTCATCTCAAATTTAAAAAATCTATAAAAGAAAACCAAATTTACTTTGTATAAAGTACAACAGCAATTCTTCCAAGTATTTACCACCTTTTATAAATCGCTTACAAATCTTTTTCACTAAAAATCCAGTATCAAGTGAATAATCGGGATCTTCTCAAAAAATCTTGCCAGGTTTTGGAGATTTCCAGCGAAATCGTTAAAGAATAACCAAAGTTCAGGTGTCATTAACACCACTCTTTTCTAATAACTTCCAAAACAATCCTACTATCTGATTTCAAGTTGTTAAATGTCCTCTGAAATATCGACTAATGAAAGAAAGCACCCCAGCAATAAAATCGAATCCGATACATATAAACATGAAAATTGCTGTGCTACTCAATTCGGGCATACTTAAAGAAGCGGATGCTGCATCAATCAATATTAAAGAAGACTGCATTTACCGATAGAGTTCCTCTTACCAAAATGATTTAGCAGGCACATTCAAAAGCTATATATCTTTATGCTCAAACCATAGCTTTTAAATGAGCTAGTTTAAGGTTTTTATGGGACGAGACATACTTATGGTTTTTCAAAACCATAGATTATTTTCCCGTTTTTAATTTCCAGCCTCAGATAGCTTGCCTCTGTAAAACCATCAAAAAGAGCATCTAGAGTAATATAATGTGTTTTACCAAAAAATTCTTCCGACCGGTGGTGATCGTGTCCTGTTATTACCATGTCGACTGAGTTTCTATAAAACAGATCCAGCAACACATGTAGTTCATCAACAAGTGGATTGGCGCTAAAGGTGTGGTGTTCCCTGAAAAAATTCACATGACTGAATATGATACATAAACGATGATTCTTTCTCTCGTTTTTCAGCAGGTCCTCAAGCCATTTGAGTTGGGTACTTCCAATGGTACCATTGCCCGAATCAAGACAGATATACAG
Organism: Bacteroidota bacterium; assembly: GCA_037127735.1. Classification (GTDB taxonomy): domain Bacteria; phylum Bacteroidota; class Bacteroidia; order Bacteroidales; family VadinHA17; genus LD21. The sequence continues at coordinate 3,199 of JBAXXU010000158.1, forward strand.
GTCAGAAGCATTATTTGTTTTAACGTCAAATGCGTAAGTTGATGATCCAAAGTAGCTGTAATAGTCGTCCCATCCATTAAAAAACAGATCATGGTTTCCCAGAATGTAAAAAGCATGATCAGGATTTTTTTTATCAAGTTCATGCTCAAGGATCTTATAGCCTTTAGGATCCCCGCCTGTAATATCTCCAGCTATCACAAAGCCGCTAACCCCTGGCTTTTTAGCCCTTGCAATTAATGTATCAAGATTGATAATTCCGCCAACTTCAGAATCGCCGGCGATCAGAAAGCTATAATCTGAGCCATTAATAGCAACATCCTTGTTAGGATTCATGTTATTCCATTCCAAAGACTGTTTTACCCGTTCATTTACAGGATCGTTGCTATACAGGAATCCTGAAAGATCAGCATCCTCCATACAGGAATTGCATAATAAAATGATTATCAGTAGATAAATTATACCAGTTGCTTTTAGATTTTCCATGATACACCTAATCTTAAGAACATTCCATAATAAGTTACCCTGATGACCATCAACCCTGCAGGTTTATACCACAATTCCGAATACAGTAAAAGACGGGAGCTTATATTGTAATCGAAGCGAAGATTTAACATAGGATTATTCTCCTGCTGTATAATGAACCGGTCATAATTTGTAAATGTTCCCGATAGATTCCACCGGTTTTCATAAGGTTTGAGTGCATAGGTGGCATTGTACATCATGTTCCAATTTTCAGTAATTCTGTTCCCGGAATAAACATCAGCTGCTTTTCTGCTCAGCCGATAGGTTCTGAAACTGGTACCAAAACCCAGCTGCCAGTGATTCAGAGTGGTCCTGGCAGACACAACCCAGTTTGTTTCCCTGATATCCTGCGATATGGCAGTCCAGAGATATTCACCACCCATATCAAGAAGTACATTTTCAATTTTGATTTTACCGTAGGGATTCATATACCAGCTGTTGAAGATTATATCCTGAGGCTGAACCAGTCCCAACTGGTAACCTGCCTTCATTCCCCATTTTGTTTTCTCAAAACAACCAATGTTTGAGATATGGGAATACAGACCTTCTGATACCTGAGTTTCACCTATGTCGAGATAGCCACCTATTGAATTCTGAGCTTTCAGGGACGGGTTTAGCCAAAGAAAAGCCAGAACAACTAAAATAATAATCGGCCGTTTCATAGTAAAATTTATTTCTGGATAAATACAAAGATCGTATATGAACATTCTGTATTTTATTGAATTCTAATTTTTTACAAGTCTATATTTTGAAGATGTTGTCACTCCCTTGCTAAATTTGAGCGGTTTCCATTACCGGTCATCCTGAAACTTTCTGATTTGTTATTTGAGAAATTTATCAGTTTAAATGTTATTGTTGTATCGTTAACCCACTTGTAAATTGCTTTATCATAATCGTCATTTGCAGAAGTTCCGAATGGATACATTCTTAATTTGCCACAATCCATTCTGTACATATTCACCCAATAGGTTTTACTTTTCACACCAGGAATATTTTCTCTGGAGATAGCAACATCTTTGTCCTTGTGGCCGACAGCAACATTTTCAAGGGTATTTGACTTCCTCTTATCGACAACAGTAATTGTATCTTGTCCTCTGGCAGTTAAACAGGCGAGGAGGAGAGTCATCATTAAAAAAATGAGTTTTGTCTTCATAGTAAATTCAATTTATGTTTATTTTTTTTATTAAAAGGGTATCCAAAAAATATTCATTATCGATTTCTGTTGCTTTAAAGTTGAATTCCTATTCTTCTGTCAACAAATTTTAATTATTGTATCAGGTTCAAAAGTTGTGTGCAAGGGGAACGAGCATCAGGTCTTTTGAGATATTCAGAAGCTTGTATTGATATTCTTTTATTCGACTCTCTGCGTGATAGCGTATCCGTGCATTGGTCTCTCTTCTTTAAGAAGCTTCAGAACTATTGTCTTCAATGACCCTTTGATAAGATCCGATGATACCACATTTTTGTTATATTTAAGTTACTTATATATTACAAATATATAATATTATTGAATACAAACAAAAATAATTTGTTTTTTTATTATGTAAGGTTTTTCTAGGACAAGACAGCCATCGATCTTAATCAGTGTTGGCCGGAGCAAAATGACTACCCAAATCCGGAGTTAAATCCTTGTTGTTTACCTATGTATGTTAAGTGGCCCCGAGTACTCGGGATGACCAGTCAAATGTTGTCATGTCCTCCGGCTTTGCAATTAATATTAGGAAGTTAAAACTATATTTAACATTATAATATTATTTTTGATTGTGAATGAAAATAACATTCAGTCCTTGTCCATAATTAACTTAAATTATATCTTTTTATTAAAACTTCTGCGATCTGAAAAAGAAAAAAAATGGCTGGGCCTTTATTCACAAATGCAATTGTCCGTCTCCCTGCTCCTTCCATCAGGGATGGCCTTACCTCATCTAATCTTGGGAAACCTGATTACAGAAAGGCACTGGGGCAGCATATAAAATACACAGAGACATTAAAACAACTGGGACTGAATGTTAAGGTTCTTTCTGAGAATAATCTTTATCCCGATTCAACATTCATTGAAGATGTAGCCTTATGCACACCCTCCTTTGCAGTGATTACAAGTCCTGGTGTATTCTCAAGAAGAGGAGAGACTGACAACATGCGACAGGTGCTTTCTGAATATTTTAATATAATTGAGGAGATCTCTTTGCCTGGGACTCTGGAATCCGGAGATATTATGATGGCTGGGAACCATTTTTATATCGGAATATCCCAAAGAACAAACAATGAAGGGGCCGACCAGATGATAAGAATCCTTGAAAATCATGGGATGAGGGGATCAAAGGTATATCTTGGCAAAATGCTCCATCTGAAATCAGGAGCATCATATCTTGAAAACAATACTATGCTGTTATGCGGGGAATTAATTGGAAACAAAGAGTTTGAGAAATATAACAGGATCCTGGTTAGTGTAGATGAGAGCTATGCGTCTAATTCCTTATGGATAAACGGTAAAGTCCTTGTTCCTGATAGCTTCCCTGGAACAAAGAAAAAAATTGAAAAGGCAGGATATGAAACTATAATAATGGATGTTTCCGAATTCATAAAACTTGATGGCGGTTTGAGTTGTCTTTCCCTTAGGTGGAAAAGCCAGTGACCCTGACCACCCCACGCCGGAGAAAATTGACCATCCTTGTCGGAATTAAATGATTTTTATAAAAACTATGATAATTGCACTTTGACCGGCCAGATGTAGCCAACACTCGTGGCTTTTCAACATAGGAATCGCACCTATTTATTTCAATTCTTTCAAGTCAAATTTAGCAGCAGACTCTTGAGCTTAATAATACTTTCAGAAGCAGTTTTCCAAACAATATCAATATCCACATCAATATAATCATGAATGAGTATATCTCTCATCCCTGCCATATCAGACCAAGGAACTTGAGGATTTATGTTTCGTAACTGTTTTGATATCCTTTTAGTCGCTTCTCCGATAATTTCCAACTGTCTCACAACAGCATCCTGAGTCATAAAATCATCTGAGAAGGATTGATGATCCTTTCCTGATAAGTAGGCTTCAATTCTATCTATGCTCTGAAGAATATGTTCAATATAGATTTTGTCATCTTTCATTCAAAGATGATTTTAAGATCAGAATAGATGTATTTCTTTAATCTTTCATTCTTGACGGAGGACTCCGTTACCAGATCAACTTCTTTCCCTAGAATTAGAGATAGTTCCCGATGAATTTTTGCGAGGTCCAGTAATGATAATGTCTCTTTAAATTTCACGAGTATATCTATATCACTATTGGGCGTTTCCTCCCTCCTGGCATAAGAACCAAAAATTCCGATTCTCTCAGGACTATAAGGTCTAAGATAGTCAATGATAGTTATATTTATTTCACCACGATCCATGATAATACAAATATAAGCTTTTATATCTCATATTATATTAGTCTAAGGATAACAAACAAAGTATACCATCTCTGGCTACAGGCTATTCAAAATGATTGAAAGATCAAACTGCTAAAATCTGAATTTCTACTTTGAGGTCACAATTTGTGACTTCAAGTCCTAGAAAAAATCTTGCCAGGTTTCTTGCCGGGTTTTGAGGATAACAGGTATTAAATAAT
>JBAXXU010000159.1:0-7300 GCA_037127735.1 Bacteroidota bacterium
AAACTAAAAAGACTTTATCAGTCATATGACCGTTGACATGACACTAGAGTGACTAAAGTGACTAAAGTTTGGAATTAGAAAGAATTAGAAATTAAAAACTTTAAGAAGTTATTAATGTACTTCGACCTGCCGGCTATGAACCTAAAATCACTAGTGTCCAATTAAATTTTTAACAATACTTATAGGCAATTTCAAGTTGAACGGCTTCATTACATTCATCATCAATCGTCTCAGAGGACAGGAAAAGATCTCTGATATGCGTTTTGTCTGTCAGTACTCTGCTGACAACACGAAGCACATTGAAAGTCGACCTGCCCAGATGGCAGTCATGCTCAACGATGGCCACCAGACAGTATGTGATAACCGCAACATAAATTTGTATTTTCACAGCATTCTCAGTATTACCCCAGAAGGATGTGATCCGGAGGTGCTGCTTTATCCACCTAAAAAACAGTTCCACCTGCCATCGCTGCTTGTACAGCATAGCGATGTCTTTCGCCTTGAGGTTGATGTTGTTGGTCAGAAACGTGAACGTTCTCTTAAGATCCGGAGCATAGTAAACTATCCTCCGCAGCTTGGAGGGATACTTGTCCTTGGTCTGATAGCCCACAAGGCGTATGGTCTGATCAAGCAAGACATTATCCCCTTCATCCAGGAGCTCTTCCCCATCAACAACCTCATACTTGAGGTGAGCCTTTTGTCGGATGACAAAGTAGGAGCCAATAGTGTTGATTGTATACAGCCTGGCAAGGTCATAATATCCCTTGTCAAAGATGTAGAAAGCGTACGGCTCATATGGAATCCCATCCATCGCATTCACATCGTGAACTTTTGCTTCCGTGATATGAATGTAAGTCGGTATCTGAGTTACAACATCAAACAGCGTGTGGACTTTGATGCCACCCTTGTTTTTTCTGAAGTATGCCCACTTGAACAAGGTCAAGCAAAGATCTATAGTGGTAGAGTCGAAAGCATAGAACTTCCCATGCAGTTCGAATGGCTTGTCAATTCGCTTGCTTTGAGCAAGATTGATCATGTAGTAGGCAAACTCTTCAAATATCTTGTAGTCACGGTTCACATTGGCGTAGGAAAGATTACTAAGTTTAATCTCTCCAGTGCCAAATCCGAGATGGTAACTCTTGTTTTTGATAGAGTCAACGATGCACGCGACCTCTCTGAGACTGGCGCAAGCCGCCAATTGCCCATACATCATTACGAGCAGTTGATTCCAGCAGGTGAATGTCTTCACCCATTTATCTCCGTCATATCGCTTGACAATCATATCAAAAACTCTCTTTGGCAGGAAGTCCACGAGTTGACTGAATACATATTTGCCGCTGTTCATATTTGCCTGATTTACTTTCAGGCAGCGAAGATGCGAAATGAATTCAAATCGACACGCGACTTTATTGATTGTAATTAACTATATACTAACAATTTACAAAGGTTTTTAAATAAATCTTTTGGACACTAGTGACCTAAAATGTTTAAATTGGAGAAAAATCATCAGCAACATAAATACATCTGATTAATTGTTTTATTTTTATGGGACATATCGCCTTTACCTTGATAATACCTCAGCTTCTGAAATTATCCCTTTTTAGAAATGGAGAAATGAAAAGCTAAAGCAGATGACAAAAACTAAAACAGCTCTTTTTTCAATCGAAGGAATTCATTATGCAACAGGAAATCCTGTCAGAATAGATATTTTTGATGGTATTATTCAACATATCAAAGAGATAACAGACTTAAAAGGTGAAAACAAAACCCTGTTTATTTCTCCCGGTCTTATTGATAATCAGATAAATGGGTATGCAAATGTTGATTTTTCAGGGAGTAACCTTTCTCCGGGAGATATAATTAAAGCAGCAAAAGCAATCTGGAGAGATGGGGTTACTACTTTTCTTCTCACGTTGATCAGCAACAGCCATGAAAACCTGATAAGAAACTTCAGGATTCTTGATGAAGCCTTAAGAAATGAAGAACTATTACGTGAATCAATTCCCGGATTTCATCTTGAAGGCCCATATATTTCACCTGAGGAAGGGTACAGGGGCTGTCACCCTGTTCAGCACATCCGGAAACCTTCCTGGAATGAATTCACTGCATTTCAGCAAGCTTCAGGAGGAAGAATCATTCAGGTAACAATTGCTCCTGAGCTTGATGGCGCCGGGGAGTTTACCAGGTTATGCACCCAAAATGGAATAGTCGTTGCAATGGGTCATACAAATGCATCGGCAGAAGAGATCAGCCATGCAGTTGAAAATGGAGTGAGACTGTCAACTCACCTTGGTAACGGTTGTGCCAATCTTATCCATCGTCATAAGAATCCAATCTGGCCGCAGCTTGCAAATGACCGGCTTACACCTTCCATTATTGCCGACGGACTTCATCTGCTTCCTGAAGAGATAAGAGTATTTTATAAAGTGAAAGGGCCTGATAATATTATTCTTACCTCTGATGTTATTTACCTCGCAGGAATGGCTCCGGGAAAATATTCATTTTTGGAAACTGAAGTTATTCTGACAGAGGAGGGGAAGCTATTAAATACAGAGCAGAATTGCCTCGCCGGAGCATCATTTCCTATAAAAAAGGGAGTTGAGAATATGATGAATTTCACCGGCTGTTCACTTACAAGAGCCATTGACATGGCATCAGCTAATGTTTCGCGTATCTATGATCTGAACGACAGAGGAAGTTTGACTGCGGGTAAAAGAGCGGATCTGATTTTGTTCGAAAGGGATGGTAATCAGATACAAATAAAGAAAACCTGGTTAAACGGCAAATTAGTATATTCGGCAAGCTAAAGGCAAATCTCAAAATGCAAAATGCAAAATGCTAAACTCTAAACGCAAAACGCAAAACGCAAAACTCTAAACTCTAAACTCTAATGAGTACAATAGACTACATCGTTTTATTTGGCTATTTCATCTCAATTACAGCCTTTGGTTTATGGATGGCCCGTAAGACTAAAACCAGTGATGCCTATTTCAGGGGCGAACGCAAATTTAAATGGTACATAATGGTTGGTCAGGCATTTGGTGTGGGGACACATGCTGAAATGCCGGTAGCTCAGGCGGGTGCAACCTTTAGCCAGGGATTTGCAACAATATGGTACCAATGGAAAAACATGCTGATAACACCCTTTTACTGGCTTATAGCTCCTTTCTACAGACGCAGTGAACGGACAACCATAGGAGAGATAATCGAAGACAGGTATGGCAGTAAAATGGGGTTGGTATATTCACTGTTTGCTGTTTCATTTTTTGTATTCAATATGGGGGTAATGTTACAGGGCGCTGCAAAAGTTATATCAGTCGCTTCCGGAAACCTGATATCGCCAAATATGGTTGTTCTTGTAATGACAATAGCATTTATCATCTATAGCTTTGCAGGCGGGCTGATAGCTGCAGCATATACCGATTTTATCCAGTCGTTCCTGATAATTATTTTGTCTATTATGCTTATTCCATTGGGATTAAAGGAGATCAATGGATTTGCAGGCATGAGGGCTGTTCTTCCTGATCATTTCTTTGATCTTTTTAACAGCACCAGTGGTATTGACGCGTTTACAATAGCGATGCTGGCAGTTAATGGAATAGTTGGAATAACAGCACAACCTCATATGATATCGATGTGCGCAACAGGGAATACTGAAAGAGCAGGACGTATCGGTCAGACCTTCGGTTCAATGGTAAAACGTCTTGTAACCATCGGATGGGCTTTAACCGGCCTTGTTGTTGCAGCTCTTGTAATTAAGAACGGCGCCACACTTGCCGATCCTGAAATGGCATTTGGATACGCTTGCAGTATTCTGCTTGTTCCCGGCCTGGTTGGCCTGATGCTGGCGGCAATTGTTGCTGCAAATATGTCGGCCTGCTCAAATTACATGGTAAATACCGGAGCTCTTTTTTCAAAAAATTTCTATAAAAAATATATTAATCCTGAAGCTGCCGACCAAAAACTTTTATGGATGGGTCGTTACTCCGGACTTGGTTTATCGGCGCTTGCGGTACTCTTTGCCCTGAGTATAAAAAATGTATTACATGCATTCCTGTTTACTGAAACTCTTGCTGCCTTCATGGGGATCATCTTCCTTGGCGGGATAATCTGGAAAAGAGCCAACAGGTTTGGTGCAGCCGCTGCCTTAATGATATCTGTGTCAGTTTATTATCTAATAAATTTCATCTCGGTTGGAGAATTAGCGCTCGTTTATAAATGGAAACCTGCTCCTTTTGGTTTGGCCATGCTTTCCGGATTTTTTGTGTTCTGGCTTGTTAGCATTTTAACACTTCCGGAAGATAAAGAGAGGAACGAAGAATTTTTCGATAATATGAGACGAATATCAGATGCTAAACAACCCGGTAGTGATGGAAAAAAACCGCTGGCATCTGAAACCGGTGATGATCTTTTACTACTTGATTTACCGGGGTGGGCCCACAGGGAGCGATGGGCAAATTTCTTTAAACGCTACCGTGAGGACCTTATCGGATTCCTGCTTAGTTGGATAGTAGTAGGCGCTCTGTTACTGCTGGCATGGGGGATACTGCAGATATAGTTTTACCCACTCCTCACCCGCGAGAAGGGTACAGGGGATATGAGTTCATGAACTCACAGGGGGCCATATATTGAGGGGATGCAGTTTTTTAAACAATATTTAACATATTGTATTCTCTATTTTCTTTTGGTAATGACTGATACTATAATTAACTTTGGCTGTTAATTTAAAATTGAAGAAGATGGGAAATCTTGGAGCTACAGAAATCATACTGATTTTGCTTGTTGTTGTACTTCTCTTTGGTGGCAGGAAGATACCTGAACTGATGAAAGGTATTGGTCAGGGGATGAAAGAATTTAAAAAGGCCTCCAACCTGAATGATGATTCAGAAAAAATGAGCGCTGAACCAAAAGACAAAGAAAAAAAATAAAGATTGTCTCAAGAGTACATTATAAGACAATCGTGCTTTATAATGTATTGTAAATCAATCTGAAACAATATATTTTGGTACTTTCCTGTGTTTTGTCCCCTGCTCGTAGCTATAAGCTATTTCAAGTAGAAGAGGTTCATTCCATGCCCTTCCAAAGAAGGTAACACCAACCGGTAAATTATCAATGAAACCCATTGGTACCGTTATTGCGGGATATCCCGATATTGCTGCAAGTGAAGAACTTCCACCTGTGAAATGATCACCAGGGAGAAGATCGGTTTTCCATGCCGGAGAACCTGTCGGCGCCATAATTGCATCGAGTTTGTTATTATTCATAACTTTATCAATACCATATTCTCTTGTGGCTTTTGTCATCAGGGCGAGCGCTTTCTTATATTCATCCGACTCAATATCTCCTTTTTTCATAGCCGCAATTAGCAGTTTCTGATCAAAATATCTTAACTCAACACTGTCAGATTCATCAGAGTATCAACTTTATCTGAAAAACCCATTGATTTTTTCAGCAGACCAATCTTTTTTCCTTTGAGGCCATCATTGCACGGAAATTTGCCCATTCGCTTAGATTCGATTTTGCAATTATGATGGCGCCCGCATCTCTCAGTTTTTTTGCAACATAGCTATCGGTTTTTGGAAACGAATTTCTTAAAGCAGTGGCTCCTGCCGTTGTTGGCATTTTGTCGTGTGTATCAATATTATCCTTGAGGATTACCGGAACCCCGTGCATGGGGCCTCTGGATTTTCCTGCAGCAAGCTCCCTGTCAAGCTCTTCTGCTATTTGAATGGCATCAGGATTTATCTCAATTATTGAATTAAGCTGCGGACCATTTTTGTCGATCTCACGGATACGGGTGAGATATATATTTACAACCTCTTTAATTGTAAATTTATGCTCTTTGTAACCTTGCTGAATCTGAGTAATAGTCAACTCTTCAATCCACACGTTATCTGATTCTTTCTTAACTTGTTTACTAAGAGGCGACTGGCAGGTTATAAAGAAGACAATGGCTGATATTAACAGTAATGTGAATCCGGAATAATTTTTTTTCATGGATTTATGTATTTCAGATGACCCTGATATAAGTTTTAAAATTATGAATAATAATTCAATTTGAATATATTTGTTGTTTATCAGGGAATAGAAGGGAGATGTTTTCTTTTCCTATTAACTTGATATTTATCATTCATTGTAGTGATATTTATCAATTGTCTTTAAGGCTTATGAAAAGCATTTATCTGCATATTCTTGACAACTTGAAGGATAATTCCCCTCTGATTTTGGCGACAGTAACCGGGGCATCAGGTTCTACTCCTCAGAAACCCGGGAGTTCGGCTTTATTTGACAATAGAGGTCTTGTTTATGGAACTGTTGGTGGCGGGATTGTCGAAGGGAGAGTTCAGAAAATAGCCATGGATGCAATTATATCAAAAGAATCCGGACATTTTCATTTTAATCTGGCTAACAATATCTATAACACTGAAGAGGCTATCTGCGGTGGTCAGATAAGTGTACTTGTTGATGCGAAACCTTACAATTATATTTCTGTATTTCAGCAAGTTAAGCAATCAATTGATAATCATATTCCTGGTGTGATGATTACTATGATTACCGGTTTAACAGAAAAAAACATTCTTATTAACCGTTACTGGATAAGTAAGTATGATAAGCCTGCTATCCCTGGTGTGTTTTTTGAAAAGATTGAACCCGTTATAGTGAGTTTGCTTTCTGCCCTAAATACATCAGACTATAGGGAACTGGAGCTTACAATGCCGGGTGAAGAACCTTCTTCTCTTTTTTTATTGGAACCTGTTTTTCCCCCCGCACAACTTATTATTGCAGGAGCAGGTCATATAGGGAAAGCCCTTGCCCATCTTGGAGGAATGTTAGGTTTTGAAGTTACTGTAATTGATGACCGGCCTGAATATGCCAATAATGAAAATATCCCCGATACCGACCATATTATTGTTAAAGATATTGGTGAAGCCATAAAGGAGTTGAAAAAAGAAGACGATACTTATGTCGTGATAGTGACGCGTGGTCATAAGGACGATGCTTTAGCTCTGAAACCATGTATTGGTTCTGGTCTTGCATATACAGGTATGATCGGAAGTAAAAAAAAGATTGAATCTATGCGGATGAATTTTCTTACGAATGGATGGGCCACCTCAAAACAGTGGGATGAGATTTATGCACCTGTTGGTCTCGATATCAAATCCCAGACTGTTGAAGAAATTGCAGTCAGCATTGCTGCCCAGCTTGTAATGGTAAGAAATAGTCGGAAGATGGAAGTAAGAGGTGAGAGGTGAGAGGTGAGAGGTGAGAGGTGAGAGGTGAGAGGTGAGAGGTGAGAGGT
>JBAXXU010000160.1:0-7217 GCA_037127735.1 Bacteroidota bacterium
GGTCATCTAACAGAGCTGAAATTTCTTTCAGGTCGGGTGAAGAGGATCTGCATTGCAATTTATATACCTCAGCAATTTTCATTTTGTAATTTCTTTTTACTTCAGAACTTAAAGAACCAAATTTACATTAAATAGTCAATCATTGACTTTTATATTTCTTAAAAACTATCGCTTTTCCAAACCGTTATTTTGTTTTCTTTACCTCTCTCAACTTCTGATCTTTGAAATTTTTTACTCCAATATCCCAGTCCTGTTTCTCAATATCCCAGCCGGGCTTTATCTCAATCTCGTTAGGATAATAGGAGACCGGTTCCGGCTGTTGTCCTGAAGTAAAATCCCCTGTGGTCCATTTCCCATCGCCATTCAGATCATATATTACGCGTATCCGGTATATATTACTCTCAAGAAGGGAAAATAACAATTCCCCATCTTTCTTCATATGTTCTTCTCTGACAAGTTTTTCCTTCTTATCAAGCAATTGAATTATCCGGTCTCCTTCATAATTAAATATATTTAATGTAAGCTTGCTGTAGGATTCAGGATCTTTCATAGAAAATTTTATTCCTGTTGAGTCGGAATGCTCATTATAAATATTACCAAACGAAGCTGAATCTGCAATAAAAAGATATTTCTTTCCCTTTACAATTTCTGTATTCAAGAAATATATGCAGAGATTAGCGCTGTCTTTTATTAAGTTGTAAGGGATTTTTTTCTTGTTTGCATCTGATATATCGTAAAGCCTGATGCGCGATGTATCAGGTTGTCTGAAGGGTGTTTGAGAAGTGAATAAAATGGTTTGCCCGGGCTTTAAAGAGCCGGATTTGATATTTGATTCAAAAGTATAAGTCGTTTTTTTGACCTTTGCTACCCTGGGAGCACGCGGCGCCAGGAACCTCATCAGGATTGTGTCTTCCTTGTATCCCAGTGTTTGGAGAGTATCGGTAAAGGGATATATAACATTTGTGGTTATCTGTGGCTGCGAGTAAATGGTACTATCTGTCAGCCATACTTTTATAGTGTCTTTGTTTCTGCTCTTTTCCAAAAGATATTTGTCTTCTCCTGCCCCTGGAATAGAAAACTTAAATTCCATACTGTCGGGGGGTAATGAGAGTGTATAGATCATCTTGTACATAAGGGACCTGTCAGATGATGTAAGATAATGAGCTTTCTTAGTGGCGGCAAAAAGGATAAGCTGATACTCACCCTTTAAAGTTATCGGTTCGGGAACCTTAATTTCACCCTTTAAATTAACATCTCCGGTAATTTTTTTTATTTCCTTTTTTATAGTAGAGGTGTCTTTAACCAAAGGGATAAAATTCTTTTCAGGTGAAATGATAACAGGGCTATTCATGAATGCAAACTCTTCTTCATTAAGGTTATAGTTTTTGCTGTTATCAGCATCCTTCAGCGCATAGAGCCTGTAATTTCCTGTACGTACATTGTCAATGCGGAAATACCCACTCTGATCTACCTTTGAGATATAGTCCGGAAGATGTTTAACGACAGCAGAATCAGCAAGCTCCCCATATAATAGAACCAGAGTCTTTTCCGGCGCTTCAAGATTTAGTGAACTGTAAACATTCCCGGTAACAGAGAGAGAATCAATTACAGATCCTGTTGAAAAGACAAGACGATAGTTTTCAATAATGTTCCCCTCATTAAGATCTTTAATTGCATCCTGAAAATAACATGTATATGTTGTGCTGTCCTTCAGTTCATCAATAAATTCAACATTAACACTTTTCCCTTTAATGAAGATCCTTGGTTTCTTTTTCACAGGAGGAGAAACCATGAATTTTTCATTTATATTATCGAAAACAACGTATTCGTCAAATGTAATTGAGAGACTTTTGCTCCTGAAGTTTATTGCACCATTAAGCGGAACACTTTTTATTACAACCGGTGGCAGTTTATCTCTTCTCCCGCCGTTAGGTGCGCTGATTTTTGCACAGCCACAGATCAGTATATAAAGCGTTGTAAGTTGAAAAAAACGGTGTAGAAGCTTCCTGTTCATAAATTCATCCGGCTATTTCTGATTTGCAAACTTACATCATTTTTTAAAGATTCATTTCGATATTGAATTAAATGAGCATCGGGAACATAGAATATAAAGTCTTTGATTATGAACAATAATAAAATTTTCTACCTTTGGAGATTATGTTAACCTGATAATTATGCATTTACTAATAGTTCCCTGGGATGTGAATCCTGAAATATTCAGGATTGGCGCTTTTGCAGTGCGATGGTATGGCCTGTTATTTGCCTCTTCATTTTTGTTCGGATATATAATTATGAACCGAATTTTCAAAAATGAGAATCTCGGAGAAGCTGTTCTCGACCGATTGACCATTTATATGGCCATTGGAGTAATTGTAGGCGCCAGGCTCGGTCATTGCCTCTTCTATGAACCGGGTTATTATTTTCAACATCCCCTTGAGATATTAATGATATGGCATGGCGGTCTTGCCAGCCATGGAGCCGCAATTGGTATCCTTACCGCACTCTGGCTATTTACCCGAAAAGAAAAAAAAGAATACACCTGGGTTCTTGACCGAATTGCTATTGTAGTAGCGCTTTCCGGCTTTCTGATCAGAATGGGAAACCTTATGAATTCTGAAATTTATGGCGTGGAGACAACAGTTCCGTGGGGATTTGTTTTTTTAAGGAACAATGAGGTTGCTCCGAAACATCCTACTCAGATTTATGAAGCTTTGGCTTATCTGGCCATCTTTATCCTGCTTTACAGGTTGTACTGGTCGAAGAAGGGAGAACATATCCAGGGATTATTGATCAGCTTGTTATGTATTCTTGTCTTTACGGCACGCTTCTTCATTGAATTCCTGAAAGAGGATCAGGTTGCCTTCGAGGCAACAATGAAAATCAACATGGGACAATTGTTAAGTATCCCTTTTATAATAATGGGTATCGCCGGATTAATATGGAGTATTAAGAGGAAAAAACGAATTGTAATCAAAAGATAATATCTATTTTTTAACAATCCCGTAAAACAGAACATCGAGAATAGCTCTCAGTCTGTTCTCAATATTGACCTCCTTCTTTTTCCAGAAAAGTGGAACTTCGAGTCCTTTAAGAGTAGTCTGAATTGCCATTGCCGTGTATTCACTGTTCACAACATTAAAGACTTTTTTTCTGGCTCCGTGATATAAAATCAGCCTGAGTATTGCCAGCTCCTCGCGATCATATTTTTCACGTATATTCTCGATAAAATCAAAATGATCGAGGTTTTTATCAAAGATGGCATTATAATAATTCGACAGTTTTTCGAACGATTTCATCCTGACAAAAACATAGTTTTTCATTTTGTCAATAGGCGATTCAACCGATTTTATTGCTGTAGTGAGTTCATTTCTAAGTATATTAGCCTCGTACAGGACAACAGCTTCAAATATCTCTTCTTTGCTCTCAAAATAGTAATAAATAGAACTCTTACCCATTTTCAAATCTTTTGCAATCTCATCCATCGTGGTTTTCTTAAAACCGTAATGGCTGAATATCTCTCCTGCCGAGACGATTACCTTCCTTCTAAACTCCTCTTTGTTAATCATATAATTCGTTGTTTCAAAACTCTTATTTCGTCTTGGCAAAGATAACAATTTTTGAAAAAAGTTCAATCTATTCGAATATTCCGGTCGAAAATTCGAAAGCATTGATTTTTGGAAGTACAATCACAAAAAATTTTAGCCACTTTAGTTCACTTTAGCCACTTATTACTTGCAATACTTTAATATTTTGTATTTTTGATATTTAATAAGGTTAATTCACCTCATCCCCCCTGCCCCCTTCTCCCGGGAGAGAAGGGGGTAAAACCCAGTATGTTAGCAATATAGCCCCTCTTCCTTGGGAGAGGGGTTGGGGTGAGGCAAAATTAGAGTGGTTGAGAATAAAGTATATATATGAAGATAGGCAATCAAAATTACCAGAGTATCTGGCTTGATGAATCCGATCCGGCGATTGTCAGGGTCATCGACCAGCAAAAACTTCCGTTTTTCTTTGAAACGAAGGAGCTCAGGTCAGTTGATGATATTTATAATGCTATTGATGATATGACAGTTAGGGGTGCTCCTCTCATTGGCGCCGCCGGAGCATTTGGTATCTATCTGGCAACACTGGAGGCCAATTCACAGACAAACACCAGGGAACACCTTTCAAATGCATCCAGGTATCTGATATCCTGCCGTCCTACTGCTGTAAACCTGTCCTGGGCTGTTAATTATGTCATGGATAAGCTTAGTTTTGATCTTCCTTTGAAATTATTAACAGAAAGATCTCTTGCAGCAGCAATTGAAATCTGTGAAATGGAAAAAGAAAATTGCAGGCAGATAGGTAACCACGGGCTTAAACTAATTGAAGAAATCAGTGAAAAAAAGAAAGGTGGAGCTGTAAATATACTCACCCACTGTAATGCCGGCTGGCTTGCCAGCATCGACTACGGAACCGCTACCGCCCCTATCTATTTTGCCCATGACAAAGGTATCCCGGTTCATGTATGGGTTGATGAAACGAGACCGCGAAACCAGGGAGCAAAACTTACTGCTTATGAACTTGGGCAATATGGTATTCCATACACATTAATCCCCGATAATTCAGGTGGCCACCTGATGCAAAAAAAAATGGTGGACATTGTTATTGTTGGCAGTGACCGCACCACCAGAACAGGCGATGTTGCCAATAAAACCGGAACGTACCTCAAAGCTCTTGCCGCTAATGATAATAATATCCCGTTTTATTCTGCTTTCCCTTCAACATCAATTGATTTTAGCATAAGCAACGGTTTAGAGGAAATAGTTATTGAAAAGCGCGACCCTGAAGAAGTAACCAACATTAAAGGGTTTGCTGACGGAAAGATTCAGAGTGTACGCATCTGTCCTGAAGATACAGTGGCTGCTAATTTTGGGTTTGATATTACGCCTGCACGGCTTATAACCGGATTAATAACTGAAAAAGGAATATGCAGGGCTACAGAAAAGGATATTACAGAAATGTTTTCAGATAAAATAAAATACTATGCAAGGCGCAGTTAAATTCAATTGTCACTGGAATCAATCGGGGCCCGTTATCTCTGACGAACAATATGAAATAATTAATTACTGGAGGGAAGTTCTATATAATATGGACCTGATTGGGGCTTATGAGAATGGTGTTGCCTTTGGAAACATAAGCATGAGGATAAGGGGTGGTAACCAGTTTGTTATTACAGGTTCGGCAACAGGCGAGATCCCGGAGCTTGAGCCGGGCCATTATGTTAAGGTTAATTCTTTTAATATTGAAGATAATGCTGTTCAGTGTATTGGCCCGTTAAAAGCCTCATCGGAATCTTTGACCCACGCTGCAATATATTCCGCCGATCCAGGGGCAAATGCAGTGGTTCATGTTCATAGCATAGAACTGTGGAATGAGCTCATTTATAAAGTTCCCACCACTAATCCGGCAATGGATTACGGTACAATTGGACTTGCGAAGGATATTCTGCGACTTTTCAAAGAATCGGATGTTTATGAGAAACGTATCATTGTTATGGCGGGAGACAGGGCCGGGCTTCTCACCTTTGGTAATGATATGGATGAGGCCGTAAATGTGTTGATAGAGTATCTTAAAAAAGAGGGTTGAATTTATTTCTTTTTATCAAGTTCTTGCATAATTAAATGCAAATACCTAATATTGCAATCCGTTTTTACGGAGGGGCCCATAGCTCAGCTGGTTAGTAGCACCTGACTCATAATCAGGGGGTCGCTGGTTCGAGCCCAGCTGGGCCCACCTTCGCCCGCCATAGCAATAGCGACGGCGGGCTTTTTTTCTTATATTTGTCTCTTTCGCTGTATAACTAACATTAATAATATGGCGGGCTTCGGCGGGCAATGCCCACTTCTGCAAGTATTCTGGTATGTGTATATCTTAAAGTGTAGCAATGGAACAACATACACCGGATGCACTAATAATCTTGAAGATAGGATCAAAAGACATAATCTGGGACAAGTTATTGCAACAAAAAATATTCTCCCTGTCGAGCTTGTAACATATATCGCTTTTACAGATAAATACAAAGCTTATGCTTTTGAAAAATATCTCAAGCAGGGATCGGGAAGAGCGTTTTCAAAAAGGCACTTACACTAAAGATAATCAGTAAGTGGTTTTTTATTTCACGCCAGGTTTACGCCAGGTTTTGGATAAAAATGGGATGTTTTGACTGAAAAGATGAGTTGAAAATATTCCTCCCCCTACGAGAGCATTATTTAATGAAAACTGATAAGGTAAACTGTAACAGGTTCAGGGATTTTCAGAAATGGCTTTTCTTCTCCCCATTCTTGCTCCTATTATTGAGGCGATTATTGATAGAAACCATGCACAACAAAGTGATATCAATATTATGTTTCCCAAAAAATCCGACTCTGTAATAGCAGCATAAGTTAAAAACACATTAATTATCAGAAGAACATACCAAATGCTTTTTGGGTTTTGCCTGACAATAAAGAAGCAACATATGGCATTTACAAAACCCCATATTAGAAATACTAAAGCCATACTTGTCTCAGTTTCCACATTAACCCAATCTTCAGGAATAGCAAAGAGAACCACAAACCCTCCAAGCAAGGCATACAATGCCAGTGCTGGTGATGATTCCCAAAATATCTTTTTATTTTTACGCTTAGGAGAAGCAATTAATAATGGTTTTATTTTTTTATCACTTTTGATTTTATAGCGGACAGCAATAATGAGAAGAATCGCAACAATAACTGTCAATACTAAAGCATATAACTTGGTTTCCATAGTGCATTATTGAATTGCAACTTCTCCCACGAATACAAGCAATATCCTTGTCAAACAAACCTCACGATTATTCAAAAAACCTGTACCAAATAGTATGGCAGTAATGAATAATTGGATACCTGCTAATAACCAGTCAGCGCCATGCGTCATTTCTGACTGATTCTTCACTTGAAGAATCACAAAAATAAAAATTATTACAATCGCCAGTATAGAGAATCCTGCTCCAACATATAGCAAACAACGCCAGCTAATATCACTCACAATAATCTAAATTTATTTATAAAGTTACACAATCAAAAGGCTGAAGTCAAATTTTTTCTCACCACATAATTACTAAACGCTACATCTGACAAATTTTGAAGCGGTTATAAGACAGTGTTACCAATCAGTTTGTAAAAATCAGGTGTTATTAACAATTTTGTTTACGAAAT
>JBAXXU010000161.1:0-7146 GCA_037127735.1 Bacteroidota bacterium
GACTTAATATCGGTAGAAATGAAAGTCACCCCATGAATTAAGACTTCCTGTAGGGCCGTAATAAAATAAGGGGTTTCAGTAGTTTTGTTAATATTTAACCGGACAGTAGTGAAAAAAAATCAATAAATTTGTATTATTATTACCGATAGTCACAACAACTAATAAAGATACTAACAACAATACAGTACGTAATACAACATTCAGGCAGCACCTGAGTCATTATTGAAAAGTGATACTCATAATAAATATTCATATATGGATCCTATTAAAAAATCGACATTTGATTTTCTGAAAGCTATAAAAGAAAATAACAACAGGGATTGGTTTATTAAGAACCGTTCAGTTTATACTGAAGCTAAAGGAAACTTTGAGTCATTTGTTCAGGGAGTTATTAATAAAATAATTGATTTCGAGCCAATTATGAGAGGACTTGAAGTTAAAAGCTGTGTTTACAGGTTTAACCGCGATATCCGTTTCTCAAATGATAAATCGCCATACAAGACTCATTTCGGGGCATTTATTGTCAGAGGCGGGAAAAAAAACGGGGATAAGTTTGCCGGTTATTATCTTCATATCGAGCCTGGTAAAAGCATTATTGCAGGTGGCGCTTATATGCCACCTTCACCCTGGTTAACTGCTATAAGGGAAAAGATAGATGAAGAATCGGAGGCGTTTATTAAAATCATCAATTACAAAGAATTTATAAAATATTTTGGTAAAATTGATGGAGAGAAACTTAAAAAAGCCCCCAAAGGTTACCCTTCAGACCACCCATACATAGATCTTCTAAGATTGAAGAGTTATCTTGTTGTGAATGAAGTTACTGATGAATTCATTATGAGTGGGAAATATTTTGATCATACTATGAATGTGATAAAAGCTATGAAGCCTTTAAACGATTTTCTGAATGAGTATTAAAATATGTATAGTGAATAATTATCAGCCATATGCAAAAAAGGAGCTAGAAAATCAATAGCCATGACAGGACTAGAAAGAACACTTTCATTTATTAAAGGAGAAACAGTTGACCATCCTCCGTTTCATCCGATAATTATGCGCTGGGCGGCAAAATATGTAGGAATTAAATACCGGGATTTCTGCCTCGATCCTCTTTCCAAGTGCAGAGCAATGATACTTTGTGCAAAAGATTTTGATATCGACTGGGTTACAGTAATGTCCGACCCGTGGGCTGAAGCATCGGCTTTCGGGATTCAGGTTGAGTATCCTGAAGATAACCTGCCGATAGATACCGGTGGACATTTTCCCGATGCAGTTTCTGCATCGAAGATTCGCCGTTATAATGCTTTGGAAAATCAAAGGTGCCTTAACAGATTAGTTGAGATAAGGGAATTTAAGCGACTTACAGACAATGAATTATTTATTGTCGGATGGATTGAAGGACCGGTAGCTGAATATGTCGATTTACGAAAAGCATCTGAAGCCTCTGTTGATTTTTTACTTGATCCGGATTCAGTTGAAATAGCAATGGACACAATTATTGAAAGTGCTAAAGAGTTTATTTCACTTCAGATTGAAGCCGGAGCTCATTGCATAGGTATTGGTGATGCATTCTGCTCACAGATAGGCCCGGAACTCTACAACAGTTTTGCTTTTAACAGACAAAAAATACTTGTTGATCATATACATACTCTGGGCGCTATTGCCAAGCTGCATATTTGTGGAAATACGGAATCAATTCTGCCATTGATGATCGCGACTGGAGCTGATATCATTGATGTTGACCATCAGGTTCCTTCAATGGCGGATTTTGTTTCCCTTCTTAAACCTGGTCAGGTTTTTTCAGGAAAGGCCGATCCTGTCACAATAATTCAGGATGGAATTCCGGAGATTATAAATAAGTCAGTTATTGATGATTTAAGACAAGCAGGAGGTCATTGCATAGTTTCTGCAGGTTGCGAAATAACTCCCGGAACTTCAGTGGAAAATATGAAAGCATTCGGACTTGCTGCAAAAAACTCAATTCAGAGATAATAGTCATTAAAATGCCTTACCAAGATTTCGTATTATCCACTTAACAGTTGCCCTGTTCTGATAATCAGGATCAAACTGTACAGCAACAATAATTCCATCCCTGTTAATGATATAAGTCGCAGGAACCGGTAAACGGGCAGCGTCTCTTCCATTGTTCTTCGCTATATCAATTGAACCGGAATTCAGGATCTTATCCTGATATGCTTTTGTTACATTGAACATAACATCATAATCCTTCATAATTTTCTCCTGACAATCATAAATAACTGTAAACGAGAGATTATGTAATTTGACAGTCTGTTCGACATTTTCAATTGATTCCGGAGTTATAGCTATTAAGCTAATACCCTGATCGGTAATGAGATTAAGAGAATCCTGATAATTATTTAAATACCTGCTGCATACCGGACACCATTTTCCTCTGTAAAAGAAAAGTACCATCGGACCTTTTTCAAGAAGGCTTTTCGATTGCACCATTTTCCCCATTTGATCATAACCCGTAAAATCAGGCGCCTTGTCTCCAACCTTCAATCCCTGAGGAATGTGATTATCCTTAGTCTCAATTCCAAACTTCGGGTAATTTATCTCCTGTCCCAGTACGGTTGAAATTATAGTCAGTGTGACAATCAACAACGAAAGGAGTTTTTTATGATTCTGTTTCATTTTGAAATATTATATCTATATCAGTCAGTGTAGTTTAGAGACTTCAATCTAACTGAATTTATAAGATGGTGTTTTTCTCATACGAAGGCTCAGAGGAGTTACTTCAAGATACTCATCATCTTTTATCTGCTCCATCGCTTCCTCGAGTGAAAACTTCAGTTTTGGCGCTATCCTCAGGCTGTCATCTGACCCTGAAGCCCGCATATTTGTCAGCTTCTTTCCTTTAACAATATTTACCTCAAGATCGCCAAGCCGGGTATTTTCTCCGATCACCTGGCCTTTATAAACCTGTTCTCCCGGATCAATATAGAACCTGCCCCTGTCCTGAAGTCTGTCTATTGCATGGCCGGTGGCCATTCCCATATCGAGCGAAATCAGTGATCCATTCTGTTTAGGCAATAGTTCATCGCCTTTATATTTGTCATACGCTCTGAACCTATGGTGCATCACAGCCTCGCCAGATGTGGCTGTAAGCATGTTGTTCCTTAACCCTATGAGTCCTCTTGAAGGAATATCAAACTCGATATGGGTAAGATCGCCTTTAGGTTCAATAACAATCATTTCACCTTTTCTTTGGGTAACAAGCTCAATAGCCTTACCTGAAAATTCAGGGGGCACATCGATTGTAAGCGTTTCATAAGGTTCTGATTTTATGCCATTTATATCTTTCAATATTACCTTTGGTTTACCAACCTGGAATTCATAACCTTCGCGTCGCATTGTCTCGATGAGAATAGAAAGATGTAGTATCCCGCGGCCGAAAACATTGAAAGTATCTTCTGAACTTGTTTCTTCAACTTTGAGAGCAAGATTTTTTTCTGTCTCCCTGATCAACCTTGTCCTGAGATGGCGTGAAGTGACAAACTTGCCTTCTTTGCCGAACAGAGGTGAGTTATTAATTGTAAAAACCATACTCATAGTAGGTTCGTCTACTTCGATTCTCTGCAATGCTTCAGGAGCAAGCAAATCTGCAAGAGTATCCCCAATCTCGAAATCATCGAGTCCGATCACGGCACATAAATCACCACATCTGACACTTTCCTTTTTAACTCTTCCGAGCCCTTCAAAAACATAAAGCTCTTTAACCCTTACTTTTTTAACTTTACCATCCCTCTTGCATAAAGTATAGTCAACACCGGTCATTATGTCACCTCTGAATACCCGGCCAATAGCGATTCTTCCTACATAGTTCGAAAAATCGAGTGAAGCAACCTGCATCTGGGCTGTTCCTGTAATATATGGCGGATCTGGTATTTCCGCAAGAATTGTATCAAGAAGAAATTTGATATCTGTTGTCGGTTTTTTCCAGTCCCCGCTCATCCAACCATATTTCGATGATCCGAATACTGTTTCAAAATCAAGCTGATCGTCCGAAGCATCGAGGTTAAACATCAGTTCGAAAACATCCTGCTGAACTTCATCTGGTCTGCAATTATCTTTATCAACCTTATTAACAACTACAATGGGTTTTAGTCCCAGGTCTATAGCTTTTCCTAATACAAACCGTGTCTGGGGCATTGGTCCTTCAAGAGCATCAACCAGTAATAAAACGCCATCTGCCATTTTAAGAACCCTCTCAACTTCACCGCCAAAATCAGCGTGACCCGGTGTATCAATAATGTTAATTTTGACACCTTTATAATTTGCCGAGACGTTTTTAGAGAGTATTGTTATCCCCCTTTCACGTTCAAGATCGTTACTGTCAAGAATAAGATCACCCGCCTCCTTCCTCTGGTCAAGCACCTGACATTCCTGTATAATCCTGTCAACCAGAGTAGTTTTCCCATGATCCACATGTGCAATGATCGCAATATTTCTTATTAATTGCATACAAATCAATTAGACCGCAAAAGTAATATTGTTGCCGGGATAAATGATAAAAACCACAAAAATTAAATAATGATAAAAAATTCATATATTTCGGCTTAATCAAAAAACTAAGAATATGAAAAAGATGATCTTCACCCTTCTCTTTACTTCTCTGGCTCTGATATCAATACATGGTCAGTCAGGCCCAAAGCTTGAAGTAGGCATGAAAGCGCCTGAATGGATGTTTACTGATGCTGATAAAAAGGAATTCACAATGAATTCGTGGTCTGGTAAAGTACTTCAGATAAATTATGTTGACCCGGATGAATCAGATCTTAATGATTCATTCAATGATGCTGTCAAAAAAGCAACGGATATAGATAAGACTCTCAGCAAGGATCTATTCAAGGGATTTGGTATTGTTGATTGTAAATCGACCTGGAAACCTAATGGTCTGATAAGAATGATCGCCGGTAACAAGGCAAAAAAATACGATACTACGATACTATTTGATTATAAGGCTACCCTTCAGAAAGAATGGGGTTTACCAAAAGATAACTACACCGTGGTAATTCTTGATAAAAACAGAGTATGCAGAGCCATTTATGAAGGACATATTCCTGAATCAGACAACCAAAAGATAGTCGATCAGATAATTGCTCTCACAAAAGAATAACTTTTTTGCATTTCAAAATTATACTCCCTGATACTCTGTGTAACTCTGTGTCTCCTCTGTGCAACTCTGTGTGTGTTCTTATCTTTTTTTGCTACACAGAGGAAATCCGGAGAAGCACAGAGTACCACAGAGTAATTATCAGTAATATGATTATCCCAAATCTTCTACTTATTGCCGGAACAGGGACCAAATCGGGTAAAACCTCCATGGCATGCAGGATAATTGAACAATTTCAGTATCTTAAAATTACTGCAATTAAGATTACGCCTCATTTTCACGAGACGACATCAGGGTTGATTTCTATTTCTGAAAAACCGGGATATTCAATTTATAAAGAGACAAACAGTGGTACTTCAAAAGACACCTCCCGTATGCTTCATTCGGGTGCGGATAAAGTTTTCTTTGCAAAAGTCTGGGATGATAAGCTGCCGGTTGTCTTTGATGAAATAATGAAATACATACCTCCTGACTCACCCATAATCTGTGAATCGCTGGCTTTAAGAAACTATATTGAACCGGGAGTCTTTATAATAATGACTTCGAAAGAAATAAATAATCAAATGAATATAAACCACTTACAGGTATTACCTCATGTGATGTTTAAATTAGAAGAGCTGGAAAGTAAAGATGCTCTTCCAATCAGATTTGAAGGAGGAAGATGGCATTATATGGAATAGAGTCCGAAGTAATTGGGTTCTGGGTTCTGGGTTTCCCAGTACCCAGCTACTTTTCTTCCCTGATATCCGAAATATCGTTTCCCAGCTTCGCTTTTATTCTTTCAAGATCGTGTTTCATAACGGCCACTGCCTGAAAGAGTTGTTTTTCCGGTAGTACAGGATCAGGAAGTTCACTGCTTATATAATTCACAAATTTCCATATCTCTTTAACCTCATTCACGTGTACCTCATACGGTTCATAAATAGGGTTCAGTGAATACAGAACGAGTTTCCCATCTGTTCTCAGGTTATTTTCAACTACCTTAAAGATAATTCCGTCATTGAGGGTAAATACCACATAGGCTTTTCCGCTGATTATCTCCATCCAGTCCTGAAGGTACTCCCCTGTTACCCAGGAACCATCAGGTATAGGAAGCATAGAATCGCCTTTCAGCTGAAAAGTCCTGTATTTTTTTTTATCAGAAAGAAAAGGTAACGTGAATACCGGAAGTTCACCGATATACTCCGGATCAGCATACCCTGTTGCATAACCCGCTTTCGCCTTCTCAGGTACCAGTTCAATGTTCTCCCTGTTTTGGGAATTGACGGTTGTAGTCAATACCCTTAGATTACTTCCTTTAATATAAGCATCATATCCTCTTTCCAGTTCACCAAGCTGACTTTCTGACAGCTTCGATATATCCAGTTTAAGGATTGTATCAATGGCTATGTTAAAGTATCCGGAAAAGGAGATCAGAATTTCGATCCCCGGCTGGGCCACGCCGTTCTCATAACCACTAAGGGTTGAACGTTTAAGGTTAAGAGCAAACGCTACATCATCCTGTGTTCTGCCCCTCCTTTTTCTTAAAAATTTTATGTTCGAAGCGAAGTACATAATGAAATATTGATTATATTGTAACCATAAAAATGATTAATTATTAATCAAAGCTAAAACATATTTATAATATATACAAGGATTATTTAAAAAAAGTTTGGAGTGACTCGAGTTTGGAGTGACTAGAGTTTGGAGTGAGCTGGAGTTTGGAGTGAGCTGGAGTTTGGAGTGAACTAAAGTTTAAAAATATGGAAAATAAAGAGTTTAGCAAAAAGTTAGAGACAAGAACAAGAGCATTTGCGATAAGGATTATCAAATTATCAATTCATCTCCCGAGCGCTGTTGAAGGAAAGATAATTAGAAATCAGCTAACGAAAGCAGGAACCAGTATTGGAGCAAACTATCGTGAAGCAAACAGAGCAAGAAGCAAAGTTGATTTTAAGAATAAAATTAAAATCTGCGAAAGTGAAGCCAGCGAAACATGTTACTGGCTTGAAATTATCAAGGATATGGAG
>JBAXXU010000162.1:0-7046 GCA_037127735.1 Bacteroidota bacterium
CGAAGCCCGACGTAAGACTCACGCTAACCTTATCAGCCCCGTAGTGGGCGTAATATGCTTAGGGATAAAATTAAGCTGAATGCTGTCGTGTTTTAGCAATTATGCCACTGCAGGGACTTATCCAAATACTCAGGAATGAAAAAAGCTCCGGAATGGATAATCCGGAGCAATTTTTGAATACATTTTAAAATTTCTCGTATTTAATACTAAAGCACAGTTTATAAGCTACTTAAAGACTGGTATGGTTGTGCTCAATACATCATAGATACAAACTGAAAGCAATTCACCTGTTTCTCAACCATTCATTCTGGAACCTTGAACCTGGAACCTTGAACCTGGAACCTTGAACCTTGAACAATCAACAATTATACTGTCTTGATAAAAAAAGTGCGTACCTTTCATCCGTGGATTAATTAAACCTAAATCAATAAAAAGAAAAACATGAAAGTAAAATTATTAGTTCTATTATTCAGCTTAGCAGTAGTTTACAGCAGTTGTAATAACAAAAAATCAGGTGAAGGAGTAAAGGTTGCAGACTCTTTGGCTTCATTACCGGTTACGGATTTCAAAATGATGATAATAGCTAAGGTATCTGTAAAGCCCGATAAGGTAAACGATTTTACAGTCGTCGCGAAGGAGATGATTGAAAAATCGAATAAAGAAAGCGGATGCAATTTTTATCAACTTTATCAGGACCCTTATGACAATTCGAAGTTCGTTTTTGTTGAAGAATACAAAAATCAGGCTGCTGTTGACGCACATTTTGCAGCAGATTATTTTACGGCATTTGGCCCCAAAATTAGTGATTTAGTTACAGGGCCCGCTGTAATAAAAATTCTCAGCGTGGCTAAAGAAGTTAACAAATGATCTGTTTTTACTGAAGGATAGCCGAAACGCAAAACTCTCAACATGAAACGAAAAACTCTCATTGCCGGTTAATCAATTTTAAAACTACCGGTCCTATCAATCCTGATTTTATTTCACCCCTGTAACGGGTAGGAATTGTAGTGTAATTGTTTGCTAAAGTGTTGTAAATTAATATCTCTATCTGATTATTGCCCAGCCTGGCAAATTTGGTAATGTCGAATGTCCAGGGTGGTGAAAGCCTGATACCGGCGCTTTTGCCGTTAACATACAATTCGGCTGAAGATACAATATCCCGAAGGTCAATTTCAAGTTGGTATTTTAAATCCTCTGCATCAATATAGATAGTCTTCCTGTACCAGGCTCCTCCCGAATACGCTTTTAACCCATCAATTTTAGACCAGTCGCCCAGATTTATTGAGCCTTTGCCACATTGTTGATTTATATAATCCGGGATAGAGCCGGCTCCGCTATACCCCGGCTGGTATTCAATTTTTAAAACAACTTGCGAACTTGTTAATTTTGAGTTTTTTAAACTTACGCTATAACTTGTTAATCCATCCGGTTGTTTCTGTCCCACTATTGGCAGAGATTCAACTCCGTCAATCCAGATTGCCACATTTCCATAAGCGTTAAAGGTAACTGACCGTAAACCCGGAGCCGATTCAAAAGCAAACAGTCCACTTGAATTGTTATTGAATGAACAATCGAAAGGTAACACTCCATGATCGCCATACCAACACATTGAAACAGGTTGTTTTTCAGGAAGAGGTATTCCGGGTTCGCGAACGATGAGATAGGTTTCACAAGCTTTGTTGTAAACCATCAATAGCCGGTTGTCTCCATTTTTTAGTGAAATGGTACTACTGTTTATATCTGTTTTTGAATTATTTACAAATAGAATAAATGGTTTTACATCACCCGTTAGCAAGTCGTAAGTTCCATCAGAAGGAGCAATGACTGATGTGTAAAGAATGTAGTAATTCCCGGCCGGTTCAGAAATTCTTTCTTTCGACATTTTAACATCTTTCATTGCGCCCAGACGAATGAAATTATCGTACATTTCTCCTTTCAGGCCATGGTAGCCCTGGTGTCCGTAATCACCTTCCACTCCATATTGCCAGGAAAAAGCATACTCCTCCCACAGGTATATTTTTCCTGAGAGAGTAATTTCATCACCAGCCTTCTGAGGATTAATTTTAACTAATTCCTCCTCAGAAGGTAAATCATACAGAGCTCCAATTTTAAGAAGTTGAGTCCCATAGCCGCATGTTATGCTTTTCCAGGTTTTATCGGGAACGAGTTTTCCACCTGTGTATTCTTTATCTTCGGCAAAATTTAGTTGTCTGGCCTGTGCTCCTGATAATTCATTCTTTGCAGGAAGCTGAAAGTCTCCCCATTGATTGTCAAGTGAAGGCTTCAATTCAAATTCCCAGGTATTGCCGAGAGATGTCTGCCGGATTATTTTATTCTCTGTTATAATATTCTTGCTCACTGTGTTTACTGAATCGAATACAATTAACTGGATCTCTTTATCTGACAGCGGTAATGTTAATTCTGTCCCTTCGCCGGTATTATCGGCAAATTTCGACAACGAAGCAATTTCTCCATTCCATGGGTTCCAGAGCTGAGCCTCTCCTTTAGCTTTAAAAAAACATCTGCTACCTGCCGGGAAATTGTAAAGCGCGTACACATCGCGTTTCCCGATAATCCGGTGCATTACATAAGGACGTTCTTTCAGCCCGGTAAGTATTTTAAAATTGGCTGCATATTTTCCTGATATAGCTGAAGGCACAGCTTTTGCATCTTCGCATTGAATCATGTTTTGGTTTATTGAAAAAATTTCAGAAACGAGTTCAGATATTTCAGCATCATTCAAGCCCCTTTTTTCAGTAGCTTCAGGTAACTCTCCGATATTTACTATTAAACCGCCTGCATTTTTGAATTCTTCAATTTTTTTAAGAGAAGAATAACGTATTGCTTTCATCGAAGGAACAATAAGTACTTTATATTTCTCACCGGAAACATTTAATTCTTCATTTTTAACTTCAGAACGGGCTAATGATTCAAAATCAATAAAGTCGAAGTCGATGCCATTGTCGTAAAGTTTTTCTCCTGTTTCAAAAGCAATGGCTACTGATTTGTCGCCATCCATTTCAGCAATTACAGGCTCTGTAGGGTATATTATTGCCACATCGCAATTGTGATAACCCTGCGATAATATGTAAGAAAGACGTTGGATGCAATTCATCAGCGGGTCAATCTGTTTCCAGTAAGGCATCCGGAAATGATTGTCAGGTGGCGCCCATTCCCACCAGCCTCCGTGTGTTGAATAGTATAAACCATGAAATGACAAGAGGTTGTACCCGGCCACATAATTGGCAAAAACTGCATCAGTTACATCAGATGAAGAGGTACTCCAGCCACTGCTGTGAAAGCCTTCGAGCCAAACCCGCGGCCGGTTGTACAGGTGTGCAATGGATGAAGCAACTTTGGCCTTAATAATATCTTTCGACAGTTGTGGCTGGTCTGACCCCGGTCCCTGATTCCAGCGTTGCGTACGGAAATAATCGCCAAATTCTTCCACATCTTTGCCTCGTCCGCCATGATCGCATCCAAATATCATCCCTCTGTCCTGGTGCCATTGATATACCGGTTTAAAGAAGTTCTCTTCGCTGAGGCTTACAATTACATCATTGTAGTCGAGCTTTATTCTTGGAGTAATAGCGCCAATGTTAATATATAATGCATCGAGATAAGGCATTATATCATAGCCTTTTCGTTTTTTAAACTCTTCCGCGAAGCTGCTGCCCCAGAGATTGCCACTAACCCTGAAATTCAATTCATCAGAAAAGAAGAAATTGAGTGCATTGGAACCTTTATCAGGTAAAGCTTTTTCGAATTTTTCAAAAAAATACTTAATATAGGCTTTCCCGCTTTTCGGGTTCATGGGATCGTACGAGGGAATTATTTTTTCAGAATATACAGCTATTACCTTCCATGTTTCTTCTCCAAAATCGTAAACCAGGCTGCTGTCTTCTACCTGAAGAAGTAAATCTTTCCTGGTCTCAATTATTAAAGAGCTGTCTTCATCTATTTTAAATCCCGACAGGGCAAGGAGGTTTCGAGGTAGTTTCTGATCCATGCTACCTGTGATAATGTATGTGCAGTAATTTAATTGTGAGCCGTTTAAATCGGGATTTTCTTTAATTGCCTCATCCATTGAAAAACCCTGACCAATGCCAAGTGTATAATTGCTCAGGCTCACGGTCATATTTCGGTTTTGAGCTTCAGCGGCAAACCATTTAAAAAGCTTCCACCAGCTATCGGTAAAAAGCGCCGGTTTACTTGGATTAGAAAGGCCATAAGTAAGACCTCCGGAATCGAGATGGCTGTAATTGATCTGCAGGCTTGATATTCCTTTATTTTTTAGTTGATCCAACTGCCAGAGGAGGCGCTCGCGAGTAAGCGTGTCGCCCTGCCACCAATAGAAGGGAACTTCTCCATAACCTTTCGGGGGATTAATAAATCCCGGTAAAACATCAAATGAAGGAGTACGGTCAGGATAGCCGGCAGGTAATTTGGTTTGCGCTGCTGATTGAAGAGGAATCAACAGAAGTAGTATGAATAGATATTTTATCTGGTTTCTCATAATTTAATCAATGAGGTATGGATTTTGAAGCTTGCCGGTTGGCAGGTCAATGCCAAGGCTTGGCCCTATTAAGATTTGTGATTTAACCATTGCATAAAAAATGAATCATTAATTCTGTATTTCCCGTCAATAAAAGCAATAAACTCTTTATCCTCAAGGCTCTTCACTGATTGGCCGGCAGAACTTGCAGCACCAAGATTGTACTCAGAGATAAATTCTTTTGATGTTGGAGCATCAATTCCATTATTCAGAGAGACTGCTCTCAGCACCCGGAACTGTTGGGAGGTTAATAAGTTCATATATCCGGCATATAGCGGCTCATTCTCATTTATTATCCTGAACAGTACCTCCTTTACCGCGTGAATATCAACTCTTTTAAAGGAGCTGTATAATCGGTTGCAGAGGTACTGAACATAGAAAGTTTTAAGTAAAGTGATCTCAAAAATCAGCTCCAGCGCATCTGGTGAAATTGTTCTTTTCCCCCTCAAAAATCGTTCTGAAATAAATGCCGAGTAGCTCTCCCTTGGAATCCGTTCAACTTCCATGATCTGGGTGCTATTATAAAAAGGTCTCTCGGGCATTGAAAACATTTGAGCAAGGATGTGCTTACGACTTCCGGAAAAGATAATGCATACATTTTCAACTAACTGTATATAAGACCTTAGCAGAGCTTCAATGTTTTTTTCAGGATAACATGATATCTGTTGAAATTCATCTATCGACACAACAAAATTTGAATTCTGATTCCGTAAGTAATTAAAAATTGCTTCCATCGAATCAGTAGCCTCCTTCTCATTATTTACTGTAAGAGTTACTGATGGCTCACCTGTAAGAGAATCTATCGAAAATTTAGGCCTGATAGAGGAAAGACTATTCATCATTTTTTTTAAAACTGATGTATTCTTTGCATGTGCAGATAGTACAGCTTTTCCAAAATTTTCAACAAATTCTGACAAGGACGTTGTCGCCATAATATCTGCATAGACAGGTACAAACAGTTTATTCTTCTCTCCGAGGTGAAATACATGCTTGATTAATGCAGTTTTCCCATATCTTCTGGGCGAAAACAGAGTTAGATTTCTTCTGTTTGTCACAGCTTCAGTAATCATTTTAGTCTCTTTTTCTCTGTCACAGAAGTAGTCAGGTGATAGGTATCCTGTTATCAAAAATGGGTTAGATTCCATAATACATGTAACATAAAATATATAACGCAAGTTATAAAATATTTATCAATTATATTGTAAAATTTTGTGATAAAAATGCAAACAACAACCAGAATAACGCAGGGTCATTCCATGGCATGACCTTATCGTCAATGCGAGAATCAGATTAAAATCTCAATAAATTATATTTCAATCCAATGTTGCCACAATTATTACCATTATGTTTTTCTTATATTTGCTCTTCGCCAATTCATAATTAAGTTGTTTCAAATAGAATGAAAGCCCTTGTCCTTGAAGAATACAACAATCTGGTTTATAAAGATTTCCCTGACCCGGTAATACAAAATAGCGAGGTACTTGTAAAAGTAATGGCATGTGGTATCTGTGGTTCAGATGTTCATGGTCTCGATGGCAGAACCGGAAGAAGAATTCCTCCAATGATAATGGGACATGAAGCTTCCGGTGTTATCGTCAAAACAGGGACAGATGTAAAAGGCTGGAAATCAGGAGACAGGGTAACATTTGATTCGACAGTATATCCGCTGAATGACTGGTTTACTCTTGAAGGAATGTATAATTTAAGTGATAACCGGGAGGTACTTGGTGTCTCGCCCGGAACTTATAAAAGAGATGGAGCCTTTGCCGAATATATTGCAATTCCCCAGCATATCCTGTACAAAGTACCTGAGAATGTTACTTTTGAGCAAGCTGCAATGGTCGAAGCAGTTGCTGTTGCTCTTCATGCAATAAATATATCCGGGATTAAAACAGGAGATAAATGTGTGGTGGTAGGAGCAGGCACAATTGGAATCTTCATAATAAAACTTCTTAAAATTTCAGGCGCTTCAAAGATCATCACGATTGATATTAATCAGAAACGTCTTCAGCAGGCAGAAAAAGCAGGTGCTGACCACACTTATTTTTCAACGGAAGAAAATCTTGCTGAAAAGTTATTCGCTGTCACAGCAAATAGGGGAGCAGATATCTCATTTGAGGCACTGGGTAAAAGCGAGTCGGTAAATATTGCAATTGATATTCTCCGTAAAGGCGGAAAAACCGTTCTGGTAGGGAATATTTCTCCCAAAGTCGATTTCCCTCTTCAGAAAGTTGTTACCCGTGAATTAAAGATATTGGGAAGCTGTGCCATCCGGGGCGAATATGAAGTTGTTCTTAATCTTCTTGAAACAGGAAAGATAAGTGTTGATGATCAGATTTCTGTCGTGGCGCCTCTGACAGATGGGGCTCTCTGGTTTGATAAGCTTTACAGAAAAGAGGAAGAGCTGAATAAAGTTATACTTGTACCATAAATTTTAAAAATGGCTGAAAGGATTTATAATATTTCAATTGCGGGTTGCAGCAGAGTCGCT
>JBAXXU010000163.1:0-7018 GCA_037127735.1 Bacteroidota bacterium
GCGGCAATATGCGAGGAAATACTTATTTTTGGGGAACGAAGTCAGGAGTTCTGAGGCTGAAAACTATAAATCAATTCTCCCTTTTACAGATCTTTTCCTCTTCGACTTGAAACACCTTGATGATGCCCGGCACATAGAATTAACCGGGGTTTCCAATATTGGGATACTCGATAATTACAGGCTCCTGCTTGAAAGCGGGAAAGATATAATGGTAAGAATTCCTGTAATCCCCGGTTTTAATGATGATGCAGATCACATTGAGAAAATGAAGCAATTTATTTTAACTACGAAAACCAAATCTCTCAAAAAAATAAATTTACTTCCTTTTCATAAAACAGGATCATCAAAATATAAAAGATTTAATATTCCTTACAGTATGGTTAATATTGAACCGCCTGATAAAGAGAAAATGCAAAAGCTTAAAGAATTTTTCGGTGAAACCGGAGTTCCGGTTAAGATAGGGGGATAATTGATTTTCAAGCGATAATGAATCTTATACTCAGGAATATTGATTAACATATTATTCAAAATATTTATTTGTAAAGCAATTCAATTATGAACATATCGCCAAGAGTCAAACAATTAAGAGAACAGAGCCTGAATGCAGTCGAAAAAATCAGCGCCGAAAGGGCATTATTGATGACTCAGTTTTACAGGAGCGATGAGGCTCTTGAATTATCAGCGCCTCTGAAAAGGGCAAAAGCCTTTGAATACCTTTTGAAAAAAAAGAAGATATGTATCAATGAAGGTGAACTGATAGTAGGAGAGAGGGGCCCTGCTCCCAAAGCGACTCCGACTTACCCGGAGATAAGCCTTCATTCAATGCAGGATCTGGAAATTCTTAATTCACGGGAAAAGGTATTCTTCCGAGTGGATGATGAGGTAAAGAGCATATATGAAAATGAGATAATCCCTTTCTGGAAAGGGAAGAGCAACCGCGACAGGATAATGAGCCTTATGACTCCTGAATGGATTAATGCGTATAAAGCCGGCCTGTTCACTGAGTTCCAGGAACAGCGTGCACCCGGACATACTGTATTGGGTTACAAGATGTTCAGAACCGGATTCCTTAAACTCAAAGAAGAAATAGAAGAGACTGGCTCTGCTCTCGATTTTTATAATGATGCACAGGCTTTTGAAAAGATGGAAGAGCTTAAAGCTATGGAAATAGCCTGCAACGCAATAATAATGTTTGCAAACCGTCATGCTGATGAGCTGGAAAAGCTTGCCGGAAAGGAAAAGAATCACGGCAGGAAGAAAGAACTCGCAAAGATGGCTGCTGTTTGCCGGAAGGTCCCTGCAAATGCTCCTGAAACTGTTCATGAAATGCTTCAGCATTACTGGTTCATTCATCTGGGGGTTGTTACTGAACTTAATCCATGGGACTCATTTAACCCCGGCAGACTTGACCAGCATCTTTACCGGGTTTATAAAAATGAGTTGGAATCAGGTTCTCTGTCTAAAGACGAATTATATGAACTCCTCGGTTGTTTTTGGGTTAAGTTCAATAACCATCCGTCCCCTCCCAAAATGGGTATAACGGCCAGTGAAAGCAATACCTATACCGACTTCTGTCTGATAAATCTTGGAGGTGTAAAGCCTGATGGTTCAGATGCGGTTAATGAGATGTCCTATATTCTTCTTGATGTTATTAAAGAGATGAGGATTCTTCAACCCGGCTCCATGGTTCAGATCAGCAAAAAAAGCCCCGACAGGTTCATTCATAAAGCGCTTGATATTATCAGAACCGGTTTTGGACAACCTTCATGCTTTAATACCGATGCAATAATACAGGAGATGTTACGGCAGGGAAAAACTATTGTTGATGCCCGCAATGGTGGCGCATCAGGATGTGTTGAGACCGGAGCATTCGGAACAGAAGCATACTGGCTGACAGGCTATTTCAATCTGCCAAAAGTCCTGGAGCTGACACTGAATAACGGATTTGATAAAAGAACAAATAAACTTGTTGGATTAACCACCGGTTATGCTCAAGAGTATAAGAGCTTTGAAGATCTTATGGCTGCTTTCAAGCTTCAGCTCAACTACTTAATTGACATTAAAATAAGAGGTAATAATGTTATTGAAAAGACATTTGCCAATCGGCTTCCTGTTCCATTTCTGTCGTTGCTTGTTGAAGATTGCATTTCAAATGGTAAAGATTATAATTGTGGTGGCGCCCGATACAACACTTCTTATATCCAGGGAGTTGGTCTCGGCAGTATAACCGATATGCTGACATCAATCAGGTATAATATTTATGATAAGAAGAAGTTTGGCTGGGAAGAGTTAACTAAGGCTCTTGATGCTGATTTTGCCGGATACGAACAGGTTCAGTACGATATGATTTATAACACACCAAAGTTTGGTAACGATGATGATTATGCCGATCAGCAGGCAGTAGCTGTTTTTGAGATCTATTATGATGCCGTGGATGGCCGGCCCACGCCAAGAGGAGGAATCCACAGGATTAATATGCTCCCGACAACCTGCCATGTCTATTTTGGAAGTGTACTCGGGGCAACTCCCGACGGGAGGAATGCAAATAAGCCATTGTCCGAAGGTATATCACCCAGTCAGGGAGTTGACAACAATGGGCCGACCTCTGTCATTAAATCTGCTTCAAAAATTGACCACATCCGTACAGGTGGGACTTTATTGAATCAAAAGTTCTCTCCATCATTTTTTGAAGATGAAGATAGTTATGATTGCCTTACAGCGCTGATACGCAGTTATTTCAACCTTGATGGGCATCATATTCAGTTCAATGTAGTGAATGTAGAAACGCTGAAGGATGCGCAAAAACATCCCGAGCTATACCGCGATCTTATTGTACGGGTAGCAGGTTACAGCGATTATTTCAACGACCTGGGTGAAGATCTTCAGAATGAGATCATCAACAGGACGGAACATGAAGAGGTGTAATATTAAGGCAATTTTGTCTTAATCTTATCCTTCGTCTCGTTGAACACCGAAGTAGCAGTTGCAATAATGCCGGCGATGTCAGTAAGATTCGACGGGATTATTAACGTGTTATTTATCTTGGCAAGTTTTCCAAACTCAATAAGATATTGTTCAGCGATCCTCAGGTTAACGGCATTTAATCCGTTTTCTTCGGATATTGCTGATGATATTGCTCTCAATCCATTAGCAGTTGCCTTTGCAAGCTGCTCTATCTCTGAAGCGCGTCCGGCCGCTTCGTTGATACGCTTTTGCATTTCACCTTCTGATTTTTTGATCAGTTCCTGCTTATCGCCTTCGGCATTATTTATTTTTGCCTGTTTAGTTCCTTCTGATTCAGCAATCACAGCTCTTTTTTCCCTCTCGGCCCTCATCTGTTTTTCCATAGCGTCTTTTATGCTCTGTGGAGGGGAAATATTTTTAACCTCATAACGGGTAACTTTAACGCCCCATGGTTCGCTGGCTTTATCAACTGCTTCAACAATTGTGACGTTAATGGTTTCGCGTTCTTCAAATGTTCTGTCGAGTTCCAGTTTCCCTATTACGCTTCTCATTGTTGTCTGCGCAATCTGGATTGATGCAAATCTGTAGTTATCAATTCCATAAGAAGCTTTTTGAGGATCCAGTACCTGAAGGTAGAGGATTCCGTCAACTTCAACGGCAATATTATCGCGTGTGATACATATCTGTGGCGCAACGTCAATTGCCTGTTCTTTAAGCGTATGCCTGTACCTTACTTTGTCGAAAAAAGGTATTAGTATCTGGAAACCTGCTGTAAAGGTCGCCCTGTATTTTCCGAGTCTCTCAACGATTATAGCTGTTCTCTGGGGAACAATTTTAATCATTGATGCGATCAGGATAAATCCTAAAAAGATTATTCCCACAAGAATAAAAGTAGTGCTCGATCCTTCCATTTTTTAATTATTTTTTAGGTTCAACAATTAATTTAAAACTATCTTTTTCAATAATGATAACTCTTTGGCCCTCTTTAATTTCTGATTTCGATTCAGCAGACCAGGAAGTGCCTTTGAACTCGACTTTTCCGTTTTTGATACCGCCAAAGTCGATTTTTGCAAGAGCCTCTTTTCCTGTGAACTCATCTTCAATATCTTCAGAGTGGTTTCCCTTGCTGTAAAAGAATTTCTTCTGAATAATTCTTCTGAGAGCTATCAGAGAAAGAACAGAAGTTATCGCGAAAATTATAATCTGCAGGTTAGTACCGGGCTCTCCAATCAAACAGACAAGGGCAGTAATCCATGCGCCGAGGCCGAAGAAAAAAATAAAGAATCCGGGAATGACCAATTCGAGCAGAAACAGAACCAGACCAATTAAGAACCAGAAAAGTTCAGGTCTGGAAAGAATGTTTGAAATCATAACGAGTAGTTTAAAGGTTAGCGAGAAAACTGTTTTGGTGAAGTAAAGATATAATAAAAAGTAGAAAACTCAAAAATAAGTTTTGTTTCCTGTTTGTAAATGCAGGTGGTGTCAATTTTAACTTATTATGTCGCAATTATATCGATTTCGGACCCGATAGCTATCGGGATCGGATTGTCGATTTCGGATTATTTTGAATTTTTATTTTACTTGCCTCTCCGGCTTTTTAATCCGCAATCCGCAATAAAGTAATTGTTTATACCTTCAAAAATTCTTAACCGTAATTTGTCAAAGTACATAGCGTTAAGCGCATGATTATCATTGTCATTTGCCCTTAAAAATGCTAAATTTGTTCATGTTAGCCACATTTTTCTTTTTCATATATTTTTTCAAAAGTCCTTTTCATTTTTTGGTCTTAATTTCTTCTTCAAGTTGTTTTAGTTCTTCCATGTCGTTTTGATCGGCTTGCAGGGCATCGAATTGCTTTCGGCGGTTGTCGAATTGTTCGTATATTTCCCTGACTTTATTTTCCATTTCGGCATTGCTGATTGTTCCTGCATTTTTGAGGATTTTTTTATCCTGAAATTCAAGAATTCTATCCACGTTTTCTCTCCAAAAGTTCATGCTAATATCCAAATGGCTTTTAGCTCTCAATTCTGCACTTTCCAAAAATATAACTACCAAGCGGTTTAGCGTATCAATTTCATCATCTGACAAGTAATTTTTTGCAATATAAATGTCTTGTTTCCTCACGACAGAACCTTTCCACGAAGTCAAATTCATATTGGGTTTGTCTGATTGTGCTCGTGAAACAATTAACTCGGCGGCGGTTTTTGCGGTAACTGCAAACAATAATTTGTTTTGGGTTTCGGCAAAAAACATTTGGGTGGATTTGTCTGTTTGGTCGTAATCGCTGCTTAGGGCAAATAATTCACGTACTTTTTGGTAAAAACGTTTTTCTGAGGCTCGAATATCCCGAATACGTTCCAAAAGTTCATCGAAATAGTCAGGCCTGCCGTCAGGGTTTTTCAGGCGTTCGCTGTCTATTATAAACCCCTTAATCATGTATTCTTTCAGGTTTTTGTTGGCCCAAATACGAAACTGCGTTCCCCGCTTACTGCGCACCCTGAAACCGATAGCCAGAATCATGTCCAGCGAATAAAAAGTTACATTATATTCTTTACCGTCTGTGGCAGTTGTAAAGAAATTCTTTACAACTGAAATTTCATCTAACTCATTCTCATTCAATATACTTGCTATGTGTTGCCCTATATTTTGCTTCGAGGTGTCAAAAAGTTCGGCAAGCTGGTTTTGGTTCATCCACAAGTTACCGTATTTGGCATACAGCGAAACCGAAGCCTTACCATCAGCAGTATTATAAATGATTATATTTTGTTCGCTTTCGTTTTTCATTTTAAAAAATATTTCGGGATAAATCACGAGTTACAAAAGTTCTTTTATTGCTGCCTGCATTTTAAAGTGGTCAAATTCGACCACTTTAAAATGCAGGATTATACATTTGTTTCCAAGTACCAATAAATTCGAGAGTTGTACGGCTTCTAATCCAATTTTTTATTACATCGGCTGCTCTGGCATCACCTTCTTTGGCTTTTGCCATATCGGTTAAACAAATATAATCGTCATCGGAATATTTGGTTTGTAAAACAGAACAATATCTGCACGTTTTTTTTTTCCTCTATTATGCAGATTTCCCCGCACA
Organism: Bacteroidota bacterium; assembly: GCA_037127735.1. Taxonomy (GTDB): domain Bacteria; phylum Bacteroidota; class Bacteroidia; order Bacteroidales; family VadinHA17; genus LD21. Next base: position 6,056 of record JBAXXU010000163.1, read on the forward strand.
GTAATTTCCCCGTCTGTTAAGTATAGCTCTTCCCTTATTTGAGTATTTCTATTCCAACCAGCTTCTTCCAATGCCGGGATAATATATTTGGTAACAATATCCCGTTCCGTAATTTTTTTTTTTGAGGACATGATTTATATTTAGTAAGGCAAATCTAATCAATTTACCATTAATTCAATCATTTAGCTGTTGGGAGTTTGTTTACTGATGTGTTTTATTTCATTTGCGCTTAACACATCAATAGTAGAAATAACTGGGTGAAATATGGTTTAATTTCCTGTTACGCAGTTATTAATATCCTTCATCCATGCAACAGTTTTCTTAGAATAGAAATTCAGGTTCTCGCATATGAAATCACCTTCCTTCTTTATGAGGTAACTTTTGTAAGTTTTTGTACTCTCAGAGAATTGGTAGCAAAAATACTCCGATGATCCTGAATCTGCTGCAACATTTTTTAAAGCCGTTACTTTGCTTGATGCTATGTTATTAATGTAATTTGAATATTTATGAAGATCTTCCTTTGAGATTGTTATGCCGGTTTTGGCGCATTTGCTAATGTTTTCAGAAACACGGGCTTCACTCATACTAAAGTCGTTGTCCTGAAAATTCCAATTTTCAGGATTACTGTATTTAAGAACATTTCCTTCATTATCTATAATAAAGCCATAATGCTGATAACCCCATGCATAGTTGACATATTCAAACTGAAACAAGATAGTTTGCTTATCACTTATGACATAAGTCTTTTTACATCCTGCAATAAGCAAGAGAATCAAAGCAATCTGAATTATTTTTATATGAGATGATTTCATTAATGCCAAATAACTCTTGTATATCAAAAATCGAAACCATTGTCAATTAACTTAGAACACCTGGCCACCAAAATAATTAATATATATTTATTGAAACGAATATCATTACAAAAAATTTCATAGGTTCATTTTTTTTTTGTAACTTAAGCGT
>JBAXXU010000164.1:0-6959 GCA_037127735.1 Bacteroidota bacterium
AGTAAATTGATTTTCTTCGCTCCCCTTGGGGTCGGGGTAAACGAAGAAAATCAATGGGGTTTTATGCATGATTCCTGATACTCATTAATTTTTTTAATCAGTTAATAAAATTATAATCCATGGAAAAATTAATTATAACCGGTTCTGGTCTTAAGATTCAGGACGTAGTAAATGTAGCCCGTTACGGGCAAAAGGTTGAGCTGCACTCAGATGCCAGGAAAAGAATAAATGTGTGCCGTGCCATGCTTGAAAGAAAGATTCTGGCCCATGAGATCATGTATGGGGTCAATACAGGTATCGGGGAATTCTCTGAGATGGTTCTGAACGACGACCAGATAAAGGATTTCCAGAAATACCTGGTTTATAATCATGCAGCCGGTATCGGAGAACCCGCTTCTCTTGAAATAGTGAGAGGTGCAATGCTCGGAAGGATAAATGTTCATGCACACGGCAATTCAGGTAACCGCCTGGAAATAACCGAAACTCTCGTTGAGATGCTCAATAAAGGCGTTACTCCTTTCGTCTGTCAGAAAGGTTCTGTAGGAGCTTCCGGCGACCTGGCGCCGATGTCGCAGATAGCTTTACTCCTGCTGGGGGAAGGAAAAGCATATTATAACGGAGAATTGATGGATGGTAAAGAGGCCATGAATAAAGCCGGCATAACGGTTCCGGGGCTGCAGGCACGCGATGGTCTGGCTGCAATTAACGGATCAAATATGCTTACCGCTATGAGCGCTATATGGCTCATCGATGCAAATAACTGGCTGAAACAGGCTGAGATAGCAGCTTCAATGACACTTGAGGCCCTTAAAGCCAACATGAAACCTTATACTCCGTTGCTTCACGAGGTCAGAGGATTTAAAGGCGCTGTACGGAGTGCCAATGCAATAAACAAATGTGTTTCGGGAGGCGACCTGAAAGAGGAAAGAGTTAAGTCGAAAGTTCAGGATGCCTACTCAATGAGATCAACTCCTCAGGTAATCGGTTCTGCACATGATATGCTCAATTATGCCCGGTCGCAGGTTGAAATTGAATTAAACGGTGTAGGAGACAACCCGATATTTCTGCCTGACAAAAATATTCAGCTCTCAGGGGCCAACTTCCAGGGCTCACCTGTAAGTGTTCCGATGGATATGGCAGGAGCCTGTATAACAATGGTAAGCGTTCTTTCAGAAAGAAGAATGAACAGATTGAATAATAAGGCGTTGAGCGTCGGATTACCTGATTTCCTTACTAAAGGTGCAGGTATGTTTTCCGGTATGATGCTGAGCCAGTACACAGCAGATACCCTGATTGTCGAACAAAGGATGCTTTCAGCTCCGGCTTCAATTCAATCAATACCTGCTGCAGCCGACCAGGAAGATTTTGTATCTATGGGAATGAATACTTCAATAAAGAACAACCAGATTCTTGATTGCGCTTACGGAATACTTGGTATTGAATTTATGGCCGCTGCCCAGGCTCTCGATTTCAGGAAAGAAGAATACAGTTTTGGCAAAGGAGTACAGAAAGCAAAAGATGTAATCCGAAAATATGTTGATTTTCTTGATATTGACCGGCCACTGTACCCCGACCATACAACTATGAAGGAGCTGGTAAAATCATGTGAAATTCTCACTGAAGTAGAAAAGGTTGTGGGGAGCCTGGAGTAATTGTAATGATACCTGGAATATTTCATTGTTATCTTTAAACTATCTTCGTTATCTTAAACCAAACGACATGAAAAAATTTATCTTATTAATTGTAACAGCAATGATCATTACATTGCAATGGTCATGCACCTCTAAACAGGAAAAGATGGAAAACAGTATGAAATCTTTTATCTCCGCTTACGAAGCAAAAGCTATACCTCTTTACCGCGAGTCAGCTCTTGCATCCTGGAATGCTAATATTACAGGAACGACGGAGGATTATGCAAAAAGCGAAAAAGCCTCCTTTGAATATGCCAAATTATTTTCCGACAAGGTGGCTTTCGAGGAACTGAAAGCGATTAAGGAATCACAGGCAATAAAGGATCCGATCCTCCTGCGTCAGATGGAAATCATTTATAACGGATACCTTGGAGGACAGGTTGATACCATGCTTATTGCCGAACAGATAAAAATGGAGACTGAAATCAGTAAGAAGTATGCCAATTTCAGAGTAACTATTAAAGGTAATCAGCTATCAGACAACGAAGTGGAGGGTGTCCTTAAAAACTCAGCTAAAAGTTCCGATCTCCAGGCAACATGGGAAGGATCGAAGATGATTGGTCCCGTTGTGGCAGATGATATTATAAAGCTCGTTAAACATCGTAACAAAATTGCCAAAAAAATCGGGTTTGGCAATTACCATGAGATGAGCCTCAAACTTTCAGGTCAGGATCCTGCTGATGTGACAAAGATTTTTGATGAACTTGATAGTCTGACAAGAGATAACTTCTCAGGGCTGAAAGGTGAAATAGATTCTTATTTTGCCGACCGCTATAAAATTGCAGCTTCAGAACTGAAGCCATGGCATTATCAGAACCGCTATTTCCAGGAGGCCCCTGAGATATATACCGTGAATTTTGACAAATACTACGAAAAACAGGATCCGGTGAAACTTGCCTCAGCATATTACAACGGTTTAGGCCTTAACGTAGATGCCATCCTTGCCAAAAGCGACCTTTATGAGAAACCGGGCAAGAACCAACATGCCTTCAGTACCGATATTGACAGATCGGGCGATGTACGCACCCTCGATAACATCCGGCCCGACTCGTACTGGATGAACACAATTTTGCATGAGCTTGGCCATGGTGTTTACTCTTACTATAATGATATGGCTTTGCTATTTACGCTGAGGGATGCAGCCCATGCCTTTACAACAGAGGCAATTGCAAACATGTTTGGCAGATTGGCGACAAATCCTCAATGGATGCTTGACATGGGAGTTATTGATGCAAAAGAGAGTGAAAAAATATCTGACGACAGCCGGAAAGCCCTTCGTCTCCAGATGCTGGTTTTCAGCCGCTGGGCCCAGGTGATGTACCGTTTTGAAAAATCAATGTACGAAAATCCCGATCAGAATCTTAATCAACTATGGTGGGATATGGTTGAGAAGTATCAGTTACTGAAAAAACCCGAAGGACGCGATATGCCTGACTGGGCAACTAAAATACATGTTGCACTCTATCCTTGCTATTATCACAACTACCTTCTCGGCGAACTGCTGGCATCACAATTGTACAATTATATTACAATCAATGTAGCAAAGAATCAATCGTTTGTTGGTGGAAAAGCAGTAGGTAACTATCTGAAAGAGAATGTTTTTATGCCTGGCGCCAGATACAACTGGAATGACATGATTGAAAAAGCAACCGGTGAAAAACTTACTGCTAAATATTACGCGAAACAGTTTGTTCAATAAAAATTTACGAATTACGATTTACGATTTACGATTTACGATTTACGACAAATTTTAATATATGAAAAAATACATTGCTCTTTTTTCTATCACCCTGCTAATCGCCTGCTCGTCACAGCAAGCCAAAAAAGAGGTTGTAATTGCTGCGGGATTTATTAATGAAACAACTGTGAAAGCTGTAACAGACACTGTTAAAGCTGCTCAACCTGTTGCTGACCTTAATCTCCTGGAAAAAGGCGTAAAACATGCTGCCTCACTCTGGAGAGCCACGGATGGTACCTCTTCTGATTTCTCCCGATTTGTTAAGAATAATTATATTTCTGATCCTATAAAACGGAAAATCATATTCGAAAAGAATAGCAAATACATGGAGTCCCTTTCGGGGAATTACAATGAAATAACTCTTGCCCTGAGGAAAACACTTGACGAATCTATAGGTGATATCGATGAGATAGACCGAATGTTTGGTAATTATTCTGCCGGGTCGCACATGCAGAATGATTTTTATTCCAACAAAATAGCTTTTGCAATCGCACTCAATTTTCCATATTTCACATTGGCCGAAAAAGAAGAATTGGGATCAAAGTGGAGTCGCGATGACTGGGCAATGGCACGACTGGGTGATCTTTTTATATCCCGTGTTCCTGCAGAACTTGATCAGGCTGTAACTGAGGCTACAGGAAATTCAGAGATGTACATAGCCGAATACAACATACACATGGGCCATCTTCGCACCGATGATGGCCGTCAGATATTTCCTGATGGAATGATACTCCTCAGCCATTGGAACCTTCGTGATGAACTGAAAGCCGACTATTCCGATAAGAAAAACGGAGCTGAAAAACAGGAGATGATTTATAAGGTTATGGAACGGATCATTACTCAGGAAATTCCCGCTAAGGTTATTAACAGTTCTGATTTCGACTGGGCTCCTTTTTCTAATAAGGTTACAAAGGGAGGAAGTACCGTTGAAGCCTCTGCTGAGCCGGACACGCGCTACACTCATATAATCAATAATTTCAGGACGAGAAAAGCTATTGATGCTTATAACCCTGAAATGAATACTTTTATACTGCGCAAATTCTCACTTGAGATGGAAATTGCACAGGATGAGGTTGAATCTCTGTTCGATTCTTTCCTTAGCTCACCACAACTTGTAAAGGTTGGTTCATTGATTAAAGATAGGTTAGGACGCGACCTGCATCCGTATGATATATGGTATGATGGTTTCAAGTCAGGGAGCAGTATTCCGGAGGATTTGCTTACGTCAAAAACATCTGCTTTATATCCCGATCCTGCTGCCTTCCATTCAGCAATGCCACTCATGCTGAAGAAAATGGGATGGTCAACTGAGAGAGCAGGATATATTGCCGGGAAGATCGTAGTCGATCCGGCACGCGGATCCGGTCATGCCTGGGGCGCAACCATGAAAGGGTCACTCTCTCATTTGCGTACGCGTATCTCGCCAAATGGCATGGACTATAAAGGATATAGCATTGCTGTACATGAGTTTGGGCATAATGTGGAGCAGACAATATCTCTTTATGATATTGATAATTACATGATGTCGGGTGTACCTAACACTGCATTCACAGAAGCCGTTGCATTTATCTTTCAGAGTCGCGATCTGTTCCTTCTGGGGATGAAAGATGATAATCCTGACAAGGAGAAGACGGAGGCTCTTGATGCTGCATGGTCGCTGATGGAGATTATGGGTGTCGGCATGGTGGACATGAAGGTCTGGAAATGGCTCTACCAGAATCCGGAAACCACGCCTGCCCAGCTTAAACAAAGCACTATTGCAATCGCCACTGAAGTCTGGAATAAATATTTTGCACCGGTCCTTGGTATTAAGGACTCTCCCATCCTTGCAATCTACTCTCATATGGTGGATTCACCATTGTATCTTGCAAATTATTCTTATGGCCATGTAATTCAGTTCCAGATGGAAGAGTATCTCAATGGAAAAAAACTCTCCGATGAGATTGACCGTATTTACAAACAAGGACGACTTACCCCTCAGCAATGGATGATGGGCGCAGTGGGTTCAAAAATTTCTACAAAGCCTATTCTTAATGCACTTGACAAAGCGTTGAAATAGCTATTTCAGATAAACTTCAAGAACCGGGATTTCAACCGGAGGTTTCTGAACAGGCAGAGAAAGAATCAGATCATTCTTTTCTTCATCTCTTCCTGTTCTGAACCTGATTTCAGAAGCATCGTGCAGGAATTGAACATATTTAACCTTATCAGCCATGTCAGGCAGAGTAAGACTTCCCATTGGATAGGTTAAAAGATGAACATATAACTTTTTTGTAACAGGATTATAGGTTAAAAGAGAATTAGCAGGGGCTGTAAACTCAGCTGGAGCTTCGGTGCAGTTATAAATTGAACGGTTATTATACTTCATCCATTCACCCATTGATTTTAATCTGTCCTGGGCTCTGAAGTCAAAAACACCGCGTGCAGTAGGACCAACATTTAATAGAAGATTACCTCCTTTACTTACAGATTCTATAAGCAGCTCAAGAAGTTGTGCCGGGCTTTTCCAGGAAGTTTCGTCGCGGTAATAACCCCATGATCCGGAAAAGGTCTGGCATGTTTCCCAGGGAATTCTTTTGCCATTAAGCTCAGGCCATTTGGACACTTTTTCCTGTTCCGGTGAAACAAAATCCCATCCCCCACCAATATCTTTCAGATCAAGACGATCATCAACAATAATCCCGGGCTGAAGGCTTCGCGCAAGCTTTAAAAGATTTTCTGAATCCCAGTCAGCACGTCCTTTCCCGTTCTTTCCGGGGAAAGAAAAATCGAACCAGATGACACTTATCTCGCCATAGTTGGTAAGCAACTCTCTAACCTGATTTTTTAAATATTCCCGGTACTTACTCATATCCCGGCCTTTGTTAAGACGGGCATAAGCTGTATCAGAAGTCTGGCGGAGAGGATGATTGCTGTCAATAGTATAATCGGGATGATGCCAATCAATAAGCGAGTAGTAGAACCCTACCTTCAACCCTTCAGCTCTGAAAGCTTCCACATATTCCTTTATCAGATCTTTTCCACAAGGAGTATTTGTTGCCTTATAATCGGTGAATTTCGAATCGAACAGACAGAAACCCTCATGGTGTTTGGCAGTTAGTACAACATATTTCATACCGGCAGCTTTGGCCATTTTTGCCCATTCATGCGGATCGTACATGTCGGGGTTGAACATCTCAAAGTACTTCTGATATTGTTCGTTGGTCAGGCGTTCTGCATTTTTGACCCATTCATGACGGGCAGGTAAGGCATAAAGACCCCAGTGAATAAACATCCCGAAACGGGCATCAGTCCACCATTGCATCCTAAGCGCTTTTTGAGCATCAGTTTCCTTCGGAAGCTGAGATAGAGATAGTTGCGGTGTTAATAATGTGGAAATAAATAAAAGGACGGTCAAAATAGTTTTTGTTTTCATATATGCAAGTTTAGTTATCTGACAAATAAAATTAGAGCCTCCTCTGTAAAGTCGTTTTAGCTTCTTTTATTCATAAACTTTGTGAGCCTTTGTGTAACCCTTTGTGCAACTTTGT
>JBAXXU010000165.1:0-6877 GCA_037127735.1 Bacteroidota bacterium
CAAAGATATCTATAATCAATTGAATTTGTTTGAGTTATAACGCACCACTAGTGATATTTGTACCCTAATTAATTCAATCCACCGGCGTATGGCAAGTGTAAGAGAACTGAAAAAAGATATTGATTATCTGACTTTTGAAGTGATTTCTGATTGTTTTGTTTATTCAGGCGTTCATCCTGACAATCAATCGGATGAATTATCAGCCATAATTTCTGATGCCGTTAATTTTCGAAACGATCTTATTGCGCGGGTTAACAACCCCGATGGCAAGGATAATCCCAAAATTGTGAAGGCCTATTATAAGTCGGTGGAGAAAGATCTTCTGACCGGTGTTGACAATCTTTTTAACAGGCTCAGCTCTTTATCGAAGAAGAAAGAGTAAAGTGTTTGTAAACCAGAGTTCCACAACTGGTACATTTTCCTTCATTATTCAGGTTTAACAGCCGGATCTTGTATCCCGATCTGATTGTTACATTAGTACCGCATTTCGGGCAGCAGGTGTTTTGTCCTGTTTCTGAGGTTGAATTTCCCATATAAACATGATCCAGATTTTTTGAGGCTATTTCATACAACCTGTTCAGTGTTTCCTGCGATGTTGGCGGATCGTTTCTTTGGAACATGGGGAAGTATCGGCTGAGATGAAGAGGAACATTTCTTCCAAGCTCCGCCGCGATCCATTCCGATTGTAAAGCCATTTCCTTTTCATCATCATTTTGCCCTGGGATTACAAGAGTAGTAATTTCCAGATGCTTTCCGGATTTTGCAATCTGCTTCAGACAGTTCTTAACAGGCTCAATATCAGCTCCAGTCAGTTTATGGTAGAAATTTTGATTAAATGCTTTAAGGTCTATATTAAAAGCATCAATGAATTGGATTATTTCATTCAGAGGTTCACTGTTAACGAATCCGTTACTTACCATAACAGTGAATAGTCCTTCATTTTTTGCAAGTATGGCGGTGTCTCTCATAAACTCGAACCAGATAACCGGTTCATTGTAAGTAAATGCTATACCTATATTTTTTTCAGTAGCAAGTGCCGTTTTGACAATTTTTTCAGGAGTAGTTTCAGGGATAAAACTTTCGGGGATCTTCTGTGAAATATTGAAGTTCTGGCAGAAATCACATTTCATATTACATCCATAAGATCCAATTGACAGGATTTTGTGTCCGGGGAAAAAGTGGTAAAGAGGTTTCTTTTCGACAGGATCGGGTGAAAAACCTGAGATGACTCCGTAAGTCATTAACTCAATTGCTTCTCCGGTGTTTTTTCTTACTCCACAGATGCCTTTTTTATCTTTTGTTATTTTGCATGAGTGGGGGCATAGGAGACATTCTGCTTTATTGTTGGTAATTTTGAAGAGAGGGATCATAATGTTTAAGTTCAATAGCAAAATTACATTATAATTTAAAGTTTGCCAAAAGGCCGGTTTTTTTCATACCTTCATGTTAGTTTGATGAAATTAATTATTAAATTTGACAGCAAAGTCCAAAAAGAAATGTCTAAAATTGAATACAAGACTATCGGTAGCTATATACGGGAACAAAGGGTTCAATTGAAAATGCCTTTGAGAAAACTGGCTGCTGAACTTGACATTGATACATCTACACTTAGTAAGATTGAGAAAGGCGAGCGACAAGCTAACCTCGAGATGATTCCTGTTTTAGCTAAAGTATTCAAGATCGATTTTAAAAACTTACAAATCCGATTCTTAAGTGATAAACTCGTAAACGACTATGAAAAAGAGGAGTTTGTTGTCGAAGCCCTTAAAGAAGCTATTAATAAAATAGATAATATAGTAAATGCCGCAAATCTTTGATAATATAGAGAACCATCTGGCGGAAGGATTGAATTATACCCTTGATGTTTCCCATCGCGCTGACTTCTGTGTTGGATACTTCAATCTTCGTGGATGGAAACAAGTTGCACATCATATTGAGAACTGGAAAGGTGGTGAAGGAAATTGTTGCCGCCTGCTTGTAGGTATGCAAAAGCCACCACTTGAAACTATCAGGGATTATTTCTCAAAGACGCAGCAGGGTGGTATTGATAACCAATCAGCATTACTAATCAGGAAGAAACTGGCACAGGAATTTAAAGATCAGCTTACTATCGGTATCCCTCGTGAAGAAGATGAAGTTGGGTTGCAAAAACTTTCATCACAGATCAAAGCAAAGAAAGTTGTTGTAAAATTGTTTCTCCGCCATCCGTTACATGCCAAGCTCTATTTGTGTTTTCGAAATGATCGTATTAATCCTGTTATCGGTTATTTGGGAAGCAGTAACTTAACACTTTCAGGTTTATCCCTGCAAGGAGAATTGAATGTTGACATCCTTGAGCAGGACCCTAACATTAAGCTTTCAAAATGGTTCACTGACAGATGGGAAGATAAGTTTTGTATTGATATTTCAGATGAATTAGCTGATATTATAGATAACAGTTGGGCTGCCGATAAACTCGTTCATCCATATCATATCTATCTTAAAATTGCTTACCATTTAGCCCGCGAGGCCAGAGCAGGAATTGCGGAATTTAAAGTCTCCAAAATTTTTGAAAAACAACTTTTAGACTTCCAGTTAAAAGCTGTGCTGGTAGCAGCTCATCATCTTAACAAAAGGGGTGGAGTAATAATTGGTGATGTGGTTGGCCTTGGAAAAACTATCACTGCAACAGCATTGGCAAAAATGTTCGAGGATGATTTTCTCCTTGAGACGCTTATCATTTGTCCTAAGAACCTGGTACACATGTGGGACGATTACAGGCACAATTATCAATTAAGGGCAAAAATAATTTCAATCAGCCAGGCCCAAACAGTTTTACCAAAAGAGAGGCGTTATCGTGTAGTGATAATTGATGAGAGCCATAACCTTCGCAACCGTGAAGGCAAGAGATACAAAGCCATTCAGGAATACATTATGCTTAACGAAAGTAAAGTAATTTTGCTCTCCGCTACACCTTATAATAAAACGTTCCTTGATTTATCAAACCAACTTCGTCTGTTCATTCCTGATGAAAAAGACTTAGGCATCAGCCCTGAGCATTTTATTGAAAACATTGGTGGAAAAGTACAGTTTATGGCAAAGTATCAGACTCCGATCCGAAGTTTACCGGCTTTTGAAAAAAGCGAATTTGCCGATGACTGGAGAGAACTCATGAGATTGTATTTAGTCAGGAGAACCAGAAGTTTTATAAAAGCATATTATACACAAGCTGATGAAAACAATGGCCGGAAATTTTTAACTTTTGCAGATGGAACAAGATCTTATTTCCCTGACCGGATTCCAAAAAAAGTTGAGTATAATTTTGATACTAATGATCCTGCAGACCAATACGCTAAACTTTATGCCGATAATGTTGTGCAAATTATAAATCAGCTTAATCTTCCGCGATACGGTTTGGGACAAGAACAATACATTAACCAACAACCTGTTATAAAACCCACAAAAGAAGATTTAGTTATCATTCAAAATCTCGGTCGCGCCGGCGCCCGGTTGAAAGGATTTGCAAGAACAAATCTGTTTAAACGCTTAGAAAGCAGCGGTTATTCGTTTCTCCTTTCTATAAGCAGACATATTCTTCGCAACTTCATTTTTATTTATGCAATTGAAAACAAACTGCCTCTCCCAATCGGAAAGCAGGACGCGAATATGCTGGATGATTATCTTGAAGATGAAGACCTTGAAATCGCAATAACAGGAGAAGAAAAGATAAACCTTCTTTTCAACAACGAAGCATATTACAATCAGGCACAAAAAGTATATGACTTGTTTGCAGCCACTTACAAAAATCGTTTTGACTGGATAAACAGCCGGCTTTTCTCCGACAATCTTAAAAATACTTTAATTGACGATAGTCGTGACCTTTTGAAAATTCTTGAACTTGGAAGAGATTGGAGCGCTTTTGGCGACCGGCAGTTAAATGCATTGTATAAGCTTATTACAAAAAAACACAGCAATGAGAAACTCCTGATCTTTACTCAGTATGCCGACACTGCAAAGTACATATGTTCTGAGCTGAGTAAGAGAGGAGTATCAGGAATTGAATGTGTTACCGGAGATAACGATGATCCGACTTCCTTTGCATATCGTTTCAGTCCTGTGAGTAACGACAAGCGAAAAGAAATAAAAGAAACAGATGAAATCCGCGTCCTAATAACTACCGATGTTTTGAGTGAAGGACAGAACTTACAGGATGCGCATATAATTCTAAATTACGACTTACCATGGGCTATCATTCGCCTCATACAAAGGGCAGGTCGCGTGGACAGAATCGGGCAAAAGGCGGAGAAAATACTTTGCTATTCTTTTCTGCCGGAAGATGGTATTGAAAGAATCATTCGTTTACGCAGCAGGCTAAAATCAAGGTTAGAGCAAAGCGATGAAGTATTGGGTTCGCCTGACGAATTGTTTTTTGACAATCAGAAAATCCGATCGCAGCTGGAAAATTTTTATAACGAAAAATCAGGCATATTGGATGAAGAAGAAGATGGCGAAGTCGACCTGGCTTCTTATTCTTTTCAGATTTGGAAAAACGCAACTGATGCTGACCCCCGATTAATAAATTTCATCCCTGAAATGCCAAACGTGGTTTATGCAACCAAACAAAACACCGATAATAAAGAAAATGAGGGTGTGATTGTTTACAGCCGGACCGCTGATGATAATGATGTGCTCGTGTGGACAAACAGGAAAGGAGAAGTAATTACACAATCGCAGCTCACTATTCTGAAAGCTGCCCAATGCAATGCTGATACAACACCTGAATTCAAAATACCGGAGCATCACAAATTGGTAGAAAAAGGTTTGGATTATATCAAAGATATTGAGATAACAACCAGTGGACAGCTGGGCAGGCAGAGTAGTGTCCGCTATCGTATTTACCTGCACCTCACACGGTTTTATGAAGAGTTTAAAGGAACTCTTTTTGTAACTGATGCATTGAAGAGGGCAATTGATGATATTTACAAATTTCCTCTGAAGGAAACTGCCAAAGAAATCATTGGCAGGCAGTTAAAGGCAGGCGCAACGGATGATATGCTGGCAAATCTTGTTACTGCCCTGCGTGAAGAAGATAAACTATGTATCATCAGCGAAGAGGATAATGCCAATCGTGAACCACAAATTATTTGTTCAATGGGATTAATCAACAAAAAGTAGTGGCTAAGAACCTTAACATAGAACATACCCGGAAATTATTGCAGTCGTTTGACTTCAGAAACCTTTTTATTGAAGAGTTGGGATGGAGTATTCCAGCATCATCTAAAATGGTGAACGAAAGCATCAAAGACATTGCGATCATTCGCCAGCCTGTTGCTGAGTTAAGCGGGGCAGTAGTTTTCGAAATAACCACTCCCGACGGTATTGTACCCGATTCAAAACAAAGGCTTTCAATTGCCAGGGAAATTCAGAAACAACACTACGAAAATGTATTGATATTCATTGATAAAGACCGGAAAGGAAGCATCTGGCATTGGCTCAAAAACCAAAATAAAAAAATTGTGAGCCGCGAACATTTCTATTTCAGTCATCAACCCGGTGATGGGTTCATTGCAAAAATTGCTTCGCTTGTAGTTGACATAAGTGAGTTTGACGAGGAAGGAAACATTGCCGTTGCCGAAGTAGCCAGCCGTATCAAATCGGCATTGGATATTGAGAGAACCGTAAAAAAGTTCTTCCGCGATTACCAGCAGGAATATGTTGTTTTCCTGGATCTTATTGAAGGTATTGACAATGAAGCCGACCGCAGGTGGTATGCTTCAGTAATCCTTAATCGCCTGATGTTCATATATTTTCTACAGAAGAAATTATTTTTGGATAATGGCGATGAAAAGTACCTGAATAACAAACTCTCTTTCTCCAAAGAACATCTTGGCATAAATAAGTTTTACCCGGAATTCCTGTTCAGACTGTTTTTTGAGGGATTTGCCGAACATGAACATGAACGCAGCCCTGAAACCAACAAACTGTTAGGGAAAATAAAATATCTCAATGGCGGATTATTCCTGGAACATAAAATTGAAACTAAATACAAAGGAAAAATAAAAATACCGGACATTGCTTTCGATAACCTCTTTTCCCTTTTTGACCGGTACAGTTGGACACTTGACGATACCCCGGGAGGCTCTGATAACGAAATGAACCCCGATGTACTGGGTTACATTTTTGAAAAGTATATCAACCAGAAAGCCTTTGGGGCTTACTATACGCGAACCGAAATAACTGAATATCTCTGTGAACAAACCGTTTACAAATTAATATTGGACGAAGTAAACGACCCTGAAATTGACCCTGTTTTATTGAAAAAGGCAGGGCTCGATAAATACGTGAAGCCAAAACATTTTATAAGTATTGCTGAATTACTTTTAAACCTGGATGCATCTACCTGCAGGAAACTGATTGCAGGTGATAATGCCGTACTGCCCAACCTGAGTCTGCTCGACCCTGCCTGTGGTTCGGGAGCTTTTCTGGTAGCAGCCATGAAAATACTGATAAATATCTATGCTGCTGTTCTTGGCAAGATTGATTTTCTGGGCGATAAGAAATTAATCGAGTGGAAAAAGAAGATTGAGCAAAGTCACCCGAGTATAAACTATTTCATTAAAAAGCAAATTATTACCAATAACCTGTATGGCGTTGACCTGATGGAAGAGGCCACTGAAATTGCAAAGCTCCGATTGTTCCTGGCGCTTGTTGCCAGCGCGGGCACCGTTGAACAACTGGAGCCTTTACCCAATATTGACTTTAACATAATGAGCGGCAATTCTCTGATCGGATTGATGCGGGTGGATGAAAGCCAGTACAACAACCACCAGGGTGGCGATTTATTCAAAAGAAGCTACCGCGAGCTTGTAAACAGCCGCGAAGTTGCCATCCGTTCCTT
>JBAXXU010000166.1:0-6867 GCA_037127735.1 Bacteroidota bacterium
TCATGCTGGCTGAACCCAGGATTAAGCTCTCTTACAATGAATCAGGAGAAGCATCTATTCATCTCAATTTTGTCAGGTTAAGTCAGAGCGATCACTCCATAGAAGGATCCAATGCAGGACTCCGAACCACACTATGGTTGCCGGTAAGCAAGGATTTTGGTCCTGAAATTTCAGACATTATTTCAGGTGGTTTTCAGGGAAAAATTAAAAATGATTTTATCTGGATGATAGATGGTTATTATAAAAATATCATTGGCCTGGTGGATTATAAGCCAGGTGCAAGTTTCATATTTGATACTTCTTTTGTTGATTTACTCGATAGGATAAGGGGCAGAGCTTATGGGCTGGAAGCAGGACTTATAAAAAGAACTGGAAATCTTACAGGAAGTGTAAGTTACACATATTCAAGATCAAAAAGAGAATGGGGATCCCCCGAGGGAATTATCTGGATACCTTCAATTGCCGACCGGCCACACAACCTTAATCTGACTATTAAGTACCATTATAAAAAAGGAACAAGCTTTGGTCTGAACTTCATTTATCAGTCGGGAGCGCCTGCAACAATTTACATGCACGAGACCTCATACGGTGAGTTTTTCGAGACGAAAAACAATATCAGGTATTTTAATTACCACAGGCTCGACCTTTCTGTAAGACATGTTTTCCCGATTCGAAGGTTAACTTTCTTTCTTGACGGTGATATATATAACATTTATAACCGGAAAAACACTTTTTATTTTAAGAAGACTTTTGATAATATCACTAAATCATACTATTTCAAAAATATTTCCCTGTTTCCGATTATGCCGACCCTCACATTGACAATAAAATATTAAAACTGCATGGAAGAAATGACTAATAATTCAATTAAGCACATAGTCTTAAAAACAGCTACAGGATTTGCTTATTTTGATTACAATGATATAATAATCTGTTCAGCTGATGGGAATTGTAGTAATATCTTTTCAACTGAAAACGTTGAACCAATTAAAATACTCCATAACCTCTCTTTCATAGAAAGGAAGTATTGCAACGACCTATTCATCAGATGTCATAAATCGCATATTATTAACCTAATACATCTTGAAAAATTGATAATCAAATCGCATCATGTTCAATTAAAAAGAAATTTTGTTGTACCGCTTTCCGAGAATTGCTGGAAAAAAATAAGGGAAATGTCGGAAAAGTGCATTTAACTTTACAAAATATTCTTCAAAACTCGTATTAAATAATTTTCAATTATCATGAAAACTAACAGCTCCAATCATGTATTAATGTATATTAAAAAAATTAAGATTTATTCATGGAAAAGTCTAGTACAATTCTTTGCTATGGGGTTTATAATGGTTTTCTTGGGATTAACTACTAGTTGTGAAGGAAATGAAAGATACTTCCGTCCAAATCTTCCCGAAAAGCTTTGTTGTATTGGAATTTTGGACGACGATACAATTAATTATAGAAATTATTATGTTGATTTAGAGGATAAACGAAGTAACTTACGTTTTTTATCATTTGAGAAATCAATTCAAAGTGAGTATCTATCAGACCTGCAAGATTCAATGAGAATGTTTTCTTTCAAAATATTTACCTTAAATAAAGAAGTTTATAGTTACCACTCTGTTAAAACTATAAAGAACCTTCTATATTTTGAAGTACCAGATACCATAAAATTTGTTTCCGGAGAAACTTATTATCTAACGGCGCAAGAAAATAATTCAAAAGAAATCTCTGCTCAGTCTACAGTTCCTAATGCTCCTCCAGACATTTCTCTCATATCAATAAAGAAAGAAATTATGTCAACTATTCCGCTCAATTGTTATCATCCTTTTGATACCGCTTATTCTGGGATATTCAATATTTCAATTAAAAACACTAAGGAACAAAATCAATTTTATGCTATAATTGTATATGGTAAAGGTATATTCTATCCATTTCCAAATCCAATTCCATATTCTGGTCCAACTGATTTCTTCATAAGAGAATCAAATACAATTGGATTCTATTCTGAACTACAAGAACTAAAAATACGTCATCATGCATGTATTGATAATGAACAAGGTAGTGAAATATCTCCTGCAAAAGCTTACTATTTTTGCGGAAATCAAAGTCCTGATGATAATTTCAATTTGACAATTTCAATTCCTTTTCATAATAGTTATTCACCAATTGTTTGGTTAGAATCGATTAGAATTAAGTTATTGTCTCTTCCCCAAGAATTGTATGAATATGAAAAGGATGTATATACTTATTATAGAAATAAGGATGATCCTTTTTCCGAACCTATCAACTTAGAAGGGAATGTAAAAAATGGAAACGGAGTATTTGCGATCTGCAAAAGTTCATCTCTTTTATTACCACTTGATTTTCATTGACTAGTATTATTTTGTATTAGTTTCTTAAGATCTATTTGTGATTGGCCTAACCCTTTCAAATAAAAACTCATAATCAACTCATTCATGTTGTAGATTAGGCTTTTGGGATTCAAATTTGATGATTTCATACCTCGCGGCTAGTAAGATATTGACTTAGAAATGAGGAATTTCTACCTTCACATGTGTATAATTCAACAATGAAATCATTTTAAACTAAAAACTTAAAGTTATGAAAAAATTACTACTCATTTACAGCTTGCTAATTTCAGTTTTGGGCTCTGCTCAACAAATTAACAAGCCATTTAGCTTTCCAATAAAACCTGGAACAAAAGAATGGTCAACCTTAAAGACTGAAAAAGAAAGATTCAATGCTATGCAAATTCCTGAAGATACCTTAAAAAGGATGACAACATCTGCACTTGTGATCTCATGTTTAAATTACCCTGCATTTGGCTTTATAACAGCTTATGACAATTATCAGGGTGGTTTAGTGTACCTCGCCACAAAATTCAATGGATTGGACGAACTAGCAAAGAGAAACGATGTGGAAAAATGTCTTATCCCAATTTACAAGTTGACTGGGTTAAAAGGAATTGAGAACAGCTCAATGAGTATTGATAATAAGTTCTGGACAATAAAATTTTCTTGGATTGAGATGCTAATGGCTCAGAATATATTTATAGAATCATTATCTTCTGAAGGTAAAAAAGAATTAATAACTCTTGCCCTTGAAAAATATAACTTGAAACGATCAAATAGCGATTATTCTATGTATAGTTTGGTAACAACAACCTTTTTAGCTGCTAGAGCAATTCATTCTCTAAATATTCCAACATTTGAATCAGAATTTTTTAGGAATCAATCGTTGAGTAATTTCATTAAAACTTCGAAGGAGTGCAATAAATTGATTATTGACTATGTCTTTGAATTTGCATCGGATTATACTAAATAACCAACTTGAATTAGTATTTAATAAGTTATGAAATTTATAACAAAGCTTCTTAAGATAAATAAATTTATAAAATATAGTCATGAAAACACTAATAAAATTTAGTATACTTACTGCTTTTATATCATTATCGGTTAAATTCAGTATGTCCGGCCAGACTTGGTCTAATACCACAATCTATACTCCTAATAATACATCTGTTACAGCAAAAATATTAACAGGAGATGAACTTACCACGACTGAAAAAAATAATATAAAGAATCAGTGGCTGGACTATTACGATTATAATATTTCATTTAAAAGTGAGGCAACATGGACTTATAATTGTCATTCATGGGCCTGGCGAGTTTCAGAGGGAGCATCAAAAGTTTGGTTGAATAGTCCAGGGGATGATGCTTTTTGGAATGATGATAGTTATATTGAAATATCTTCACAATCTGAAGCAACAAAAGTATCCTATGGAGGTCCATGTTATTATACTCATGAATATTTTGGTTATGCTGACTGGTGTGACCACTCTGCTAATACAACTGATACCTCAGACTATTTTATGTCTAAATGGGGAAACGGACCAAGATTTATCCACAATATAAACGATTGTCCCTATGATCCTCAGGATTTGCATTATTATGCTAGACCAAGTATTACCGGTTCAACTTTATTATGTTCTGCTGGTTCTGCATACACGATTGTTAACCTTCCTTCAGAATGTTCAATTTCATGGTCTACTAGTGGAAATATTAGTAGATACTCTGCTCAAGGATCAAATCCTTGCACATTTCAAGCAAATGGGTCGGGTGATGGTTGGATTGAAGCAAAAATTACCTCTTCAGTTGATTCTATAGTACTACCGCGCAAAAATTTATGGGTTGGTACTGCACAAGTACAATCAGTTTCCGGACCATCCACCACCACTCGCAATGCATATAATTATTATTATGCTAACACGAACCACTCAAGCGGTACAACCTACAACTGGATGGTAAGTCCTTCCGGTCCCTATGTTAGTCCTTCAGGAGGTGAAGTTAATAGTTGTCTGGTTATATTCTACACAACAGGGTATTATACGGTATTGGCACGTGCTGTTAATGCATGTGGAACAACTACATGGAGCGGTAAAAGTGTTTATGTAAGTGGAGGGAAATCACTTTCACTCTATCCAAACCCTGCATCAGACAATGTAACTTTAACAATTAAAGAAGATCCACTATTAATACTAAATGACTCTGTAACGGTCGATCCTGGTGCATCTCAGCCAAGTATCGAAGAATCAACAAATTATACCATTCGCATCATTAATAGTCAGAGTACCCTCTTGTTTTCAGCAAAAAGGAGCGGAAATACATTTAATATTCCTTTAAATAATATGAAGGACGGTACTTACATAATTGAGGTGAGCAATGGAAAAACAAGTTACACCCAGCAGCTGATCGTAAAAAAATAATAATTCAGGTAAACCCTATCAGAGATAAATAAGTCTTTGATAGGGTTTTATCTTATGAAGGTATAATAACCTCTTTATTAATACAAATCGGTTCTCTTCGGATTTCATGTATGAACTTACTGATGATGAGATAAATGGTTTGGTATCACAAAATGCAAGGCTCAGTATTCCTTCTCCGGTTGACAAGATATTATAAACGTATTCCAACATAAATGCGAAGCCAGGTGAAAGAAACTGGTTTCTTTTTTCTTTCTCTTTTTCTTTTCTTTGTCTCGTCCATTCATTTGCTCCCTTGCAAAAATGATTTCTCAATGGATGGGAAGTGCCATGGCCGCGAGGAGGTAGTTATTCTTTTACATGATACCGTACTCCACGACCTTCACCAGTTTTCAGGAGTAACCCTTCTTTAACCAGATAGGCAAGATCTTTTTTTAGCGTATTACGGGAGTAGTTTTTTAACTGGCTTTCTATTTCGCCAACCTGTGCATTGTCCCGTTCTTTAATATATCCTAAAACAACCTGCTGACGTTCGTTTAATGACGTTTTTAACTTGTTGTATGTATCGTATTTCGATTCTAATCTTTGGGTTAATACAATCAGGCACTCTAAAAAGAATAGTATCCAGTTGTCAATACGTTCGTTTTTCTTGTAACGATTCTTCTGTCCTTCCATCAATGCCCTGTAATATTCTTCTTTCCTGGTTTCTATGACATTTTCAAAAGATACGTACTGGATAAACTTGTAATCCTGCTTCATCAATAACAACGAGGTTAAAAGCCTTGATAAACGTCCGTTCCCGTCCTGATATGGATGGATAGATAAAAATTCATAAACAAACGCTGCTGTTATCATGAGCGGGTGTAAGTCTTTCTTTGATAATCTTTCGTTTGTCCATGAAATTAAACCCTGCATTTCACCGGGTGTTAAATGCGGCTCAGTTGTCCTGAAAATAGTCCGCTGTGTACCATCCGGATAATTAGCCACTACCTGATTGGAAAGAGCTTTGTATTTCCCTTTATGCCTCTGGTCCTTGTCACTGTATTTTAAAAGGATCCCGTGCATTTGATGGATGTAACGTTCTTCTAAATTGATATCGGTGTAACTATCTAAAATAATTTCTAACGCTTCGTAATAGCCAACCACCTCTTGTTCGTCCCGGCTTTGCAACTTTGTTATTTTTACTGACTTTAAAAGTTTTTCCACGTCTTCATCAGTAAGGGTTCCTCCTTCTATTCGGGTCGAAGAACCAATACTTTCTATCGTGGCTATCTTGCGGAGCTCTTTCAGGTATTTGTTTTGCTGACCTTCAATCGCTTTCCAGTTACCTTTAAAGGTATCTATTATGCTAAGTTGTTGACTTATTTGCTGATAAACCGTACTGTTAAAGTCCAGTTTTATCTTCAAATTATTAGACATATCCATTTTGTATCCAATTTTATCCAATTTCAAAAGTAAACAAAATCTTGATAGCACAATTTGTGACCTCATGTTTGAGGCGCTAATTTGGTACCTCTATTTCACCCAAGCAGATGACACTTATTTGTTGATTGTTGCAGATCTTCCAGATAATCGACCGGGTACCTTTCAGAGGAATCAAAAAAAGAAAATATTAATAAGAGTGATCAACAATGTAGTACTTTTTAAATAGAACATAATTGAATAGAGCTTTTTAATTACTTGATTATATGTTACATAAAACAGAACTCAGAGAGATTTGTAACATAGAGGTTTTTAATAAAAACAGAACTCAGAGAGATTTGTAACATATTGGACTCCGCCGGGGTGTTTTTAGTTTGATTGAACTGATTTTCCTTTCAAATTTCACATTTTACTGACAAAATGGCATTTTCTTGCAGAGAAATTCATTTTTATCCTTAAAAATACCTTATAAAAGTTGTTTGATTAAGATTTGTTAAATCATTTGGATAGTTTGTGGGAAGATTAAATTGCAATATTAGCAGAGAGTTACAGGTTTTAACTCAGAGAAAATTGTAACACTATTCAGAGAAAGCTGTAACATAACTCAGAGAAAATTGTAACTAGTGTTATGTCAACGGTCATATGACTGATAAAGTCTTTTTAGTTTGATTCGGGCTTTCTCT
>JBAXXU010000167.1:0-6608 GCA_037127735.1 Bacteroidota bacterium
ATTTTCCAAATTACCGCTAATTTAGATTGCGCGGGGTAAGGAGTTCTGAATTTATAATAACTTAACGAACTATTGTATCATTTCTACCGATATTTAGTCCCTGACGGGACTGTCCCATCGGGAAAATATATCGATAGAAAATAAGTTGCAGTATAACCCAAAAGTCCCGTAGGGACGCAATGGAATTTAGCCGGACAATAATGATATAATAAAAAAAACAGATATTCAGGGCTTAACAAAACTACATTGGTTTTATACCCCTAAATAATAAAACCTGCTGATAATCAAACAACCAAGGGGATCAATATGCTCCGAAATATCCAACGATGATGGCGTTACCTTCATGCATAAAGATTACAGAGATAATGCAAAGCAAAAACCGGTGAAGCTCGAAGGGGTAGAGTTTTTACGGCGGTTTTGCCAGCATATCCTGCCTGCCCGGTTTGTGAAAATCAGAATGCCTTTTTTACCCCGATAGCCCTTGTCTTCAAATCCTGTTAAAAAGAAAAAACCTTTGATAAGTCCATACCAAGATCACCCGGGATGTAGTTCAACATGGACTTCAATTTGGGTCTTGCAGACCACATGAAGTCCTATTTATTGGCAGTAGTTTTTCTTTATCCATTGAATTTTGGTTTAGTTAATTACCACTTGTACAGACAGCCTTTCCCAGAATTTTGGAGCATAAACAAAAACATCATCACTGTTGTATGGGATGTTATCATTACCAGCATAAACCTGTATCAGATTAGTAGAATTAAAACTCAAAATAGTATTCATGTTTAGCGTTTCCCCTTCCTGAGGTCTATAAAGAGTAAAAGCTAGATATTTATTACTTCTTACAATTATATTCTGACTAAAACCATATATTGAATTATTCCCCTCAGCGGTAGAAATATAAGTAGAATCAGTATTCCCAAAAGCAAATACGAATGGAATGTCAGAATAACCAATTGCTGAAAACGCAGGAACTATTAATGGTAAATGATCTACACTAAGAATATTATTAGATATAACCGAATCGCTGTAATATTGTGTATTGTGATAAATTTGATTGAATTGCGACAAGTTCAAGCCATTGTACTGTATTGGCAGTGTTGCTTCCTGATAAAAATAGTTTAGAGAAAAATAAAAATAAATAAAATTAATTTCATCGGAAGTGAACGATCCTGCATTATTAAGATCCGTTCCGTACAAAATTGGAATAACATTTACAGTACTGTTATTTGAAAAATCAGCAAATCGTTCAGGGGCATTTGGTGCTGCATTATTATTTACAAGTTCTAATAAATGTCCATCAATATTATTGTTTTTACCATCACTTAAACGGATGGTTTGAAATTTAGCTGTAAATTTATTTGGGGTCAAACTTGTGATATAATCTCCAAACTGAGTGTATAAAGTATCCGAACTGCCAGCAGGAAATTTCATTCCAGAACCTTTCTTTAGACTCATTGATTTATTTGTCGAACTTGTACAGGATATTTTATAGAGGATGTTGCCACTATCTTTTTCTTTTTTTTTGCATCCCGAAATGACAGATAAAATCACTAATAAATAGATCAATCTTTTCATGTGTGGTTTTTTATTTAGTTTACTTATAATTTCTTTTGTTCAGAAATAAAATATTAAATTAAGAGTTAGTGCAATTCTAAAAATTACTGCCAACTCCTTTATCCGTGTACCAAAAGTCTTCATAGACAATTAATAATAGCCGTATAGGCTTATTTTTAAATACTTCTATTATTCCCTCCCAGCTCAAATTCTGATTAAATTTAGTCATTATGTTTGAATATAAACATCTGAACACTATGTTTTTTACTATTCTTTTCTTTTCTTTTCCCTCCGTATATTTGTTCCGGCAAAAGCAATTAGAATGCTTAAAAATATAGATACAACCAGAATATATAAATTGAATGATATCTGGCAAATAAGGTGAATCCTATTATAAGGTTAGGCAAAGGATGTGCCAAAAATGGTTATAAATAGAAACAAATGATTTCTGCTTGTTAATCATCTGAATATCTGGCACTAATAAATAAAATATTTTTTGATTGCAGAATTTCCGCAGGCTTATTTAAAAATATTATTCGCCCGTTTCCGCACACATGTGCGCACAACTGTGCGAAAACGCACATGTTTTATCGCTTTATAAGTATTTTGTCAAGTTATGTTACACAGTATGTATTCGTTACATCGGTCAACTTCTATAAAGTAATCCGAAGAATTTTGGATTTTGGATTTCGGATTGGTGAAATCGCCATAATTGCAACATAATAAGGGTTATTTGTTTCGATCAGATAATGAGTCCGCCTGATGGATAAGGCTTTTGACTAAACAAAGCTATGCATTCAAAATAGTTATAAATTTACTACATAAAAAAAACAACGAAAATAACACCACATCAGGTCAGGAATAAATGCCACTATGGCGTTTGACACTTCGTTATGCCTGATAATAAAAAACAACAATAAACATTTCTTTGTATCTTTACAAGAAAAAGATATGCTTACAAAAACTAATGTAATCAAGACTATAACCAGATTCCCCGACAATTTCTCAATTGACGAATTAGTAGATAAAATGATTTTACTCGAAAAAATTGAAAAAGGAATTCAAGACGCTGACAACGGAAGAGTAATTTCTGAAAATGAACTTGAGAAACGAATTGAAGAATGGTCAAAATAGTATGGACTGACTTATCTGTTTTCGAGTTAAAAGAGATTTTTAATTATATTTCAATTGACTCTAAAAGGTATGCAAAAAATCAGGTTGAAAGAATTAAGTTTAAGACATTAATACTAAAGACTATACCTGAAATTGGAAGGATTGTTCCTGAACTTGAAAACAGTGAAATACGAGAATTAATTGAAGGGAATTATCGAATTGTTTACCGGATTAAAACAATTGATTATATTGAAATCCTTACTGGGCACCATACTTCGAGAAATTTATATTCAAGGGAAATTACATAAATTACAAAGCATAATAAATGGGACTTCATGTAGTCTTCAAGACCCAACTTGAACTTCCGTTATGCCTTAATTGCCAACTCGCCAGCAAGAGTTTTGCAGCCCATCCTTTTACCCTGAGCCCTGAGCCCTGAGCCCTGAGCCCTGCGCCCTGCGACATTACACCTTCTCCAGTTCCACCTTGAGCGCCGATCGTTCACCATTGGCAACACTTACAGTAACTTCTTTTTCCTTGTACCCCGGTTTACTTACCGACAACCTGTAGGTTCCCGGCTGCATGTTTTTAATATGAAAGCTTCCTTTCTTTGCAGTCTTCCTCGTTATCTCTCCATTACCGTTGCTGCCTGTTAATTTTGAACCATCGCGTTTGAAAATAGGTTGATTATACAAAGCCGGGAATCGTTTTGAGAACCCCCAAGATCGATTTGAGGAGTCCAATGATGAGTTTGATGACACCAAAGATTTCTTTTCAAATGCTTTTTAATAGCTTTCACGACACTTCAGAATTATTCCATGTCAAAATTATTTCATATTTTTACTGCCCGGCCGTGCTAACCTGTTAAAAGGTTGACCGGTAATAAAAATAGAATCGCTGATTTAACAAAGGGATTTCGGATTTACTATTAAAAAAAGTAATGTCAACATTCCGCAATCGCCAATCCGCAATCCGCAATCAAATAAATATGTCTCTCTCTAATCAGTACTTAAAATGAGCTAAAGTTTTGCCATAAAAAATAATCAAAATGTGCTAAAAGCTTTGAATGTTATCGCTGATTATAAAAGAATCTGGAATCAAAAACTTTTAACTTTAGTCACTCCAAACTCTGGCTCACTGATTAGTTACACGATTTCTTATTACTGATTGCCGATAGTAATAAAAAAATATTTCATATCTTTATAGAAATAATTCAGCATCGCTGCATGAGTTACATTTATGATTTGTGGGACGATTTTATCAGCCTCCTGTTTCCCCGGCTCTGCTATGCTTGTGGGAATCATCTGCTTAGGAATGAATATCTTATCTGCACCGAATGTTATGTAGTTATTCCAAGGACTAATTATCACCTGGAAAATGAAAACACGGTGGCACAACTCTTCTGGGGAAGATGCATGATAGAAAAGGCGGCTGCATTCTCATTTTTTAACAAGGGAAGCCGGATAAGAAATTTAATTCATAATCTGAAGTACAAAGGCATAAAGGAGATAGGTTATGAACTTGGCAGAATATATGGTTTATCGCTCAAATCTTCAGGATTTACAGCTGATATCGATATAATAATTCCGGTTCCGCTTCATCCTTCTAAAATGCGCATCCGCGGCTTTAACCAGAGTGACATTATTTCATCGGGAATAGCTGATGCCACCGGCTTACCTGTCGTTACAGATTCTCTGGTAAGGATAACCGTTTCAGCAACACAGACTAAACGGTCGCGATTTGACAGGTGGACAAATGTTGAAGGTATTTTCGGTGTTATTGATCCTGAGATAATAAGAGGCAGGCATGTTTTACTCGTGGATGATGTTATCACAACAGGATCAACAATAGAATCATGTACAAATGAACTTCTTAAAGTTGAAGGGGTAAAAGTAAGTGTGGTAGCATTAGCGTTTGCAGTTGTCTGATCATGTTTTGGCTACTTCACTCTTTTTGGATTCTTATTCATAAAATCCTTCCAGCTGTTATAGGGTTTTTCCTGTGAAGGATTGTTTGTCTGGTAAAAATGGCATAATGCAGCCGCGAGACCATCGGTGGCATCAAGTTTTATTTCAGTAAGATTGAATTTTAAGATGTTCATCAGCATCGCGGCAACCTGTTCCTTTGACGCTGCCCCCTGACCTGTAATTGACAATTTAATCTTCCTTGGAGCATACTCAAATATTGGTAATGAACGGGTTAGCGCCGCCGCTATTGCTGCGCCCTGTGCCCGGCCCAGTTTTAGCATCGACTGAACATTCTTGCCATAGAAAGGAGCCTCAATTGCCAGCTCATCAGGATGATACTCATCGATGATCCCGACAGTTCTGTCGAAAATGTACTTAAGCTTGATGTAATGATCTTCAAATTTTGAAAGATCAATTGATCCTATAGTGATGAGTTCGGGTACTGTACCGACAGTTTTTATTACTCCATAGCCAGTAATACTCGTGCCGGGGTCAATGCCAAGAATAATACGTTCTTGTGGTTTGGCTTTCAACTACTTTATATTATTTCTTTTCTAGAACAAATGCATTATTCATCCATGCCGGTTTCTCAGAATACTGTGGATGACGTTTAAACTCCTGCATGCCTTTTGAAGAGACTAAACCGTTTTCAAGATAGTAAATGGCCTCTTTGAAACAAAATTCTTCCTTGTCACTAAAATCGTGAGTAATATCATCAGGTAAAACTTTTGCAGGGAAAAAGCCTGCATAGTATTCACCCAGGTTATTTGCATTAACCATCTTAAAAGTTACTGGCCAAAAATAATACTTTTGGCCAACGGGCCACCCGTTCATACCGGTTGGTTTCCCGTTAGTTGTATCTCCTACACTAACTACGGTTACAAAAGGCGTAAGTCCGTTCATTACCGCTTCGCTTGCAGATGCCGTTGATCGTGTTGTGATGACAACAATACGTGACAAGCCAAGAGAAGAGGGTGTTGAAACGAAAGGAAAGATATAGTTATCTGCTTGGTGTTTATTGTTATATAGAAGTTTGGCAAAAACCGATCCCTGTCTGGCATCCCCTGCTATATAGCTTGCAAGTGTTTGTGCAATAGAAAGATAGCCTCCTGAGTTATATCTCAGATCAAGGATCAGGTCTTTAACGTTGTTTGCCTTGAAGGTTGCAAACGCCGTGGCAAGTTCATCCACAGATGGCGTTATAAAAGATTCAAAAACCAGATGCCCCGTCGGTCCTGATGTTAACGGAATTGTTTCAGCCAGAAGAACTGTGTTAATTGTGAACTCTGATTTTGTTGAGGAGATTGTTACCTCACTGTCATCCGCGGGATTTACAAAAAGGAATATATTGGTTCTTCCTGCCACACTTGGACCGATAAGATTGGAATATGCATTTTCATCACTAGCAATAAGGAGCGGAGCAGGGTCAATTCCGTTTATCTTTTTTATGATCCAGCCTCTGCGAACACCAGCAGCATACAGCGGAGAATTGTTATAGATCATTGCAATACGGGCCTTTCCCGAATCGTCAACACCAATCCTGAAGCCATGGCCGACAAATGTTCCCTGCATCTCGGCGTTGAACAGATCATAATCAGCAACAAAGCTCCATCTGTCGAGGGTTTTGTATCGCATGGCCTCAAGCAGTAAATATGGGTCAGCATAATTATCTTTGTTGGAAGTATTAATGCTGGTTGATTCAGGCATATCATACCAGAAATAGAATTCTTTCATAATATAGTACAAACTATCCCTTGCCATTGCCGGTGTTACTGTACTATCAGGAGTTACATTGTCTTTCTTGCATGAAGTAAACAATGCCACGAATATTAAAGGTAAGAAAAACAAGTTTTTTGTTTTCATTTGTGTAAATTGGTTTTAATGACTATCGGTAATCATAAACAAAAATTTCTGAATTACTTGAAAATCAATTTATTTACCCCATCCCCAAGGGGAGTAAATTGATTTTCTTCG
>JBAXXU010000168.1:0-6298 GCA_037127735.1 Bacteroidota bacterium
GGCTTCGAATATCCAGGGATAGGTGGGCATATTACCCGAACCATACGATTCGAGTATGATTCCTTTTAGCCCTGGTAGGGTAAGTATTGATTCGAAATACTTCTGATTAAGTCCGGGAAAGATTTTCAATACAATAACATTATCATCAACAGAAGTGTTGATATTAAGAATTCCTTTACTTCGTGTGTAGTTAATTTTATCGTAGTTGTATTTAATGTCAACACCTGCAATTGCGAGTGGGGGGTAATGATGTGAAGTAAAAGCACTGAATTGCTGAGAATCTTCCTTCGTGGTTCGGTTTCCTCTGAAAAGATAGGAACTGAAATAGATGCAGACTTCAGGAACTATTGCTTTACCATCCTTTCTCGCTGCAGCAATTTGAATCGCAGTAATAATGTTCTCCTTTCCATCGGTGCGCAATACGCCGATAGGAAGTTGAGATCCTGTCATAATAACCGGCTTACCAAGATTTTCGAGCATATAGCTTAGTGCTGCGGCGGTGTAAGCCATTGTGTCTGTTCCATGCAAAATCACGAAGCCATCATATTGCGAATAATTCGTTTTAATGGTTTTGGCAAGTTGAATCCAAATGGCTGTTGTCATATTTGCCGAATCAATAGGTGGGTTAAATGTAACAGATTCGATATTGAATCCGAGTTTATAAAGTTCAGGAATTTCATCCTGAATAAGTTCAAATTTCATTGGAGAGAGCGTCTTTGTTTTCGGATCCTCACGCATTCCGATTGTCCCACCAGTGTAAATTATAAGAATTGATTGTTTTTCTGATGCCACTTTGCTGGTAGTTTTTGTTAAATTAAAACTTGTGCAAATGTATAAATCCTTGTTTAATTAAACCTTTAAAATCCAAATAATTGTTGGGCATTAATTGTCGTTATCCTTGCAACTTCTTCAACACTTGTTTGATGCAATGATGATATTTTAGCTGCAACCGCGGTGATAAAGGCGCACTCGTTACGATGTCCGCGGTGGGGAACCGGTGCAAGCCATGGTGAATCAGTCTCAATTAAAATATGCTGAAGATCAATTTGTTGTACTGTCTCATCCAATCCCGAATTTTTAAAGGTTACGATTCCTCCAATGCCTATTTTAAACCCAAGCTCGATTACCTGAGCCGCTTGATCTGTGTTTCCTGTGAAACTGTGGAAAACACCTGCAAGGGTTGTGTCTTTTTCCTGCTTAAGTACTTCGATGACCTCATTAAACGAATCCCTAACATGTATAACTACAGGAATTTTCATTTTTTTTGCCCAGCCTAACTGAATCCTGAAAGCTTCAATCTGCTCATTAAAATGCGTCTTGTCCCAGTACAAATCAATTCCTATCTCTCCAATTCCAGCAAAATTCCGCTTTTCAAACCAGTATTCCATTATCATAAGTTCTTTGCGAAAATCTTCCTTTACCGAAGTGGGATGTAAGCCCAATAATGGAATGAATAACCTTGGAGCTGAATCAACGAGGTCGAGCATTGGTTTAATCGTTGAACTGTCAATATTTGGTAATATAATCCTATTTACTCCTGCTTTTAAAGCCCGAGCAATAACTTCGTTTCTATCGGAACTGAACTCTTCGGAATAAATATGGGAATGGGTATCAACAAACATTTGGTGAAAATTTCAGCAAAGATAGAAACGAGCTTGCCGTCAACCGTTAAAATAATGTTAAGTAAGTGTTATATGTTTAATCGAGTTTTAACACTGCAAGGAACGCCTTTTGAGGAACCTCAACGTTACCAATCTGTTTCATTCGCTTCTTTCCTTTCTTCTGTTTATCAAGAAGTTTACGCTTTCTGGTAATATCACCGCCATAACATTTTGCTGTTACATCTTTACGAACCGCTTTTATCGTTTCGCGAGATATAATTTTAGCTCCAATGGCTGCCTGAATTGCTACATCATATTGTTGACGAGGAATAAGTTCCTTTAATTTTTCGCACATTCTGCGACCAAAATTGTAAGCATTATCGAAGTGAATTAGTGTTGAGAGTGCATCAACCGGTTCACTATTAAGAAGAATATCGAGTTTGACCAATTTGGCAGGACGATAACCTATTATATGGTAATCGAATGAGGCATATCCTTTAGAAATACTTTTTAGCTTGTCGTAAAAATCGAAGACGATCTCCCCAAGTGGCATGTCAAATGTCAGTTCAGCCCGTTCGGCAGTGAGGTAATCCTGTTTTTTCAACATTCCTCTCTTATCCAAACAAAGGGTCATTATTGAACCTATAAATTCAGAGCTTGTGATGATCTGAGCCTGAATATATGGCTCTTCAATAAGCTCAATAAGTGACGATTCCGGCATTCCCGCAGGATTATAAACTTCATAAGAATCACCTGCTCTGGTATGAATAAGATACGACACGTTGGGCACAGTTGTAATAACATTCATATCAAACTCGCGATCAAGTCGTTCCTGAATAATCTCCATGTGCAACAGTCCAAGGAAACCGCATCGAAAACCAAAGCCAAGAGCCATTGACGACTCAAGTGTGTATGTAAGAGAAGCGTCGTTTAATTGCAATTTTTCCATAGCTGCCCTCAAATCTTCATAATCTTCGCTGTCAATTGGATAAACACCGGCAAATACCATTGGTTTAACTTCCTCGAATCCTGAAATCTGTTCAGTACAAGGTTGTTTTACATTGGTTACAGTATCGCCGACCTTTATTTCCCGTGCAGTTTTGATGTTGGATATAATATAACCTACGTCTCCCGCACCTAAGGACTCGCGCGGATCAAGAGCCATTTTTAAAACTCCGACTTCATCAACATTATATTGTTTTTCGGTGGCTACAAACTTGACAACATCTCCTTTACGAACTGTTCCATTAACAATTTTCACGTAAGCAATAACACCTCTAAACTGATTATAAACCGAGTCGAAAATCAAACCCTGAAGTGGAGCTAAGGGATTACCCGAAGGTGACGGGATATCTGTAATTATGCGTCTCAGAATCTCATCTACTCCTTCACCCGTTTTACCCGAGGCTCTAATAATAGTACTCCTCTTACAACCTATTAATTCTATTATCTGATCTTCAACAACTTCTGGATTTGCATTTGGGAGATCCATCTTATTAAGTATAGGAATAATCTCAAGATCATGATTAATTGCCAGATATAGATTCGAAATGGTTTGTGCCTGAATACCCTGAGTAGCATCTATAATCAGTAATGCTCCCTCACATGCTGCTATAGAACGCGATACTTCGTACGAAAAATCAACATGCCCCGGAGTGTCAATCAGGTTCAACCGGTATTTCTCACCATCTTGAAAATGCTCCATCTGAATGGCATGACTTTTTATAGTGATGCCACGTTCTTTCTCAAGTTCCATATCATCAAGTACTTGAGCCTGCATATCGCGCCCGCTGATAGTTTGGGTAATCTCCAGCAAACGGTCGGCAAGCGTACTTTTTCCATGGTCAATATGGGCAATGATGCAAAAATTCCTGATATTATTCATCTGCTAATAATTTGTTTTTTAATGGCCAGATGGAATAGCCATGATTGAAAACCTATTTTTCATTTCTGGTTTGTGATTCGTCAATCATGGCTATTTCATGGGTGAAAAATCTTTATGTCCCTGATATTCTTATTAAAACCTAATTTTACAAAACCGGCACAAAGTTATTAAAAATTCATTAATTTGAAAATGACAGATGACAGATTGCTATTAAACATTTCCAGAAGCTCAAGATTAACAACTTTCTTATTCTTTTCCTCTTCTTTTTTTATACATTTGCAAGCCATTAAACCTTTAGTCTTTATGGGTAATACTGCTGATTGCAACTGCATCCTTACTATCATTGTTCCCTTGTTTAACGAAGAGGAAAACTTTGCCCGATTGGCGAAGGAACTCTCTTATTATCGTTCTCAAGCAAATTATTGCATCAAAATAATATTTGTCAATGATGGTTCAACAGACACTACCGGTTTACAGGTGGAGAGGTTTTGTACCGAAAACAATTCATTCAGTTTCATCCACCTTAAAAAGAATTACGGACTAAGTACTGCTTTAAAAGCTGGTATTGATCAGGTAGAATCCAAATATACAGGTTACATTGATGCTGATCTTCAGACTTCGCCATTTGATTTTAACCTTTTAATGGCATACATTGATTCCTATGATCTGGTAACAGGCTTTCGTTCAAGTAGGATGGATAGCCTAATAAAGCGTGTATCTTCCCAGATTGCCAATGCAATTCGGCGCATAGTTACTCGTGATGGCGTATCAGATACATGTTGTCCGTTGAAGGTTTTTCATACTGATATTTCAAGACAAATTCCGTTTTTCGAAGGTATGCATAGGTTTCTTCCAGCGCTTGTTCTTCTTAATGGGGGTCGCGTCAAAGAAGTGCCTGTCCGGCACTTTAAACGGCTTGCGGGTAAATCTAAATACCATATACGTAATCGGCTATTTGGTCCTGCCATCGATTTATTTGCTTTTATTTGGATGAGAAGACGGTATATTCGCTACGAAATAACCGGTAAAGGGTGAGATTACATCCGCGTATTGAATTAAGGATAGGAAAGTAGTCATTAAAACAGTCCGTTTTTTTATAAATCAAAAAATTAGCACGAATGAATAATCGTAAACTGCACATATTTATCCTTCTAATTGTTTCCCTAATCGTTTTTTTTGTGAACAATGGTGCAATCGAAGCCAATATCATGGAGGCAAGAAACCTAACTACTGCTCGTGAGATGCTGCAAAATAATAACTGGCTGGAACCGACCATGAATGGAGAGTTACGCTTCGAGAAACCGCCTCTTCCTACGTGGCTAACTGCCATCAATATGCACTTTACAGGCGAAGAAAACCTTTCCCTACTTCGTTTCCCTGCTGCACTGGCTGCATTGCTAATGGTTTTTTTTCTCTTTAAGCTGACTGAAGAGTTAACAGATGATAAGCTACTTCCTTTTCTTGTCTCAGGAACAGCCTGTACTTCGTTTTATATATTCTTTTTGGCACGCGATATAAGTTGGGATATTTTTTGTCATAGCTTCATGATCGGAGCGATATGGTTGATTAATAAAGGATTAAAAAATAATGGGAGCGGATGGCCTGAATTTTCGGGTGCTGGTGTGTTAATGGGACTTTCGTTTTTGAGCAAAGGTCCGGTCTCATTTTATGCTCTATTATTACCTTATTTTATCGCCCGATCCTTTACATTCGGATGGAAAGAAGCTAAAAACAGGAAATTTGCATTGACCATTATGGTGTTAATAACCATAGTA
Source organism: Bacteroidota bacterium (assembly GCA_037127735.1). Lineage (GTDB taxonomy): Bacteria > Bacteroidota > Bacteroidia > Bacteroidales > VadinHA17 > LD21. Next base: position 5,262 of record JBAXXU010000168.1, read on the forward strand.
ATCAGTCTATGGTGGCCTATTATAATATGGTATTTACATCCGGATTATTTGAATCAAATCACGTTACAGGAATCAGCGGCCTGGCTAAACAGGAATACACGTCCATTTTATCACTACTGGAGCTTCCCAATTCAGTCAGGCATTTGGACCATTACAGCAACAATCGCACTCTTTATTCCATATTCAAAATCCAGAATCAGTCGGTTCGGAAACTATTCATTTCTTTTCCTTTGGGTTATTTCTTCGGTTGTTTTACTTTCTTTCTTTCCTGAAAAAAAAGAACGTTATCTGCTTCCGGTACTTTTGCCGCTCGCGATCTTAACAGCTTTTTATTTCCGTTATCTTATTGAAGCCATAAAAGAATTATCACCAAAAAGAGCGGATTTAGTAGTTTTTTACTCTAACGCATATTTATTGGCAATAACATGCTTTTTAGTTCCTTTGATAACGTTGTTTCTTTCTTTTGGGAAAAGGTTTCCTGATTCAGTGATCTCTTTGATTTTTATTTTTTTCTGGGGATTAGCCATATTATTTGTTGCGGCTTTGCGGCGGAAAAATGCCCTTTGGCTTTGGATGGGAATGATAGGAGTGGTGATGTCTGTCTGTATTGTGATATTACCGCTTATCCCGAAATTTGTGATTTCAAATTCCGGGTATCGGTCATATAAAGAACTCCGTTATCAAGACAATTTGAAAGATGTACCTTTCTATTTTAATGGGGAAATAGAAGGAAAATTTATAGAGGTTATCTGGCAAAGCGGTCACAAAGTAAAAGGGTGGAATCCGTTGGCAGAAAAACCTTTACCTGTTAATCCTCCACTTGTCTTTTTGTCGAATGAACACCCTTCAACCCTTTTATCATCTGAGATTCTGAACAAATATCAAATTGATGTGATCGGCCATTTCGATGGAAATATGAATAGTCGAGGCGGAAATATTGTTCTTTCAAACTATGTAACTCTTATCAGATGAAGAATAGGAGGTTGTCGGTTATTAGTTGTCGGTTATTAGTTGTCGGTTATTAGTTGTCGGTTATT
>JBAXXU010000169.1:0-6237 GCA_037127735.1 Bacteroidota bacterium
TACTCAGATGCAGGCCGGGAGGAACACATGGATATGACCCTGTTCAACTTTTCCGTTTCCGCAGATACCGGCCATTGAATTCATTCTTTGAAAAATGGGAAAAAGAAAACAGATTGAAACGATAAGACATTAAGACAACCAGACTTCAAAAATGCAGTTCCTCTTTCAGATGTTTATATCCGGCGCGGCTTACAGGAAGCTTATCTCCCGAATGAAGAATTGCAACATGGGTATCCTTTCCATAAGGTTCAATCCGGTTAATCTCCTCAACTCTCACAATGAATGACCTGTGAATTCTTAAAAAGTCAGCCTTTGAAAGGTTTTCCTCATAAAATTTCATTGTTTGCTGCTTCAATGCTTTCCCGGTGGAATGATATATCATGACATAATCATCCTCTGCCGCAACATATCTTATCTGTTCAACAGGTATAAGATTGATGGCGTTCCCCTTGCGAACAACAACCCTGTTGACCAGGGAGGAAGATTCAGCCCTTTTTGTCAGGAGTTGACTTGCCGGCTCTTTATTGCCTTTCCCTGACCGGATCTTCTCAATAGCTTTATTAACTGCATCGAGGAACCGTCTTTTTGGAAAAGGCTTCATAAGATAATCAACAGCATTAAGCTCAAAAGCTCTTATTGCAAACTGATCATAAGCTGTTGTAAAAATGATCTCGGGTTTCTCTGTAAGAACCTCAATTAATTCAATCCCGGTAAGCCGGGGCATCTGAATATCAAGGAAAACCAGATCGGGTTTCATTAATGAAATTGATTTCAAACCTGAAAAGCCATCAGCACATTCAGCAATCACTTCTATAGAATCAACCTCTTTCAGATAATGTTTAATTATTTCCCGGGCCGGGGATTCATCATCAATTATTATTATTCTGATCTTTTCCATCGTTTTCTTGTTACCCTTAGCTGCTTAAAAGCTCCTTATATTTTCTACCTATAAATTTATATATTTTTTTTCAAATGACATTTACAAATAATCCGTGGGTATGTAAAGGGTTACAGTATAAATCCCATTTTCCTTAAGCGCATTTATCGATGCCTTGTTGCTGTAGAACAATTCAAGCCTCCTGGTAACATTTAACAGACCGGTTCCGGTTCCTCTCCTCGACGATGGGGCAGGATCGTAATTATTGCTTATTGTAATTTTAATATGCCTGTCAATAATCTTTGCCAGTGTTGTAATCCTGACACATTCGGTATTCTCATAGACACCATGCTTCACGGCATTTTCATAAAGTGGTTGCAATAGCATAACAGGCATTTTAGTTTCAAGACAGTTTACATCAATATTCTCCTCAATTGATAATCTGTCGCCAAACCGCACTTTTTCGATATCGAGATACAACCTCAGGTTTTCAAGTTCACTTCTGAGTGAAACAGGTTGTTCATCTTTCTTCGAGAGCGCATATCTCATGAACTCCGACAACTTAATTATCATGTCCCTTGCTTTTTCGGGATCAGTAATTGTAAGTGAACTTACTGAATTAAGACTGTTAAAAAGAAAATGAGGATTGATCTGTGAGCGGAGCAACTTAAGTTCGGTCTCTTTTAAAAGACTTTCCAGGCGAGCTCCTTTAACATTCTTTTCCGACAGGTTGCTAAGACTTATGAAAAGATAATATGACAGAACAATAATTCCGTAAATAAAGACCCCGGTCCCGATCCTGTAAGGGAATGTGGCATCCCAGTATGGCATGTAAATATTTTTATCCGGGAGAACAAGGAGCATTAAATATTTTGTGATCAGTACCCACAAACTGATTGAGATGGCTCCACTTATAACAATATTGGAAATCAGAACAGTTGGCCGTATCTCTCCCGTATTGAAAAACCTGAATGGATACCACAATGAAAGACCGATACCTGAATAAATTGCTAATGAGACAAGGCTGTCAATCAAACTTATATTAATAAAGCTTCCGTAAGCAAAGTAAAATAAAACTGACTGGCCCAGCGCAAGAATGAGCCAGGCCAGCCACCATACTATAAGCCGTACTCTGTTTGTAAGTACAGGATGTTTCATGCTGTTTGTTGTTAATAGCTTTTTATCTCACCTCCGCCAAATACAACGGCGCCTCTTATAATAAGTTGTCTGGTTGTATCAATAGTCCTTCCCGGAAGAAGTTTTCTTGAGTCGCCAAAGCCTCCCAGAACCGGAACAACGTCAACTTTGATATTCCAGTCGTCAGGAACAATAATTGTAGCGCCTCCGAATACGCACGCGATTTCAAGTTCAGACACTCCGGGAGCAAGTTTTGCTTTTGTAAGATCAATTACACTTCCTCCGAATACAGCCGTGACTTTTCCTCCCCTGAAATTGTCGGAAACGATCTGCCGTTCCCCGCCGCTGAATATATGAACATAGTCAATATAATCATCGCCAATCTGGGCCGTGGTTGTAACGGAGTTCCATCCTCTCCGTTTGCTGAAAATAAATATCACCCCGATAATTATGAATATCGACGGCCAGAACATATTCACATCGAATGTCTCTCTGAAAATATGAGGGATCAGGAAAAATGCACCAACAGCCATAACTATGACGCCTGAAGTTTTTCCTCCTGATGAACCGATTGTAATTACCAAACCTATTGTGACAAGTAGCATGGGCCAGCTGAAAATAACATGATCAATAAAATCAGGGAAGATTCCGGTGTTTCTCATTACAAGAAATAAGCCAACCAGAACAAGAATTACTCCCGTAATTGCACGATTGCTCTGAAGGTGATGATGTTCGCGTCTAAACGGACGTTTCTCATCTCTGTAGTTTTCATTTGTTTCCATAATCGTAAATTTAATTGTTTCTGAATTAATTACCTTTGTTTTTGTGCCTAAAAAATGAAGAGAGGATAAATGACAGGCCAACTATAACTATTACTGCCGGCCAATAAAAGTTTTTGAATATTTCAGGAGGAATTACAAAGATATGCTCCTGTAAAAACCATATCCCTCCGGCAATAAGCAACAAACCTCCCGTGAATTGAAGGTTTAACAGTAGCAAAACGCCAATGAAGATCATTGCTGTTTCCCATGTAAAATAGCTGCTGACGCTTCCGAGGTTAAGCAGATCATTGGTGGCTACAAGAAGCGATAACCCCAGAACAATAAAGAACAATCCGACACTCACCCTCGGATGATGTTCCCTTTCTCTTAAATGATGATAATCTTTGTGTCTCATATCTTATATTATTAATCCTGCTTCAAAATTAAATATCATTTTACGATTAGCTCAATATAAATCGGTAAACAGCGTTTTTCAATCGGTAACTGGTCTTTTAAGACAATAAGTGTTACTTTTTTGTTGATAATTTTTTTAATTGAAGAAGGATTCATACTTTTGCAAACCAAAATTTGAAGAGATGTCCGGATTATATACTATACCGTTAATCGGATTGAAGGAAGAACGACTCGCTATTGATTTTAAGATTGGGAAAGAGTTTTTTGAAAAGTTTGAAGAGTCTGAAGTTAAGGAAGGCAGCCTTATTGCTTATATTGAGATGGATAAAAGATCTTCCCATATCGATCTGTCAATAAGGATTTCCGGCAATGTCAGAATATGCTGTGACAGATGTCTGGAGATGTTTCTTCAGCCTGTTGATTGTGCGAACAGGCTTCTTATTAAGTATGGGAAAAGCATGGAAGATATCGATCCGGACATTATAACTATACCGGCCGATGAGCATGAATTGGATCTGCAGCAACACATTTATGAATTTATTCATCTTGCCCTGCCGATTAAAAGAGTCCATCCTGATGATAATAAAGGTAAGAGTACCTGTAATCCTGAAATGCTGAGAAAACTTGAAGAGCTTTTTGTTGAAGAAGAAAATGAAAATGACCCGCGTTGGGATGAATTGAAAAAACTAATGAATTATAATTAAATCTTTTTAAAATGGCACATCCGAAACATAAACATTCTAAAACCAGAAGAGATAAGCGCAGGACGCATTACAAGGCAACTGCGCCTACAGTTGCCAGCTGTTCAAACTGCAAATCCTCAGTTCTGTATCACAGGGTATGTCCTGAATGTGGATTTTACAGAGGCAAACTTGCTATAGCAAAGAAGGCAACAGCCTGATTTTTCGTAACTTAATAAATGAATTATGAGAATTGGCCTTGATGTCATGGGAGGTGATTTTGCACCTGATGCAGTCATTGAAGGTGCAGTTGATTCACTTCAGCATTTATCAGTAAATGAAAAACTTGTCCTCATTGGAGATGAAGTCTCCATATACAGGAAACTGAATGAAATGCAGAGCGAGCCGTCATTATTTGAAATTGTACACACATCTCAGGTTATTGAGATGGCAGATCACCCGGCAAAAGCCTTTTCCCAAAAAAAGGATTCAAGCATTGCAGTCGGGTATGGGATGCTGAAAAATGGTACCCTGGATGGCTTTTGCAGCTCTGGAAATACCGGCGCTATGCTGGTTGGCGCAAGCTATACCGTTAATGTGATACCAGGGGTATTAAGACCGGCGCTGGCCACCGTACTGCCTTGTATTGATAACCGCGATTCGGTTATCCTTGATCTCGGATTGAATCCTGATTGCAAACCGGAAGTACTTCTGCAATATGGCATACTTGGAAGCATATATGCAAAATATGTCCTGGGAACAGATAATCCAACCGTCGGGTTACTCAATATCGGTGAAGAAGAGACAAAAGGAACTCCTGCTGTAAAAGCAGCTTATGAGTTAATGAAAGGACATCCCGGACTGAATTTCGCCGGGAATATTGAAGGAAATGCACTCTTCCGCGAAACAATGACTGATGTTATTGTTTGTGATGGATTCGTAGGAAATGTTGTACTCAAGCTGGGAGAAGCATTTTATCATATATACAAGAGCAGAAAACTTAAAGACTCGTATTTTGATCGTCTTGACTGGGAAAATATTGGAGGAACTCCAATTATTGGTATTAATGCCAATGTTGTGATCGGACATGGAATTGCTAAACGAAAAGCCATAATGAACATGGTTCTTCAGACCAGAGAGGTTGTGCACGCCAACCTGGCTCAAAAGATTAAAGAAGCAATATAGAATGGAAAAGATACGGGCAGCTATTACCGGTATAAATGCCTGGGTACCGGAATACAAGCTGACAAATCAGGAACTTTCAAAAATGGTTGATACTTCCGATGAATGGATCATGCAAAGAGTCGGAATTAAGGAGAGACGGATTCTTAAAGGAGAAGGACTCGGAAGTTCAGATCTTGGTGAACAGGCAGTACGCGGTTTATTATTGAAAACCAATACAGCGGCTGAAGATGTTGACCTGTTGATTTGTGCCACGGTTACTCCCGACATGTTCTTCCCGGCTACTGCAAATATTATATCTGATAAATGCGGAATTAAAAATGCTTTCAGTTTTGACCTTAATGCAGCCTGTTCAGGATTTCTCTTTGCCTTACAAACCGGAGCAACTTATGTTGAAACAGGGCGATATAAAAAGGTTATCGTTGTAGGAGCCGACAAAATGTCTTCAATTACCGATTACACTGACCGTACCACGTGCCCTCTCTTTGGCGATGCAGCCGGAGCTGTTCTTCTTGAACCTACAACCGAAGAATTTGGGATAATGGATTATATTTTTCATACAGACGGTTCTGGTCGTAAATTTCTGCATCTGAAAGCAGGAGGTTCTGTTAAACCGGCATCGCATGAAACAATTGATGCAAAAGAGCACTTTATTTACCAGGAAGGACAAAGCGTATTTAAATTTGCTGTTATAAATATGGCAGATGTTGCAGCAGAGATTATGGAACGGAATAATCTTAAATCAGAAGACATAGCCTGGCTTGTTCCTCATCAGGCAAATCTTCGTATTATAGATGCCACGGGAAGAAGGATGGGGATTGCCCCCGAAAAGGTAATGATCAACATCGAAAATTATGGGAACACTACTACAGCCACAATTCCTCTGTGTATCTGGGAATATGAACAAAAACTTAAAAAAGGCGATATCCTGATTCTTGCCGCATTCGGGGGTGGCTTTACCTGGGGATCTATCTACCTGAAATGGGCGTATGATCCCAAATAACGGGGAAGATGCTACGAAGTAGCAGTGGGGGATTGTCACCATTGATAGAAGATATTTATTTGACAGACCTAACCTGAATTATTCATATATAAACTTAAAGTGCTCTTTTTCTTTGTGTTACTTTGTGCTGTACTTTGTGTACCTTCGTGGTAAAAAAATATTAAACACTAAGTCGCACAAAGG
>JBAXXU010000170.1:0-6214 GCA_037127735.1 Bacteroidota bacterium
CTGACAAACCATTGTTTACGATCATCGACTTAAACCACACCTATTCTGAGATCTTTGGGATTTTAGAAATATAAGTCTCCTCCTTTTTTTTAGTCCAGCTCAAACACACATAAAGAGAGTTCTGCGAAGTCAGGACTTTTTTTATGGTCAAAAGTCCTATAGAAAAATACTGTCCTTTATTATCCCTCCCCGCCATTGTACTATTGCTCCCATGAATTCAACTTTTACAAGGTTGTGGGATGTCCTTGAGACCATGGACTCTTTTGATGGCCAGGGAAAGCCTGTCAGATTCCATTAACCATTATTTGATTATTCCGGACAAATTCAATAACATTTCAGTCGAATGTAGTGGAAATTCGCAAGCATGTAAAACCTAATAGTCATAATCAAGTACCCGGGATGGTTGCCCGGATATACCGCCACTTCAAAAATAATAAATTGCCAACACTTGGCAAGTAATGTGTGCGGTTTATAAAAAAAATGTTAATACGTACTCAGCTAAGTAAATGAGAAAATTACTAAGCTGTGAGAATAACGCTGGCTGCTGAGATTTGTGAGTTTTTCTCTTTAATCTGGTATTCTCTTCTTACGCCCTCCATCTGTCTGTCAATTTCGTTAATAACCTCAATATCATGTGGTTTATCAAGGTAAGTAACTTTTTTCTCATCACTCAGGCGGCCCATTAGTTTCTGGTATTTACTTACTTTCTTTGACATTTAGTAGCCCTTTAGGTTGTTGGTATAGTTTTTAAACTTTCGCAAAGATAATGTATTTTGTACAAATGTGTGAGTCGTTATATCGAAGGTGACAACAACATCATTATATGCAGCTAAAAGTAAAGGTTTCGTAATAAATAGTTTAGCCTCCGTTGCGTCAATTATAATCAATCCTAATGCTTCACCGTTTTTGATATTCATTTTTGAACTTATTTCAGCAATCCAAACGAATTTTGGCATTGCAGTTTCTAAAATAACAACTTTTAAATCATCCGGTACGGTTGGGTTCAGAGCTATATCATTTTTATATGATCTACTCGATGTCAAATAAAATCTTATGAACACCTCACTGTTATCAGAGACAGGGAGCAGTCCACTTAATAAGTATCTGATCATAAAATTTTTAGCTTCATAGGCTTCTAAATATATCTTGGGGTACAGAGGTACTATAAAATGAGTAATTTCACATCTTGCCCAATCAGCATCTCTATAATAATTTGCAGGTTGGTTAATATTTCCTTTTTGGTAGGCAGGATGATTGTCATCGACAAATATGAACTCCTTATCAATACTATCGTAATCGAATAATTTCAGGTTTTTCCTTCTAATTTTATCTTGAATAAACGGATCAGCATAATGTTCTTCTGGTAAAGCATCAATCATTAAATCATTGACTTTTGTGTGACCAACACATAACATTGCATGTGCTTTTGTTGCAGGTGAGCTGTTTTCCAGGGCTATTATTATTGGGATACCGCTTTCAATATAACAACTAAGTAACTTTTTAAAATCGTCTAAAAATTGCCCTTTCGAATATATCCTTGTTCCAAAACCAAACTCTTTTATTGCAAATGAAATCTGTTGTATGTTTAGACCTCGTGAAGGAATTTGTCTTTCCGCAGAAACCTTATTCAGTGTTTCAATTATTTTTGAAGGTAAGACCGGCCTATATTCAGGATACTTGTTACTGAAATATTCCATAAGTGCCCAAATAGTGGTTTCAGCGCATGTAATTGTTTCTGTATCCTGTGATGAATGTGGAAATCCTTCTGTCGAAAATTTTATGCAATCAACTGTAGTAGATATTTTTACAGTACAAATTTCAAAGTTTCTTTCTTTTTTTGCTTTCGGAGAAATTACACTTCTTCCTATAATATGAGGTACTGTTGGTCGAATGACAATAAATCCTAAAAATCTGTTGGATAAATCATTGATTTCTGCTTCATTTCGAAACAATTCTTCCCGAATATCACCGTCAAATAAAGAAATTCTTATACAATCTCTATTATATTTGCTCAGTTTAGATGAAAAGTAATGGTAATAACTATCTCTGTATACCTTATCAACATATGGGGTTTCAATGAGTGCATAAATAGTATCGATGTATTGCTCGAAGTATTTGTCAAGGATATAGTCTTTAATCCAATTAGAATAAGCATCACTTAGACCAAATTCTTCAACAATAAGTTTCCTCAATTGTTCTGTAAGGTCAGTTTTTGAAGTTATGTATTTGTCAATTATCATTTGCTTTTACTTTTTTAACAAATTTATAAAAAAAGGACTACATAAAATCATATTTTTTAATTCAAATCTTACCCTTTCGCAGCCGTTAATCCATTTAGTCTTAGATGTTGCTCAGAGAAATGTTTGTATTATATTCAGCCTGCTTTGCTTACAACATTGGGCTCCCAATTCTTATAGTTTATTAAGTAAGCCATGAACGGCCAGCCCACACCTGTCACAAACCAGTGTTCAAAAATGTAGATTTGCTGACAAATATTATTCTTCCTTCAGCATGCATTGTCACCTCATTTCAAACTCATCCTTCACGTTTATGAATTGACCATCGGACTTTCATTTTCCTTTTCTTTTCGAATGGTCCTTTCTTGGTGGACATTTTTCCCTATTCTCAGTAAAATTGAGTTCGGGTCTATATTAGCATTTTATGAAATCGTAAAGCCACCCGAATAATAGTGTCCTTTATTATCCCACCCGCCATTGTACTATTGTTCCCATGAATTCAACTTTTATCAGGTTGTGGGATGTCCTTGAGACCATGGACTCTTTTGATGGCTAAGGAAAGTCGGTCAGGTTCCAGTTTTCCGCCCCGACCAAAACCGCTAACACTTTCCTGAAACAAATGCTGCCACCTTTTTGAGAAAAACACGTAGCCTGACGTAAAAAAATACGTCTATGGAAAACATCGTATGTATTCATTGTGGCAGAAATGATACAATACTGAATATAGCCGGTGCGATATTAGAGTAGGGGGAGGCACACATCCCGGTTTATAGTGTCAATTATCAGTATATTATCACTAATCCCCTATTGCCGGGGCAGGGGTTCATCATTCGGGTGAGTGCATGGGATGTGCCCGGAAATGTTACTGAAAAAGAATTTGATTGCTTTTGTCGAAAACCTCCCGACAGTTCGTATATTTGCTTTATGGCAGAAGCAGTTGCGTTGCATCGCCATTCCCTGTAAATTATCGCGTCGTATGTTGCTATTTTACTTTATTTCAATACCCTCCCCTCCCGTTTTTATCTACCACTTGTCTAAGTCTCCTCTAAGTCCTCTCTAACACCTCTCTGACTTACCATGCTGCAACCATGCTGCAACCATGCTGCAACCATGCTGCTTCCTTTATCCTTCCTTTCAGGAAAATAGGAGACTATACCCGGAGTTTAATTTTACAAAGAAGAACCGACCGGGATAATTCATGTCTCTCTCTCTTTTCCTCCCTGGGATTTGGATATTGGAATCTGGGACTTGGAATTTTATAAAATGTATGGTTTTATCCCGTTTTGAGTATAACAGTTATGACCTCCCCTTTATGTAAACTGGTTATTGAATCGGTTTCCCTACCGAAATATTCAGTCTCACTACATTTATGGCATACTCTATTCTGGCTTTCAGGAGGTTTACCCGGCTTTCTTCAAGTGCGGTTTCAGCATCAAGCTGGTCGAGGTTGGTGATGGCGCCGGTTTTGTAAGAGATGGTAGCAAGCTCGAGTGCCTCTTTTGCCTGTTTGACCTGAAGCATGCTTTGGTCTATCTTTTTCAGCGATGCCAGCAGGTTCGTCTCATTCTGATATACTTCTGTGGAAATATCCCGGGAAGTCTGATCAACGTCGCTCCTGGCCATGCTGATATGGGAATTAGCCATTCTGATCGAGTAACGCCTGCGGGTTGCATCAAAGATTGTAATGTTAAGGCCGATGCCCGCAGCATAGTTAGGCGTGAATTTATTGAGGTCGGGAAAATAGCCGTTTTTGAAGCCTCCCTCTGCAAACAGGCTCAGCGTCGGGTTATCCATTACCTTAACTGAACGAAGCTGCAGTTGTGCATGTTTTTCATGCAAACGGGCCATTACCATCTCATACCGATTGTCCAACGCATATATGATAAGGGAATCCGGATCAAGTTCGGGCTGGGAACAAACATAATTTTCCTGCACTTTTATCTGGGTTTTTACAGGAAGCCCAAGCAAAGAGTTCAGGATGGCCTGCTGGGTCTGCCGGGAGGCATCCAGGTCTACTTTCTGGTTTTCTGCGTTGGAGAGTCTTACCTGGGTGGAAAGGATTTCGTATTGGGTTGCAGATCCGGTCTGTTCCTTCCGGGTTACAAAATCGAGGTGTTGTTGCAACGTTGCGATCTGTGTTTCTTTGATTCTGATAGCTTCCTGCAGGTAGATCTGGGTATAAAAACTCACAGAAGTCAGCAACGTAAGCCGCTGACTGACAAGTTCCACATTCTTTTCCGCGAGATCTTTATTCGATTTTTCCAGTTGAACATTGCGGGTGGTCTTTTCAAAGTCATATATATTCCCGTGAACATTAACCGTCGCATCGTAGTTGTTGTTTGGCGCCATAACGAAATGACCAAGGTTGGGAATGGTCAATTCAGGAACCGGGCCGATACGCGTGTATCCTGCATTGGCGTTAATGTTCGGATAGTATCCCGCTTTTGCCAGCCCGACACCGGCTTCTGCCGCCTGAATTGCCTCCTGTGCCTTTGCAATGGTAGGGTACGATGCCAGGACTTGTTTCAGAATATCAGGAAGCGAAAGGGAGTCATTGATATTGAAGGGTGGGGCTTCCTGCTGCGGCAGGCCGGTTGCATGAAATGCAATTCCGGTGAATAAAACACAGACAAGGCAGAAAATCACATTTTTAACTTTCATATTTCTTTATTGTTCTTTTTTACTCTAAGAAAGAAAACAGGAATTGCACTGATCAGCGTGATAACCGCTGCGATAAGGAAGTCGTCGCTTATGGCCTGCACGAAGGCTTGCCGGTTGATATGCGAGAGGATGAGAATTTTTGCCTGCTGCGCCGCGCCGGATACAGTACTGCCAGCCGAATGAACAAGGAAATTGCCAATGTTTGCCATCACGCCTTTAAATACCGGTGAATTCTGTTCCAGTGATTCACCGTAAACCTGCGAATGGTAAATTACCCGTGTGGTTAAAAGAGTAGAAAGCAGCGCCACGCCAAAACTGCCACCGATCTGCCGCAATACGTTTATCAGTCCCGATGCCTGTCCCATCTTTTCTTTTGGGATGCCGATCGTTGCGATGGCGGTCAATGGACTGAACATAAGTCCCATGGCCATTCCCCGGAGATAGAGTGTAAGCATTATAAAGGAATGTTCGGTCATGAAAGAAAGCAAGCTATTGAGGTAAAAGCTGAAGGCCAGCATAATTGCTCCTATGATGATGGGTACTCTGGGATTCATTTTACTGGAAAATATCCCGGTGGCCGGTGCAACTATGCCCTGAATTATCCCGACCGGCAGGAAAACTGAGCCCGCCTGGATGGCGGTATAACCCAATGAATTCTGCAGGTAAAGCGGGAGAAGAAAGGTGCTCCCGAACATCCCGATACCGAAAATGAAAATAACTAAGTTGCTCACTGCAAAATTATATCCTTTGAATAAACTCAGATCTATCAATGGCTCTTTAATGGTTAGTTCGGTTACCAGAAATAATGCCAGGGAGATGGCTGCGATCCCGAAACAGACCAGAATTACAGGAGAATTCCATCCTCCGGAATTGTTGCTGGCATTGCCTTCTGTGAGTGCATAAAGCAATACAGGGAGGAAAATACTAACAGAAATAAATCCAACGGGGTCAAATGACCGTTTCCGATCGCTCCGGTACTCCTTCTGGATGATCGCCGTTGCAAGCATACCAGCCACTCCGATAGGTACGTTTACATCGAAAATAAGCGGCCAACTGAAATTATCTACAAGATATCCACCGATGAGCGGGCCGAAAGAGACCGAAGCAGCCGACGCGATTGACCAGAAACCCAGGGCAAGGGTTCGTTGTTCGGGAGGGAATTCCCGTGTTATGATGGCCATGCCAACCGGCATCAGAGCTCCTGCACCCAGTCCCTGGATCACACGTGCAAAGATCAGCATGTCCTCTGATGAGGAATAGCCACAGAGGAACGATCCAAGGGTGAAAAGGAACAGTCCAAGAAAATAAACACGCTT
>JBAXXU010000171.1:0-6196 GCA_037127735.1 Bacteroidota bacterium
TAGTTATGGAACAAGGGAAGTCATACAAAGATGCAAAGGGAAAGGCACAAGCAGGGCAAACATTTGCGAAGCCAAATACCGATGCTTTGTATGAAATCGGACTCAGTCATAGTAGTGATGAAGCTCCTGTAATGGGAGTGGAGCGAAGGGCTGAGGTTACACAGTTGAGGTTACCGCTGACAACCCCAAAAGGGGGGAGGGATAGTGGAACTGAGACGAAAAGTATACCAATTACCAAAAGAATGATTTGGGAATCCTACAAAAAGGTAAGGAAGAACAAAGGGGCAGCAGGAATAGACGAGGAGACCATTGCCATGTACGAGGAACGTCTTGAGGACAACCTCTATATGCTATGGAATCGGATGAGTTCCGGAAGCTACTTTCCACCACCAGTACTGGAAGCAGAGATTGCCAAAGATGATGGAAGGAAGCGAAAACTGGGCATTCCCACGGTTAATGACAGGGTGGCACAACAAGTAATAAAAGCCTACCTGCAACCACGGTTTGAAGCAGAGTTCTCACCACAGTCTTATGGATACAGACCATTAAAGAACGCTCATCAGGCAGTAGAACAGGTTCGAAAGAACGTTCGTCGCTACCATTGGGTGATCGATATGGACATATCCAGTTTCTTTGACAAGATGTCGCATGAGTTGCTAATGAAAGCAATAGAGAGACACGTAAAGGAAAAATGGGCAAAGATGTACATCACAAGATGGATAGAAGCACCCATTGAAGACAGGAAAGGGAATAAACGCTCTCGTAATGGTGAGGGAACGCCGCAGGGAGGGGTAATAAGTCCCCTTCTTGCAAATTTGTTTCTTCACTATGCCTTTGACAAGTGGCTTGAGATTACATATCCAAACTTGTGTTTTGTGCGTTATGCAGATGACATAATAGTCCATTGCAACAGCCAGACAGAAGCAGAGGAAGTGCTGACAGCCATAAAGAAGAGGTTAGGGGAGTGCAGTTTGCAATTGAACGAGAAGAAGACCAAGATTGTATACTGTAAGAAAGATCACCGAAAGGACAAATTCAAAACAGTACAGTTCGATTTTCTAGGGTTCAGCTTTCAACCAAGACCTACATCCAACACAAATGGTGAGATGTTTTTAGGTTATGACTGTGCGATCAGTCGAAAGAGTGAAAATAAGATAACGGATATTTTCAGAAAATCAGAATTTCATCGCTGGACTGGTAGTGACATCTACCGGATTGCTCAGGTATTTAATCCTAAGATCCGGGGATGGATTAACTATTATGGAAAGTTCAGAATACACAAGCTGATGCGCATCTTCCGTATCTTTCATTGGCGACTGATCAAATGGGCGGTAAAACGGTATGGGCGTTTTGGAGGCAGTATGCATAAAGCAGGGCGATGGCTCAGGAATCTTGCGAATAGCTATCCGGGGTTATTTGTCCACTGGCAGTATGGTTTCAACGGCGCTTAATCTTTTGTGTAACAAGAGCCGTATGATGCGAGAGTATCACGTACGGTTCCGTGAGAGGTTTGGGGTGAAACTCCCCTTACCTACTCGACCAATTAGAAAGTCGTTAGAACCTTGAATGTACCGTGATGAGGTTAATAAATTGACTTCGAAAGCCAAAATAAAATGCTTTTTGTGAGAATATCTCTCATTTATTTGGTAATATGGGGAAAATATAATTATATTTGCGAATAATTCTCAAAATACAACGAATATGTTAATCGAGTTTTCAGTAGCAAATTTTCTTTCTTTCAAAGAGAGAAAATCAATGAGTTTGCAGGCAACGCCCATAAAAGACCATCCAGACAATCCTCCTATTATCACAGAACGCTATAAATTACTAAAAGGGGCAATCATTTATGGAGCTAACTCAAGTGGCAAAAGCAACTTTGTAAAAGCAATGAGTACAATGAGAAGACTTGTTCTTAAGTCTTTTGAAAAATCCTCCACACAGGAACTAGATATTACTCCATTTCTTTTACACATTGGTTTTGACTCCAAGCCATCTCTTTTCGAGGTTTTATTTCTTGTAAATGATATTCGCTATCGATATGGATTTGAGGTTGACAATAAATCTGTAAGAGGGGAATGGTTATTTGAAGCAAAAAAAAATACAGAAAAACCTCTATTCATAAGAGAGAATGATGGTATTCAAGTTTTTCCTTTATTTAAGGAAGGCAAAGACCTTGAGGAAAAAACCAGGGACAATACTTTATTCCTAGCTGTTGTAGACCAATTTAATGGAACAATAGCAAAGACAATAATGCAGTGGTTCGAAAATTTTATAACGATATCGGGATTAAGCCATGAAGGTTATAAAGCTGTAACATTTAAAATGCTTGAAAACGACAACACAAAACCTGTTTTACAGAGTTTTTATAACCAACTTGACCTCGGGTTCGATGATATAAAAATTGTAAAAAAAACTTTTGATCCCAACGAACTTCCTAAAGATTTGCCAGAGGCTTTGATAAAACAACTGGTAACTGACTTAGAAGGTAAAACTTTGGTTGGAGTAAAAACTCTTCATAAGAAATTTAACGACAATAATGAAGTTGAAAAGTTGGAAGAGTTTGACATGAGAAGTCAAGAATCTTCAGGCACGAATAAAATATTTAATATTTCAGGACCAGTTTTTGATGTTCTTTCAGACGGTGGTGTATTAATTATTGACGAGTTAGATGCTAGCCTGCATCCTTTGTTAACTTTAGCTGTTACAAAACTTTTCAATTCACAAGAATATAACCCAAAGAATGCGCAATTAATTTTTTCAACTCACGATACAAATCTATTGTGTTATGGAAATTACCGAAGAGACCAAGTCTTCTTTGTCGAGAAAGATGAATTTGGAGCATCCGATTTATATTCATTAGTTGAATATGATGAGAATGGTAAAAAAATTAGAAATGACCGTTCCTTTGAAAAGGATTATATTCAAGGACGTTATGGAGCAATTCCTTATATTGGTAATATTAAAACTTTATTGAAGAAATGGCAAGGAAAATAAAAATTGAACCTGCCATTGTTAAAAGAAGAGAAAGGCAGGAAGCTATAAGACAAATAAACATTAAACCTAAAAGAAAGCGATACTTAATCGTCTGTGAAGGTGAAAAGACTGAACCGAATTATTTTGAAGCACTCAAATTAGCATTGCCCAAAGGTGTTTTGGAAGTGGTAGATTTTAAGATAATTGGCGAAGGGTTTAATACAGAAAGTCTAGTTCAGCAAGCGATTTCACTAAGAAAAAAGTGGGAATCTGAATCTGGAAGAGAAATAGATAAACTTTGGGTCGTTTTTGACAAGGATAGTTTTTTACCTCTTGCCTTTAATAATGCAATACAAATTTGTGAAAATACTCCAAAAACAGAAGCAGCATGGAGTAATGAAGCCTTTGAAATTTGGTATTTATTACATTTTGAATTTTACAACACAGGAATAACAAGAGACACCTATAAACAAAGGATTCAAGCCAATTTTAGAAATAGTGGTTTAAATGATTTTGTATATGTAAAAAACAGAACAGACATGTTTGATTTGTTAACAAAGTATGGAGACAGAAACCTTGCTATTAAATACTCGAAAAGACTTGAATCATCTTATAACGGAGCAAGAGATTTTGCAAACCAGAATCCTTGTACAACAGTATATAAACTTGTTGCCGAGTTATTTAATCTGGAAAAATCGTTGATAAAAGACGATGCCTCTGAGGTTTGAACTTGATATCTTAAATGGCCTACTGCTAGCAAGCCGCAAAAAGTTAGCATTTATGCCGCTTTGCTCTTTTCATAATAAATAAATAGCCTAAACCCCAGAAATGTTTCAGCTATGTTTCAGCCGGCACAAACATAAAAGCCCCGATATTATTGTTTATCAAGGCTTTATTTGTTTTGAAAAGTACCCGGAGCCGGGATCGAACCGGCACAGCATTGCTGCCACTGGTGTTTGAGACCAGCGCGTCTACCAATTCCGCCATCCGGGCGTAATAAAGAACTCTGCCTGTTGCTGGGATGGCGGAATTGGCCACCCCTGCAGTCTGGCTCCTCGCGGAATTTGCCCACCGGGCAAATTCTGATCGCTCGGCCCTGCCATCCGGGCGTATTATGATAGGACTGCGAAAGTATAAAAAACTTTTGTCTTTTCACTTTTGTCTTTTGTCTTTATCTTGTTTTTTTTACAAGTATTTCCCTTATCGCAATCTCAATCCCCTCTGCATCATACCCACACTCCCTGTACAATTCGTCCTGAGTGCCATGTTCTACAAAATAATCGGGAATACCGAGCCGTCTCACCTCTGAATTGTATCCATTATCGCACATGAATTCGAGTACTGCACTTCCGAATCCTCCTTTAAGTATCCCGTCCTCAACAGTAATTATATGAGTGAACTTTTTAAAAACCGTATGAAGCAGATTTTTGTCGAGAGGAGCCACAAACCGCATGTCGTAATGCGCTATCCTGATATTTTCTACTGTTAATTTATTAACAACAGAAGCTGCAGTATTTCCCGGGTGGCCAATAGTTAAAATTGCCAGATCATTTCCTTCACTTATCTGACGAGCTTTCCCGATCTCTATTTCCTGAAATGGTTTTTTCCAGTCGGTAAACATGCCACGTCCACGGGGATAGCGGATTGAGAATGGCGATCTGTTTTTTTCAAGCTGGGCCGTGTACATCATGTTTCTAAGTTCAATCTCATCCATTGGAGCTGCGACAACCATATTTGGAATGCTGCGCATAAATGCCATATCGAAAAACCCATGATGTGTTGCACCATCTGCGCCTACCAATCCACCTCGATCTATACAGAACACTACATGAAGATTCTGCAGGGCAACATCGTGTATTATCTGGTCGTATGCCCTCTGGATAAATGATGAATAGATATTGCAATATGGTATCATGCCCTGTGTGGCAAGTCCTGCAGAAAATGTTACCGCGTGCTGTTCGGCAATTCCCACATCGAATGTCCTTTCGGGCATCTCCTTCATCATGATGTTTAAGGAACAGCCTGTAGGCATGGCAGGGGTAATACCTGTTATCTTATTGTTCAAACCGGCAAGCTCAAGAATTGTTCTTCCGAAGACCTCCTGATAAGTAAGTGGTGCATCGCCATCTGAAGTATTGATTATCTCGCCTGTTTCTTTGTCGAATTTCCCGGGGGCATGGAATGTGGTCTGGTTTTCTTCAGCCTGCCTGAACCCTTTGCCCTTCACAGTAAGACAGTGAAGTAGCTTTGGCCCCGGGATCCTCTTCAGGTCTTCGAGTACTTTTGTAAGATGCATTACATCATGGCCGTCTATTGGTCCGAAATATCTGAAATTCATCCCTTCAAAGAGATTGCTCCGGTCGAGAATTGTACTTTTAGCTCCAGCCTCAATCTGGGCAGCAAGTGTTCTTGCATTTGGCCCCAGTTTACCAAATATTCCAAGCCCCTTCCAGACCTTATCTTTGAACCTGTTATAAGTTCTACTTGTGGTTATGTCGAGCAGATATTCCTTAAGTGCGCCTACGTTAGGGTCTATGGCCATATTGTTATCGTTCAGTATCACAAGGATATCTGACTTCCCGATACCTGCATTATTGAGGCCTTCGAAAGCCTGGCCCGCTGTCATGGCGCCATCGCCGATAACTGCAACAACATGCCTGGTTTCTCCTTTGGTTCTGGCAGCGAAAGCCATTCCCAGCGCCGCTGATATTGATGTGGATGAATGACCTGTTCCAAATGCATCGTACTCACTCTCAGCCATTTTTGGGAAACCGCTTATCCCTTTATATTTTCTGTTCGTGGAGAAACTTTCCCTCCTCCCGGTAAGTATTTTATGACCGTAAGCCTGGTGGCCCACATCCCAGATGATCTTATCATAAGGGGTATTAAACACATAGTGAAGGGCCACCGTTAACTCAACAACCCCAAGGCTGGCTCCAAAGTGTCCCGGGTTATTGCAAACGACATCTATTATGAACTGCCGGAGTTCCGCGCTAACCTGTACAAGGCTGACAGGATCAAGTTTCCTGAGATCTTCAGGAGTTGTTATTTTAAAGAGTAAGCTCTCTTCCTTATCCATTAGGAAATGATTAAAACAAATAACCGGCAAATATAGCAATAACTTATAAAAGAGTGACTAGAGTTTTAAGTGACTAGAGTGACTAGAGTGACTAGTGTCACGTCACATTTAATATGACGTAATTAATATATTTTGTATCTTAGC
>JBAXXU010000172.1:0-6172 GCA_037127735.1 Bacteroidota bacterium
GGGTTGGCATGAGTTTTTGCAAAGTCCCGGTAAGTGGGCAGGATTTCCGTGTCACGATAAAATTGTCCAGATGACTGAGTCCCGATAAATGAGCAGGGTTTGTCACGTCAAGATAAAATTGTCCAGATGGCGATGCAAAAACCATGACAACAGTGCATCGGCCAGCAGCCCTATTGACATTGTCACGGTAGCAGGATTAGTCAAGGTAGAAAGAGTTTGATAAGTGGAAGTAAGTTTGATCGCATAGACTTATGGGGCTGATTACTAAGCTGTCCGGGCTGCTGAAGGCAATTACCCATACCATCCGTGTTAGCACATGTTTTATGTTAAAATTGTCCAGAGGAATAAAACTGTCAGGATATCTTTAAATCAGTCCTGATGTCATTTTAGGAAATATCTAACTTTGCTTTTGAGGGTCAATCTACCTTTCGTCGAGCAATTTATATATATTCGCGTCAACCTGATCATTTGATATGCCCTCTCCTCTGACTATTTCTTGTTCTTTTCCATTGCCGTCAAAATTTTGAATCAAGGAACTTCCGAATATGCGACTGCAGATAATAAATGCCGTCATAGGATGTTCTTATCAGCTCCCGATCCGGGACCAACCTCCCAGAAATAAAGTATTATTTACCGTCAATTAAAACAAATATGCTCTTAGATTTCTAAGGTTTATTGATATTTAAAAGTTTCTATTATGAGCATGCTGATTTCTTTACATGTTTTGGTGTCCATGATACCCAATCTTTCAATCAATCTTGTCTTGTCCACACATCTTATTTGATCAACAACGAGCTGTCCATTCTTGCCTTTAAAATGACAATTAAGCCTTGTAGGATATGGTTTAATCGTGCTGGTCATGGGTACAATTACGACAGTATTAAGAAATTTATTTACTTCATTTGGCGAAACTACCAGACATGGACGCATTTTATTGATTTCTGATCCCTGAGTTGGGTTAAGTTCAATATTCCAAACTTCAAACCTTTTTACCATGTCCAGTCCTTTTTGTCAAAATCGTTTTCAATATCAATTACATCATTCTCTGGGGTAAAACCTTTGGCAATTGCATCAGCAAATATCTGGTCCCAATTACTTCGTGCTTTATTTTCGACTAAGGGTGTTATTACTAACCCTCCATCTTTCTCTTGAATATCAACTTGATTTGCCTCACCAAATGTGCTTAAAAGCTTCTTGGGAATTATAAGCCCTCTGGAATTACCTATTTTTACTATTGTCGTTTCCATATTAAAAATCTTTATGCAAAGATAATCATTGTTCTAACATGTTATAACAAATATTAATTTTTATTTTTAGTGAAGCCATTAAAATTAGTCCTTGATTTGTGCAGACTTATGAATCAAGATGTCTTAAATCCAATTGCTGTCATGGGGCGTTAGGTTTTCAGCGAGGAGATCCATTTTCAATCGTATAAATCTTGGTTTTGCTCTTTGCAGTTAGCACATGTTTTACATCGCGCGATAGCCAAGTCCCGGTAGATACCTGTAATGTTAATATTATAACAAATGCTTATAATGACGGCGCGAGGGCAAAAGTCCAGTCGCGCGAGGGTAAGTCCCGATAAAGGTGATAAATTTAATTGTTAAGAGAAAACTTTATTAACACGGCGTGAGGGCTAAGTCACTCAGGTTCAAAAATATGTGCTAACGGCCCGGCGGTTTGATTAGGTGCCGTCTGTGTCGCGGTGCCTTGTTTTTTGCCAGTCCCGGTAGATGGGAGTGAGCTTCGGGTCACGGAGTAACTGAGAAATGGTAGCAAGTCCAGGTAGATGGCAGTGAAGTTTCGTGTCACGATGAAATAGTCTCGGTGCGAGCAAAAAACAAGGCGCCAGCGCGTTGGCCAGCCAACCCAAAGATCTGTCCCGGGAGACTAAGCAGTCCGGGTAACGCAGTATTTAAAAAATGGAACAGAGTTTAAGAGCATAGATGTTGGGGCTGGTTTCAAATCTGTCATGGGTTGGCTGAAGGCACTTAATTAAACCGTCCGAGTTATAGCTAGTGATTTTTAAATTATCATGTTGAAATATTTTTTTTCTTAACTAGGCGAATTCATTTTTTTATAATATTATTAATTGCAATGCTGAAGACTTCAGCCATATAAACATCGAAAAACATTTGCAAAATAAAAAATAAATTATTTCGAAATGTTAAAACGAATATCCAAAACAAACTAAAGTATTTAAAATTCTAACTTTAAGCTTATCGGAGAAATCAAAATTTGATCCTCCACCTCCAGGATAATTCTCAGGATGCAAATTATAAGAGAACGTTGCAGTTTGATAGAGTATATTTACTCCAATACTTAATTTTTTAGTAAACTTATATGATGCACACAGGGATGTACCAAATGTAAGTGAACTTAAATTTGGTTTAGCGCCAACATGTGCAAGAATTGGAGGAGTACTTAAATTTGTATACAAATAAATAATTTTATAATACGGGTAATTTGCAATAGAATATCCAACAAAAAGATTAATCCCTAACTCAAATTTTTTAATTGATGAATAGTAACCGATACCAGGTGAAAAGAATAATACCCTATAATTTACCTCTTCTACTTTGGTCTCTTTGGAATTATATAGTTCAGTCAAAAAAACAGACATGCCATCTGTTTCTACCCCGTTATTATTATTACTTGCCTGGAAAAGCAATTTTAAGTTATTGGTCATTTTAAATTTTAATGTAAGGTTGTAAGAAGAACCTGGCACTGCGAATCCACTTTTGACTTTTGAAAAACCTTTGACAGTTGTTTCTGGCGCTCCGATTATGTAGATAGCTGATTTTGAAGAATTATTGTTTCCATATGCACCTACTGGAAGAGATAATCCTCCATTTACTGAAACCTCAAATTTAGATACACCTTCATTCTGACTAAATGCACTTAATGTTATTAGCACGAGAATAATTAAATTACTAAAAAAGAATTCCTTTCTCATTTCTGATCTGTTTAAATGAATTTAACGACATGATTTATTCAAAAAAAATAGGATATTAGTAAATTTAGAATTATAAAGAGATATATTTTTCATCAGAAGATATTAAAAGTTAGTTCCCTATCTATCCGTAAACTTCTAATTATAAAAAGTTATACTACGTGTCCCGATTGTGACTGACCCATTTTTTGCAGTAAGAAGCAAAGTTATTGATCCACCAGCAGTCATGTTGAAAGAAGCAGTTTGACCATCAGGAAAATAGCCATTGACATTTCCTGAAGTTTTTTGCCACTTTATTGTTGTTGAACCAGGACACGAAACTCGAATTGCAACCCCGCCTGTAGAAACGTGATTTACTGTGTTTAAAATCTGATTACTAATTCCAGCGTTATCATATGATCCCTCAAGACATATATTTGTCGTAATATTTAAATTAATTTGTTGATTTTTAGCTTGCGAATCACACCCAGAACTTAGACTAATTTTTAATATGGCTGTTCCACTATGAATTGGGACTAAATTGACGGTGCTTTGATTGGCTCCTGAAGAAATAGAGATATTTGAATTCCCACTTATTATTGACCATGAATAAATAACACCTTGATTGGATAAAAGACTGAAAGCAACAGTTCCTGTTCCAATTATAGTTGGCGACCCTTGTATGAATCCGACATATGTCCAAAATTGTCTGGTAATTTCATTTGGATTGTATAACCCTGATAAATGATACCAGGAACCATCCAAATTATGTTCAACTAATGGGCCATCATGATTATATTTTGATATATATTTATATATGCCTCCAGGCAAGGTTTCTTTAACAGCTGAATGGGTTTCTCCTCCTGGAAATTGATAGTAAACTAATTTAGCATCAGACTCATTGCAAACATGGACATATCGCCCACTATTTTTCCATTCATAATCCAATTTTGTACCTTTGGAATCTGGACATGCGTATGGAGTTGGAGTTGTACTATTCCAACTTGGTTGAGTGCAATTATCTTCAAAATAGCTCATCATAAAACCATGACAGTTGTAATTTGCTCCGTTATCG
Organism: Bacteroidota bacterium; assembly: GCA_037127735.1. Classification (GTDB taxonomy): domain Bacteria; phylum Bacteroidota; class Bacteroidia; order Bacteroidales; family VadinHA17; genus LD21. The sequence goes on from JBAXXU010000172.1 coordinate 4,008, forward strand.
CATCCTGACAATTTTTTAGACCCATAAAGAGTTTCGCTAATTCTCCAATATTCAGGACTTTGATCAGAATAGCAATTAGCTTGAGAGAAAGCAATAACAATTGTTGTAAACAAAGTTAAAAAAGTCAATAATGTTTTTTTAGATAAAGTTTTCATAATTAGGTATATTAACTTAAATTTTAAGAAAATACAATAAATTAGATTGAAATAAGAATTTAAGATTTTAAGTAATTACTAATTGTTTAATAAGGAAGGAGGTAATTTTGTTACTTTTTAAAATTTAATAGCTTTCCTACTTTTTACAAATAGGTTCGTATTCAAGTTTGCGAATTGTTGAATTCTGTTACTAAAATTTGTAATAACATTTGTCTTCTATTAAAGGCTTCTATAACTTTCATTTTGAATGAGTAACTGTAGCGATTTGACCATCTTTTATACGCAGGTAATTGTCCTATTACCATGCTCATTCCTCCTTAGGTTGTTTAAAAAAGTGTCAACCTCTTTCAGGACGAGGCAACAGTCGGATAGGTCGGGCGGGTTGCCCCGCCTTTCCCTCCTAAGAACCGTACTTGCGACTTTCATCGCATACGGCTCAAGCACTCTAAAGGTAGCCTGGCTACCCGGCAATGAAAAGTCAGGCGGCCAATCTCCGGGCATATCTACGCTGATAGTACTTGTCCCATAGTGCACTGTATGGGTTAGCCTTACCATTAATAAGGACATGTCGTTTGATAAGGGTATCAGAGGCATGTATAAGTAAGATCTCTTTGCCATTATCAAAAGTGCCAAAGAAGTTCCATTTACGGTTACCAACCACTTTAAAATAGTTATCGGCGATCCAGTGATGTCTTTTCCTGGCATGTCTGCGTTTTGCCCACTTCCATAGGTAGAACCATATAAACCTGTCGAGGTCACAGAAGTATCTGCCTGCTGCGATGTGTTTATGATAGTTTGTCCAACCGGTGATCACAGAGTTGAGTCTGCGAATGAGGATGACAGTAGGAGAGCCCCAATGTTTTCTTATAAGCTGTTTGATCTTTGACAAAACAGCCTTGAAGTTATCCTTTGAAGGTCTGATCAGCAATTTTCCGTTTGAGAACTTTCTGATATTCTGACCAAGAAAGTCGAACCCGTTATACACATTAGTGATTTTGGTTTTTGTCTCCGATAGCGTTAGACCTCTTTCGGATAGGAAGTTTACGATTACAGGTTTAACAACGTTCGTTAAAACCTCTTCGGTTGCTCCTGTTACTATGAAGTCATCAGCATATCTCACAAAATGGATTTTATGGTAGTTCCTTCTGCAACCATCATGTTTTCTGATACGAGTGTTGACACTCTTATAAATAGCTTCTTCCAGTCCATCCAGTACCATATTCGCAAGAGTGGGGGAGATGATACCTCCTTGCGGGGTTCCTTCCTTTGTTGGATAAAGTTTGTTCTTGTCAATAAATCCAGCTTTAAGCCACTTAGTAACAATCACTTTATCAGTGAGGATGTTGTTTATGATCCAGTCATGACTGATATTATCAAAACACCCTTTGATGTCACCTTCCAGTATCCATGTGGCACTGTCGTTTCTCGATAGATGTATGTAACACCTTTCAATAGCGTCATGGCAGCTTCTCTTACGGCGGAAGCCGTATGAGCATAGATCTGCGGTTGTTTCCGATACCGGGTCGAGGGCAGATAGGAAAAGAGCCTGCATGGCCCTGTCTTTCATTGTAGGTATTCCGAGGGGTCTTTGTTTACCATTCTTTTTCAATATGTATACCCTTCTCAGAGGTTTAACAATATATCCTTTTCTACTTAACGATTTTGCAGCCTTCAGTTTTATTGTTGGGGATTTCCATAACACCCCGTCAACGCCGGGAGTGTTCTTTCCTGAATTTTCAGTTACTCTTTTCACTGCGAGTAATTTGGCAGCGTAAGAGTGCGTCAGTAACCATTGCAAGGCTTTGGCCTTGTTACGATAACCTTCGCTGATTGCCTTTGCAATACGTCTCTGAAGTGACCTTACAATACTTTTAACCTTGTCCCAAGGGATAAAGTTCCACGCTGTGGCGAAAGTCTTAAGAGCACATCTTTTTGAAGGATTCATTTGCTTCCTTAAGTTAAAGTCTTACTACAAATTTCTTGCAACAGAGCACCAGATAAAATTCAGCC
>JBAXXU010000173.1:0-6136 GCA_037127735.1 Bacteroidota bacterium
ATAACCCAGGGCATTGGATAATATTCCTGATCCTTCTGTCACATCAACAAAATGACCGCCATCGTTTCTAAATAGTTTATCTCCGGCATAGGGATCATTTGTTGTTCGGGCTTTATCGAATTCCATGCCCCGTATCACGTTGACATTTGTTGCCAATAAAAACAGATCCAGATCGCCATCTGTTAGCGCGTAACATATAACGCTTCTACCTGTTGTTAAAAAAAAATGAAAGCACTCTTTCGAATGCTTTCACTATACTATTGATGTCAATTAAAATTATTTCTTATCCCACCATAGTTTGGTAGAAGCTTTATCACCATTAGGAGTAGCACTTTCGGCATTTAACTTAGTAATCGCGTTTGCAACCTCATCAGCGTTATTGGTGTACTCAGAGGTCCAATAAGTCAACCTTACAGGAAGTGAAGTTGCAGGAACATCAAGATTCTCACTTTCAAGCCGGTTGAATAATATGGGATAATGAGTTCTTCTTCTCTCTGCATAAGCCTCCTGGCTGTCAGGCCACAGGCCTATCCATTTCTGGGTAATGATCTGCTCCAATTGTTGTTCTTTAGTACCGCCTGTTCTAAATGCAACAGGTGCAGTAGATACAGGGGCCTGAACGACCGTAGGAGCTGAAGCGTCTGCTCCGGGACTGGAAGGAACTAAAGTACTGGTAGCATATTCTGCACCTAAAAGATTTAAATTATCAGTAAATCCATTTTCTGCAAGAGATGTTTCAATTCCTGTCTTATAAAGATCAGCAGCAGTACCACCCATAGACCAACCTTCAAGAGCGCCTTCAGCTCTCAGAAAATATGATTCAGCAGCTCTCATTATGAACCAACTCGGACCTTTATCGCCAACTATAGTAAAAGGGTAAGCCATATCAGAGGTAAACTTATCAAATGCGATAGCGCTCCTATTGTTTTTGGTCTGTCCGTTTCTCATACCTTCGTAAGGGAAATCTCCGGCGGCAAGGGGAGCATCATCAGTAGCATCAGGTTGTAATGCAGGTGAATAGTATGATTGAACGCGTGGATCAGCATAACCTTTAAGAATACTTTCCATATCAGCGCTCATCCTGTACTCAACCCATGGGCTTATTATGTTATATGGATTTTGATTATCCGCGGTTGTCGTTACCCATCCGTTGTCGGCATTGTTAGTAATAACTCCCTCTGCAAATGCTTTTTCGGCCTGAGCTTTTGACTCAGCAGGCAATACGTATTTTACTCTTAAAGCTAATCTTAACCGTAGTGAATTACCAAATTTCTGCCACTTTAGCCTGTCACCTCCATAAATAGGATCATAACTGGCAAGTGTCGCGGAATTGCCACTGGCATTTTTTAATAACGTATTTGCGGAATCCAGTTCAGCAAAAAAACTTGCATAAATATCTGCCTGAGGATCATAAGGAACTGTCCTTTTCATGTTACCATACTGAGAATAAGGTATTGGACCTAATGCATCGGTATATCTGTGATAACTCCAAACTTTCCAGATTTTCATCATGCCAAGTTCAATATCAAGTTTTTTTGTTCTGGCAAAGTCCTCAGCATACTTGACCTGAGGAGCCTGATCAGCGTAGAAGCCTTGAAAATCACCATCCAGCCAGCTTCCGACCATCACATACCTGTCGGAAAGGAAGTTTGGGGTTGAGGTTGCGAAATAGTTAGCATAGACATCAAAAAACAGAGAATGCAGAATCTGCATGGTGCCACCGTATGGTTCGAGATATGATATACCAATTATTGACTTTTTTACCACGAATCCATAAGAAGCCTGGTTCAGACTGGATAAAGTAAGCGCCTTAGGATTGGTATTTATTTCATCAAATTTTTTCGTGCAACTACTGATAAAAACAGTAATTAGCAGAAATGTAAACAACTTAAATAGATTTTTCATAGTTATTGCTTTAATGTGTTATTAAATTAAAAACCAAAATTAAGGGATACTCCATACGTGCGGGTAGTTGGCAATGCAAATGAAGATTCACCTTCTGAAGTGTTATCTGTACTCATCATAACCTCAGGATCAACATATTTAGCCTTGTTCGAGAAGAAGAAGAGATTCCTTCCTACCAAAGATACTCTGGCAGATGAAAAGAATGTTTTAGAAACAATGCTCTTTGGAAGCTCATATCCCAAAATCACCTCTCTCATACGGACGTTTGAAGCATCTCTTACAAAAGCTTCTCCCACAGGGTTATTCCTGCCACCCACGTTATTCCAGAAAGATTCAGCGTTGGTTGTAGCTGTATTAACCGCACCATCGGTTGTAACTCCCTTTTCACCTTTGAAAACATCCCTTCCAAAAAGTAAAGAGCCATCTTCCCTGCCTACTGCAGTGTAATCCTGAATACCACTTCCTGCTGAAATAGCCTCGGTAATTGAAATGAAAGTTCCGCCCTGTCTTATATCAATAAGAGAACTGAAAGTGAAACTTTTATACTTGAAAGTATTGCTGATACCGGCTAACCAGTCAGGAGCATAATTGGCAGTATTAACAGTCATACCGGGGGTAATTGCCGGAAGGCCGTTGGCCTGAATAATAACATTACCGGCATCATCTCTGAGCCATCCTTTTGAATATACATCACCGAAAGGTGAACCTACCCTCAATTGATAATCCCTGATAAAGTCTCTTCCAAAAGATAATACATCAAATCCTTCAGCAATTTTCAGTATTTCACTATTGTTTTTTGACCAGTTGATATCAATATCCCATGAAAAGTCGTTAGTGGAAATTACAGCGGCTCCAAGTGTTATCTCCAAACCTTTGTTTTGTACGTCTGCTCCATTCTGGAATACACTTGCAACTCCTGAGGTAGCAGGAACCGGGGTTGAAAATAGCTGATTAATGGTATTTGTCTTATAATATGTAAGACTTAACCTGATTCTGTCTTTTAACATCCTGAGATCAAATCCGACTTCAAGAGATTTGGTGGTTTCAGGTTTCAGATTGGCATTAGGCAGAACATTGCTAAGTGTAATCATCCCATTACTAATAGATGCCGTTCTGGCAAGTTGATATGGATCTGTATCATTACCTACCTGTGCAAAAGAACCTCTCAGTTTCACATGAGTAAATATCTCGGGAAGAGTAATCAGTTCATTAAGAACAGCGGTTAAACCAAGTGATGGGTAAAAATATGATCGGCTTGCGGCAGGCAAGGCAGAACTCCAGTCATTTCTCCCTGTAATATTCAGGAATATAGCGTTCTTATAAGAAAGTTCACCAAATCCATAAACCGAATTTACGATTTTTTTGGAATAACCTTCATAAGGACGCGGGTTCGCTGTGTTACCAAGAGCAAACAGGTTTTCTATATTAAAAACAACTCCTGAACCACCAATCTGTTGCCATTCACTTGTCTTAGTGTTAGCTCCGGCGTTCAGATCAAAAGTAATATCAGACAAAACTTTATGATAATTAACAAGTACATCGGTGTTCCAGTCATAATAAGATGAATTTGTTTTTGAATAACCACCGTTAATAGCCTGCGTGTAAGTATCATTTTTCATCTTCTCTTCAGTTCTGGTAAAAGTTTCATCAATTGCAGATCTTCCCATAATTGATAAGTCTTTTATAACCTGATACTTTAAACTTACCATAGATATTATTCTCTCCCTGTTTTCCGGCCGTTCAACGTTATATCTTGTCCAGTATGCATTTCCTGTTCCGTTATCGTTCCATCTCCAGTAGTGTTGTCTGTTTTGTCCAGCAGCATTAATAAACTGATAATGTTGAATATCCTCTGTGCGAATATTTCTTGGCAGTACATATAAATATCTCATTGGGTTATTAAAGCCTTCACCTGTAGCGAATTGGTTTTGAAAGGCTTGTCTGATAACATTGACTTTTGAGTCAACAGTGAGTTTTTCACCAATTTTTGAACCATATCTGATGCTCAGGTTGTGACTCTTAAGATTATTGGTTGCAACAATCCCTGAAGCATTTGTATTTGTGTATGAAAAAGCAGCATTGCTATTCTTGTTATTAATACTAACCTGTAAATTTGTAGCAAAACTGTTTCCATTCCGGAAATAATCTCTAAAATTGTCAGGCTGAGGAGAATAAGCATACGTTTTACCAAACATAGAATAATTCGGATCATTTGACCAATGTGCAACCTGCGACCCATCCATTTTTGATCCCCATGAAACAATAGCATCCGGGGAATAGATACCATTTCCACCCTGACCATATTCATTCTGCATTTTATCGAGGAATATAGCAGAACTACCCTGCCATGTAAATCCCAGATTTGTAGTTACACCTTCTTTAGCGCCCACTCCTGATTTTGTAGTAATAATAATAGCGCCGTTGTTAGCTCTGCTTCCGTATAAAGCAGCTGCGTTTGCGCCTTTTAACACCGAAATAGATACTATATCATCGGGGCTTAAGTTTGATATACCACCGCCAAGAGTGATTCCATCAACTACATACAGAGGCTCGCTGCTCCCGTTTATTGAACGGTTACCTCTTAAGAGTACTTTAGCTTCAGCGCCAACTCCTGTACTTGCAGTTGTAATTGAAAGACCTGCAATCCTTCCACTCAAACCGCTAACGACGTTAAGTGACCTTGCTTCAGCAAGTGCCTCCGACTTTACATTCTGGGCGGCATAGGTAAGAGCCTTACTTTGCCTTGAAATACCAAAAGCTGTAACAACAACATCTTCAAGAGCGCGAATGTCAGGCGACAATTCTACATTGAAAACTGTCTGACTACCTATTGGAAGTTCAACTGTTTTCATTCCAATAAATGAAATTACCAGAGTAACTGCATTGGCAGGTACGCTTAATTTAAATGCCCCATCCATGTCAGTAGCAGTCCCTATCGCAGTACCTTTTACCACTACCGTTACCCCTGGAATACCAAGACCATCATCAGAACTGGTTACTTTACCAGTAATGGATTTTTGTGCAAATGCACCCTGCAAACCCGCAAACAGCAGAAATGCAAGTAGAATCGTGATTTTTCTCATGGTTAAATAATTAGGTTAGTTTATTGAAATTTTATAAGTGAATAAAAATCATAAATTTATTTTAACAAATATCATTTTTTATGGCTATAAAAACAAATTTATTTTACATTGGTTTAAAATAAATGCTGATTTATGTTGAATACAATAAATAAAACCGGCTAAGAAAATGATCAATATTATCTATATATCACATTATCATACTGTTATTTAATAACTATTGTTAAGCGCTTTTAAAGTTTCCCGGTAATTGTTTTTAACATATCCTGAGGGAGCTTTTTCAATTGTATTTCGTATCTGAACACCAATTTTCTGTCTGTCAACTGGCATAATCCATTCAATATTCTTAATTATGGAGCGAGATACTTCGGTACTTAGACTATCCAGATCTGTATCGCTATAAATATTGGATTTTACCTGCTCCCCCAACACAAAACAGATCATCTGAACATATCCATTAAGTACCATCTTGAACCCGGCTTTCATGTTTATAAGTTGCTCATCTTTCGAATTCAGAATTTCAAAAGCCAGTTCCAGCATTTTATCTTGCACGTAAAGTCCGAAAATATAGGCGTCTATCAATTCCCTGTCATAATATTGTTCTGGTCTAAAATCATCAGTGTACTTTCGGATCAAAGTGTTTTGAACATTTGAGAAAGATTGTATCTCAAAAGCTCTGTCCTTAAGAGAGATCGCTGAATCATTTACAAATGACAGGTTTTCTTTATTGACAAAGCAGCTAAAAACAGCTCCTGATTTTTTACTGTTTTTACGGGGAAAGGATAAAGGATTGTTTAGCTTAACTTTACTTAAGATTGTGAAAGCTTTACTGTAAGCCTGACTTGACCAAAGTTTAGTGTGATCGGGCATACCCATCATTTCATATTCTTTTATTGTTAAGGAAAGATCCTTTTTCGATAATCTATTGCAGGATACAGTTATTAAAGTGATCAATATCAGAGTAATAATACGATTTCTAAGCTTGTACATATTCGTGATTTCTTAAGTGAATAAATTCATTTTTTAAAGTTGAATTCATAAATTCTTGCTGAATCATTATTTAATGCAAAGACCAGTATATTCTTTCCTGAAGCCAGCTTTACATCGGCAATATCGCGTACTTCGCCATTTATATGCAGACCGCTTTGCAG
>JBAXXU010000174.1:0-5936 GCA_037127735.1 Bacteroidota bacterium
CAAAGATATCTATAATCAATTGAATTTGTTTGAGTTATAACGCACCACTAGTGATTTGGCATAATAAAGACATAATAGGGGTCATTATAAAAAGCACGACTCAACACACCTGCAAATTCGTTTTCATGAGAGGATAATTCTTCCCTTGTTTCAATTTTATTTATATTATCCATATTTTTTTTGTTTACATATTTTATTTTCTTTAAGAAATGCTCCAAATGGCTGGTCTTCATCCGGCCAAATTAGTTTCGTACAGCAGCTTGGCAAGTAAAAAAGAGAGACCGCCAAATCAGTATTTTGTTTTTGGTTAATATGCTCTGGTATTAACTAAAAATATTGTACTCTTTTGGTGGTTTTACTGTATATGCTTTTTAGTTAAACAGGTAAGGTAATATAAAGGCCTCCGAAAGATGATTTACAGGGGCTGAAAATTCGATGTCATTTTATAATCCAGTCTGTATAATCTGTAGAGTAGTCAAGAAACAATTTACTTATATCGCCTAAAGATTCTTGTAGTTTTTTTGTTGCAGCCTCGCCCTCAGGGGATGATTTATCCTGAGCCGGATAGTATTTATCCCTGACCTGGGCAGATTCAAAAACTTCCATTAATGCAAAGTTAAATTTACTCTCTCCTCTATCGCCACTAAGTAAATACATTTTGGTTCCCGGAAAGTTTTTCTCTGCTGCAGGAATGTATTTATTGATTAAAAAGTCCATAGCCTGATTCATAGTTGCATCCGGATGGAGAGTCATTTTAATAACATGAAGTCCTATGATAGCGCCTTTCGGAATTGTTTGTGCCGAAAGCTGGGTCAATCCAAAGCCTAAAAAACAGCATAGAAATAAAAATGTTTTTGTTTTCATAACTGAAAGAATTTTAGTTTGTATAGAGGAATTAGAGCAAATTTCCAAATAATTAGGTCGCCTGACAGTTAACAGGCCAATTTTTAATAAAATTACACATTACTTAAATACAAGGCAAATTTATTTTTACAAATGAACCAAGACCCCTCCTGAGGGATCTGGTGAATGGAATTATCACGGTTAGTTTTCAGTGGTTCTTGAGATTTTAAAGTTGAATTGAACCTGTCTTCGAGAGGTTGACGCATAACTTCAAGAACTGTCCGTTTCAAAAACCGACCGCCACACTTCGACAAGTTCAGTGCCAGTTGCCCACATTAGTAAAAAGTTTGCCACGTTAAATTATTATGTTTCACCAAGGTTATGAGGTTAGTTTACCAAAGTACTTAATAATTTGATTACTTCATTAACAACTTTTACAGGGGCTTTAACAATAAATTTTGCCTCACTCTTTTTCCAATCAAGGCTTTTAACATGATCGGCCAATATTACACCCTGTATTTTTTGTTCTTCGATTTTCTCTTCAAAAGGATAACCCTTCTCATTTCTTGTAACCTGGCAAAAAATGGCAAGTCCGACTTTTTCATTATATGCTCTTGGGGAAAGAGTCACGGTTCGACTGCGCTCACCCTGACTCTTTGCTTATTTCATGGCTTGTTTCGTTTTTGCACTTTGCCAACTCATGAAGTAAATCAAGATCATTACTAATCAAAGCAACCTTTTTAGCCCGTGACCACCGTTTTAATTGCTTTTCATATTTTATTGCTTTTATGGGACGGTCAAATTGTTTGCAGAAAACGAGTTTCAGAGGTCTCCGACTGAAGGTATATGCATTATCATGAAGACCAGAGACATGTTCAATAAATCGTCTGCCAACATTATTAGTTACTCCAATATAAAATGAATCATCAGCACATTCGAGTATATAAACATAAAGATATTTCATTTCTTATTCTTTTCTTCTTCAACCTGTTAATTGCTGGTCTATAGAAATAATTTCCATTGTTAAATTAGCTCTGACCTACTTATACACTTGTGTTATGAATATTGAATTCGTCTGAGTGAGTGGAGCCGGCTGGGGTGAGCGAAGCCGAACCCTAGCCTGCCCATCCATCCCTGTCGAGGTTACGATAATTAATTGCTTCTGAGATATGTTCGGCAGTTATGTTTTCTGAATCACCCAGGTCAGCAATGGTCCGTGCAACTTTCAATATTCTGTCATAAGCTCTTGCCGAAAGCCCCCTGATATCCATGGCTGTTTTAAGTAGTCTGCCGCCTGATTCATTCAGCTGGCAGTATTTTCGCTGCATTGATGATGACATCTGCGCGTTTGTATAGACACCTTTTACCGACTCAAACCTTTTTGCCTGGATCGCCCTGGCTCTTACAACCCTTTCACGAACTGCTGATGAGTTTTCTGTTTTTCCCGAATCGGCAAGTTTATCATAGTTTACAGGGACAACCTCAATATGAATGTCAATCCGGTCGAGCAGAGGGCCGGGAATCCTGTTAAGGTATTTTTGTACCATTCCCGACGAGCACATACACTCTTTTTCAGGGTGGTTATGAAACCCGCATGGACATGGATTCATACTTGCCACTAACATAAAACTTGCAGGGTAATCAACAGTAGATTTTGCTCTTGAAATTGTAATTACCCTGTCTTCGAGAGGCTGACGCATAACCTCCAGAACTGTCCGTTTGAATTCAGGCAGTTCATCGAGAAATAAAACGCCATTATGCCCCAGGGAAATTTCGCCGGGCTGTGGAAACGTACCTCCACCGACGAGGGCGACATCAGAAATGGTATGATGGGGTGAACGGAATGGTCGCTTGGTCATAAGCGCTGTTTGGTGGTCAATCTTGCCTGCTACCGAATGTATCTTTGTTGTCTCAAGTGCCTCTTCAAGTGTAAGAGGTGGAATAATTGTTGGTAATCGTTTAGCTAACATGGTTTTACCTGCTCCGGGAGGTCCGATCATGATAATATTATGGCCTCCGGCTGCAGCCACTTCAAGGGCACGCTTTACATTCTCCTGCCCTCGCACATCTGAAAAATCAACATCATATTTATTTGCTTCACAGGCAAAGATCTCCAGAAGATCAACTTTTACCGGAAAGAACTTTTTTGTTCCGTTGAAAAAATCAACAACATCGCCCAGATTTTCCATACCATAAACATCCAGACCTCCCACAACTGCTGCTTCACGGGCATTTTTCACCGGTACTATTGCTCCTTTGAATCCCTCTTCCTTTGCTTTAAGTGCAATAGGAAGGACACCTTTTACAGGCTGCAGGGTACCATCAAGAGAGAGCTCACCGATTAAAATATATGACTCAATTTCACTTTTTATAACCTTTTCGTCAGCTGCAAGAATACCGAGAGCCAGGGGGAGATCATAAGAAGATCCCTCCTTCCGTATATCAGCAGGAGCCATATTAATAACCACTTGTTTCCCCGGCCAATGGTGATTAAGAGAACGTAGGGCCGACTCAATTCTCTGCTGACTCTCTTTTACAGCAGAATCAGGTAACCCGACAAGAAAAAATCGGATACCTCGCGACACATTAACTTCAATAGTTACAGTAACGGCATCAATACCGGTAACGGCACTGGCAAATGTTCTTACTAACATAATACATAGTTTACTAGCACAATAGGAAACACAGCACCAAATGTAGGAAATTATAAGATAAAAGACAAAAGGAAAAAGATAAAAATCGAAGAAGTGCGAAAATCCCGACCCAAGAAACAGAAGTGTCGGGGATAAAAGATAAACGGGTTAAGAAAAAAGTTAAAGGGGTAGAAAAGTTGAAGGAGTTGAAGGAGTTATGAAATATTTTTGTATTTTTGGATAGAGAAGGAAAATATAAACTATCAATCTATTAATTGTTCAAAATTTTTTACCAATATTCAAGGAGAGCACACATCATGAAAACAAACCGCCGGAATTTTATCAAAACTGTGGCTATACCAATGATCACAGTACCTTTCATCCTCCCATCACGGGTGTGGATGTTTCCACCCAGTAGCCGTATCACTATGGGCTTCGTGGGAATGGGTAAACAATCGCAGTGGTTGCTTACAAAATTTCTACCTCTTACACAGGTCCTTGCAGTTTGCGAAGTAGATACCACTCGCCGGAATAACGCGCAACAGGTTGTTGAAAAGTTCTATACTGATAACAAGGATAAAGGTGTTGCTGACTGTAAGGCATACAATGACTACCGCGAACTTTTAGAGCGGAACGATATAGATTCCGTTTGCATTGCAACACCCGATCACTGGCACGCTGAACCAATTTTGATGTCGCTACTGAAGGGTAAGGATGTTTTCTGTGAGAAACCTTTAACACATAATATTCAGGAGGCAATTGATGTCATCCGGGATGTGGATAAACATAAGCGCGTGCTTCAGACCGGTTCGATGCAACGTTCGATGAAAGAATTCCGGATAGCATGCGAACTGGTGCGTAATGGTTGTATCGGGAAGATCGACCGTGTTGAGTGCAGTTTCGGAGGACCACCCATTCCCTGCGATCTTGCAGAAGAAAAAATGGAATCTGGTCTGGATTGGAACCTGTGGCTTGGCCCGGCACCATTGCGCCCGTATAATTCGGTATTGAGCCCGCGCGGGGTGCATAATCATTATCCGGCCTGGCGTTCTTACAGGGAATACGGAACAGGGGGCGTAGGAGACTGGGGCGCCCACCACCTCGACATTGCTCAATGGGGACTTGGAATGGATGATAGTGGACCCGTTGAGGTTCGTTTCATCGGCGATGATGCTGCTCTGATTTACTCAAATGGTATTACAGTGATCCGCAAGGAAAACGGTTTTGGTGTTCACTTCTTTGGAAGCGAAGGAGAAGTCATGGTAAACCGTGGTACATTCAAGGTTATTGTTAAAAACCAGACGATTGCTTCTTATGTAGGTTCTGAAAACAAAGACACTACCTGCCAGGCAGAGGTTGAGAAAGCAGAGAAACTGCTCCTGAAAGATGCCACAATCAGGCTCTACGAAAGCAACTCACACTACGAAGATTTCCTGTCGTGTGTGGAGAGCCGCAAGAAGCCGGTTGCCAGTGAACAGATAGGCGGACGAACAGTAATTTGCTGTCACCTGATAAACCAGCTTTATTTCAACAACACTGCCATGAAATGGGATCCGGCCAATTTCTGTTTTGCCGGAGGAACAGGCAACCCTGCCTGGCTTAAAAGCAACTACAGAGATTGGACCAAGACAAAGTAAACAGGGACATGTCAGGTATAAAACCTGACTTTCCAAACCAAATAACTTTAAAAAGTAAAACATAAAAAAACTTACTTCACTAATTTGCCTGCTCCTGATCATGGTAATCAAGAGTTCATGTGCTGACCCGTCTTGACGAAACCTCACTTGATGAAGCAACCCTGAAAGACGACAAATGGAAAATGGGTGACCACCCGCTGATCTGGTATCAGGAAACAGGCAATTCACGTTCATTCTACACTGTTTTCGGGCACACTCCGGAGGCGTTTCAGGATCCTAAAATTAAAGAGCACATCGGTTGTGCAGTGGATTGGGTTGCGAAAAGAAAAAGATAGAAATGTCAAAGACAGATAACATAAAAAGGGCAAAATTACTAAAGCAAAAGAAAAGAGGAAGAGAAACCCTTTTGCATCAGGATGATCAATTAGAAAAAGACCAGCAAAAATTGAAGCAAGCTGCAAATAAAGAAGGTTTTAAAGTTATTGACAGGTCGGTATTTGGCATAAAAGAGAAGGTTTCAACACTTCTTCTTGAAATGGTTTATCCGTTATTCTATGAAGCCAGAAATGAGGAAGATATCAGGAATATGGTTATTTTGGGCGTTGCTGCCTGGAACAGTGGAATCATAAAGGCTACCAAAGGTAAGAAAGAACTAGACAAAATATTGAAAAGCATTAAAGGGAATGAAGATATTGAAACCAGGAAACTAATTGATGAGTATATTGACATAAAGTGCACAAAATATAGTCAATACAATGACTTTATTACCAAATTCAGAACTCCTGACTTCGTTCCCCAAAAATAAGTATTTCCTCGCATATTG
>JBAXXU010000175.1:0-5936 GCA_037127735.1 Bacteroidota bacterium
CGTATAAGCCCCGGAGGCCTCTGAAGAACAGTTTTGTGCACCAAGAGCTACCTTCCCGCGTTTTAGTATTTCAGAGGCGCCTGCAAGATGAATAAATGGCGTACATAAAATAACCAATGCCTTATCTGAAGGATTCTCCTTAAAATACTTATCAATTGACCCTGCAAATTTCAAGCCTTCTGCCAGATCCATATTCATTTTCCAGTTACCTGCAACAATCTTTTTTCTCATATAATTCAATGTTTTAAAAGTTATAATATTTAAACGTATTAATCTTATATTATGTTATTGACCTGAGAAGTTTTGTGTGATCTTTCTTGCAAACCACTCCTTATCAGGAACATTTGCCCATGACCATTTTCCGATAATAGTTCCATTTTTCAACAGGATATATCCGGGGTTTGCCCTCACCATAGTTTTTAGTGTAGTTTCATCGGTGAGACAAAACTTAAGCCCATTATCATAACTTTTTGCCTCGTCGGTTCCTGAAGCAGTGAGAATATAAAATTCTATTCCTTTCTCACTACAGTAATTACCAAGTTCAAATGCATCTGACAGGTGTCTGCTGCCTGCCTCTGACAGCTTTTTTGAGATCATCAGAACAGAGTACCCGGTATCAGATAATACTTTCTGAGTAAGATCCTCTCCATTCAACGAAGCAATGCTGAAATCGTGTATCGGAGGCTGATATCCTTTCTTGATAAGAACCGATTTCTGATCAACAAATTCCCAGGTAGTGTCATCTGCCGGATAGTTATTAAGGTTGAACTCCTTCCTGATTCCGTCCTTTTCATAAATAAAAGTTGTCTGATACTGATCTGCCGCAACACCTTCTGGAATAACCATTTTTTCTGCAATTTTTACCCCGGTTTTATAAGGTAAAAAATCTATTACCGGCAGATATCTCAGATTGCCAAGGGAAAAAAGAATAAAAAGAATTATACTTCCTGATATTATTATCCATTCAGTAAACGCGCTGAAGATATGTTTAACCTGTTTTCTGCCCGCGTAAAGCGCTAAAGCCATAGCAATTAGTATAATATTTTTTTCGAATGTCTGCCAGTTGGTCAGGTGTATTGCATCGCCAAAACATCCGCAGTCTGAAACAGGATTTGTCAGAGCAAGAATGAAAGTGAGAGGGGTAAAGATCACCATCAGGATCATAACAGCCCATATACCGGTTTTCTGTCTCAGACCTGTCAGAACAGATAAGCCGGCAATGAATTCAGCCATGCACAATAAAATTGCCAGTGGGAGGGTGAGCCGGTTAAGAAAACCAATATTGAACGCCTGGAAATAATCATGAAATTTGTAAGCTGACCCTAGCGGATCAATTGCTTTTACCACGCCCGAAAAGATAAATACGAGACCAATAATTATTCTGCTGACAAGTCTGAGCATCTTCATATCAAATGAGTTTTCTGTCGGTGAATATTTTTAAAATAAGTTCAAATATTTTCCCTGGAGTCAGCATTGAACCACTGCCGCTACTGCAATCAACTACTTCAAGCCGGTCATCCGATCTTGCGACTTCCAGGTATATCTCTCTTACCTTTTTCTGAAATGCCAGGCTCTCTTCGTGAATATCCCTGGTTCCGTTAAGATAAGTACGGTCATCGCCTGTCCTGGCATTTAATAACTTTTTCTCTGTGAATGTATAAGGGACATCAAGAAAAATATTAAGGTCAGGCTGAGGAATTGCAAAATGGCTGAACTCAAGAGAGAGAATCCATCTCATAAGCTTATCCTGCGCAGGTTTCTCCTTAAGTTTGGCACACTGGTAAGCAATATTCGAATAAGTATATCTGTCGAGCAGGACAATTTTTCCCTCCTTTAACCAGTTACTGATCACAACTGAAGCATCTTTTCTGTCACCTGCATAAAGCATTGCAACCATATAGGGGTCAACATCGTTAAGAGATCCAAATTCACCTCTTAAAAACCTTGCTATAAGCTCGCCGAAATATGGAGCTTCGGTTCTTGGAAAGTGCAGATACTCACATTTATATCCTTTCTCTAAAAAAAAATCTCTTAACAGTTTGATCTGTGTTGATTTGCCGGCGCCGTCAACTCCTTCAATAACAAAAAGCTTCATTTGATATTTGATTTCATTCAGTGCAAATGTAATAACCCCGCGTCAAAGAAGAAAATGTATAGAAGGTTAAATATAATTATTACTCTGAGGGGGGTGAGTTCATGTTGAATAGGGAGAGAGAATAGTGTAACAGTTACATGGTTGCAGATATCCAAAAATTCATTAATTTCGTCTATTAAAAAAATATTTTGCTGAAAAAGCCACGATATATAAATGCGGGAGGAACTCTGATAGACCTTGAAATTCCAAGGGTGATGGGTATATTAAATATTACGCCCGACTCTTTCTATGAAGGTAGCCGTTACAATTCGGATGAAGACATTATAAAAGCTGCAGTAAAAATGATGGAAGACGGCGCTGATATTATTGATGTTGGCGGATATTCCTCGCGACCCGGAGCAACTGATATTTCGATGGAAGAGGAGGGTACCCGGGTTCTGAAAGCAATTAAGTTGATAAGAAGGGAGCTGCCGGAAGCAGTTATATCTGTTGATACTTTCAGGGCAGATGTAGCTATGAAGGCTGTAAATGAATGTGGAGCTCATATTATAAACGATATTTCAGGAGGCCATGCAGACAGCAGGATGTTTTCTGTTATTGAGAAGCTGAATGTTCCTTATATAATGATGCACATGAAGGGAAATCCGCACACTATGCAGGATAATCCTGTTTATGACGATGTTGTGGCGGATATCCTGAAATGGTTCGGAGAGAGGATCTTCAGGCTTCAGTCGGCAGGGGTGAAGGATATTATTATAGATCCGGGTTTCGGGTTCGGGAAAACAGTTGAGCATAACTTTGAACTGCTACGCAGACTGAGTGATTTTTCTATTGCCGGATTACCGTTGCTTGTTGGTATTTCAAGAAAATCGATGATCTGGAAAACACTCGGCATTAAAGCTGATGAAGCGCTTAACGGGACTACTGCTTTAAATGCATTTGCTCTTTCAAATGGCGCTGATATCCTGCGCGTTCATGATGTTAAGGAAGCAGTGCAAACAGTTAAGCTTTTTGAAAAAATTTCAGTAACTCCAAACACTCCCGGATAATGTAACATTAACCTCAACCTTTTTTAGGCAATGAATAGCTAACCTAAATTATTCACAAATATACTTAAAGTGCTCCTTTTCTTTGTGTTACTTTGCGATGTACTTTGTGTACCTTCGTGGTAAAAAAAATATTAAACACTAAGTCGCACAAAGGTTTACACAAAGGCACACAAAGTTTATGAATAAAAGAAGTTGAAGTTTCTTTATTTTTAATAATTATTATTTTTGCAATATGACATTTCATATAACCGTACTTGATATAATTGATATATTCCTCGTGGCAATAATCCTTTTTCAGTTATACAGGCTTATCAGGGGAACTGCAGCTTTCAGCATTTTTCTCGCGATATTTTTTATTTACCTGTCATGGCTCATAGTAAAAGCTCTCAACATGGAGATGATAAGCGGATTGCTCGGGCAGGTGATGGGAGTTGGTGTTATAGCCCTGATTATTGTATTTCAGCAGGAGGTGAGAAGGTTTCTTCTTGTTATCGGCAACAGGTATATTTCACGTGGCAGGTTTTCTCCCGGCAGGCTTTTCTCATTGGTAAGGGAGAAGCAGGGAAGTACTAAAGAAGCTGAAGAAATTGTAAGAGCCTGCGAATCGATGGCTTTAAAAAAAACCGGAGCCCTGATAGTTATTGGCAGGAAAAGCAGCCTGTACATCTTTTCTGACGGGGGTGAAATTCTTAAAGCACAAATCAGCGCTGAGTTACTGGAAACAATTTTTTTCAGAAATACACCCTTGCACGACGGGGCTGTGCTGATTGAAGGAGGCATTATCCTTGCTGCCAGATGCCCGTTGCCAATTACTGACCAGGTTTCGTTGCCTCCCCGTTTCGGGATGAGACACAGAGCCGCTATTGGTATGTCAGAACATACCGATGCTCTTATTGTTGTGGTTTCCGAAGAATCGGGTTTTATAACTGTTGTTGATGCCGGTGAAATAAGGGAAAATATTACTCCGAACAAATTGAGAAATATACTGTTGATGGAGAAGTTATGGTAAAAAGTCAGGCGACAGACAACATGAAAATTGCAATCAGTGAAGGTTTTCTCATAGTTATTGTTCAAAATAAAAAACAAAAAAAACTGTCAGAAACAGTAAAGCTAAATTAAATTTCCTTTTACTTGATCTTTGTCATTTTATGGTTTAAATTTGGAATAAATATTGTCAACCTGAAAAAACAGTGCCATGAGATCAAATTTTTTAAGACTTAATACCCGCGATTTTATAAAAGGAATGATTTTAGTTGCAATATGTACTTTCATTACAGGTATATATCAGCTTATTGCTAATGGTGGCGAAGTCAACTGTATAACCATTAAACCGGTAATCATTGCAGTTCTCGGTTCGGCAGTTTCTTATTTTACCAAGAACCTTCTGACTAACTCGAAAGGCGATTTTATGAGAGCTGAAACCGCGGAAAAACCTGTCTGATAAGGATTTTAGGTTTCGACGCTTCAGGCGTTCCCTGGTTACAGTTTAAATAATATCAGCGATTCAGCATCCTTAATATAAATCATGTTCCCGGTGACAACCGGGAAAGAATAAACAGGTGTCTCAGAAACCTTGATTTTGGCAACTTCCGTATAAGCTGTCGGTTCAGGCTTAAGAATGATCAGGTTTGATGTATTGGCTAACCCGATAATTACAGATCCGCAATCGACAATAGTTGCAAAATCGCTGTTAACTGCATTATCGATCCATGCAGTCTGGCCGGTAGAGGCATTAAGACAATATAATCTCTTCTGGTCGCTAAAACCATACAGGAACCCATCCTTAAGTATCGGCGTGTTCCACTTTGCTCCAACCGCGGGGTTGCTCCATATTCCCTTTGTAACATATTCATTACCTGATTTTTCAACCTTAAGCGCTTTCATTCCCGTACCCTGTCCGGTATAGTATATTGTTTGTCCGTCAATATATGGACTGACGCAATTATAGAACCGTTCTTGCACGGGTGTTGCAACCTGCCATAGAAGTTTGCCGTCAGTCAGGTTGAGCGCCATCAGATTTTTCTCAGTTTGTACTACGAGGTGCTTTTTACCGTCAACTGTCATAACAGAAGGAGAAGCATAGGCAGGTCCATCGCCGGCC
Source organism: Bacteroidota bacterium (assembly GCA_037127735.1). Classification (GTDB taxonomy): domain Bacteria; phylum Bacteroidota; class Bacteroidia; order Bacteroidales; family VadinHA17; genus LD21. Next base: position 5,246 of record JBAXXU010000175.1, read on the forward strand.
CACTTCCATTTTTCGTTTCCCGTGTTAAGATCAAGAGCAATTACCTCCCCGTTATCTTTTGTACCAACATGAGCAATACACAGGTTATCAACAATGAGTGGAGACATTCCCGTAAAAAACGGGGGTACAGTATTAGCAGGATTCTCCCTTCTCCAGATTACTTTACCTGTGTTTGCATCGAGACATGAAAGAATTGCCGAAGCGCCAAAAGTAACAATCTTCCCATTTGCAACTGCAGGAGTACTTCTTGGCCCGGGGTGAGAACCGGCAGGCCCTGTAACGGCAGCAGAAGGATACCGGTTTTTCCATAATTCTTTTCCTGTTGCAGCATCGAGGCAGAGAACAACTTCCTCTTCTCCCTGCCTGGTATTCAGATAAATCTTATTTCCCGCGAGCGCCGGGGTAGCATCGCCAAATCCTACCTGTACTTTCCATTCCTGTTTAAGTTCAGTCGGCCAGGCTGATGGAGCCTTGAACCCGGTAACCTTGCTGTCGCGGCCAATCCCACGCCATTGTGGCCAATCCTGTGAAAAGGAGTCAGTTGAAGAGATAATAATGAGTGTAGCTACTACACTAATTATCAAAGATATTTTTTTCATAGGTTATTGTATTAAATTAGTATCTGTTATTATTAAAAAATATCATTAGTGTCCACTAAAAATTAAATATCGTTCATTGAAATCTTGAATAG
>JBAXXU010000176.1:0-5903 GCA_037127735.1 Bacteroidota bacterium
CTACAAATACCTTATTGAAAAAAACGAAGCAGCAAAAACCCTGGAATCCACCTTGTTAAAATCAGATATTACCCAGCGGAATGTGGAGGATGCCTACAGGGTCTATTTGCAGGATCAGTGCATAACGTCGAATCTCGAAATCGCTGCAATGTATATAGATGACACCATAAACGTGGATGGTGATACCTCTACTAAATTTATTCACCTGATCGGAAAAACGCGATCTGCTCCCTCTTCCTATTATTATTCTACTAAAAATGAGTCTGATCGATGGTCTTTCTGGGAAAAAATACCTGTGGCGATCAAAGAAAATGATGCAGAAGCGAATGGGACTACCGGTTCACATCTTCTTTTTACAAAATTCAGGAACAGGTATTACCTGTTTATGCCTGAGTTTGTAAAACGACAGGACATGAAACCTGGATTTCCGGAAAATACAACAATGTCAGATTTAGGGACGAAACATAATGTCAGTGAGTTAAAATCGAAATCTTACTGGGAAGTTAAGATCTCTGTTAGCGAATTTTTCCAGGGTAAGTGGAGTGCAAAGCAATATTTGAAGACAAGTGGTGATTTAAGTCTATCTAAAGCGATAACCAATGATATTAGTTCCTATCTGTTCACACATAAAACCATTGTAGATGATGACATGAAAGATGTTCTTGTTTTATCAATAATCAATGATAAAGGAAATGAAATGCTTACATACTCTTTTAAAGGTCTGCATTCAGCTATTTGTATCAGTAAAGGGAATAAAACCATTCCTATACCCAGTCAGGGTGTTTTTTATCAGAACCTGGTAATGCGCGAGTTAAATTATCCGATGCCCGATAATAATGGAATTCATGCCAATTCAATCCCTGACATTCTCAGTGAAACGAAATCCGAAAAATTAATCAGTTTTTCACCTCAATATCTGGAGGGTTTGACCTCCATCTATAATCAACCATTTTTCCTGCATGACAAGGAGCGAAGTTATTATATAAAAACGGTTCCGATTGATTTTTTAGTAGGATATACTCACGAGGTTATCGTTGGCTATCGTTCTCGGTTGGAAACATCGCTGGACCTCAGCCTTGCAGCCTTGCAACATCCGGAAAAATCAGTCTTCCTGCCTCTTCATCTTAGTAATAAATTTTAAAACGTATAATATGTCTGCAACACGATATAATACCGCAACTCTTCAAACAACAAGCTTTTTGAAGGACTCATCTTCTGAGAACAGATACGTCACAACTGTTTTTCATAATGATGTTAATCTTTTTGACCCTATAATCCAAAACCAGACAGATCAGGTAATTCAACATATTCGTGGTTTCTTGTTCCGGCCTTGTTATCATCCGTTCATGGAAAACATTTTGGAAAAGCTGAACCAGGAGGGTTTCGATTCTATTTTCAGTTTGCTTGATAAAACTGACCAGGGGACGGTATTCTCTAAATATCAGCCAAATACCACGTCTAATCCTCCTTTGGTTCAATCACCCCTTCCTGAGGAAAGGTTTTATTTCGATATAAATGAGCCATACGCCCAGGATAATTGGATGACGTTTTATCACATCATCGTTCTCATTGTTGAAACGCTTCTTGCCAACAATAAAAACGATGAAGCTATCCGGTGGATAGAAAGTTGTTTGTACAATCCAAAAACAATTCAAACCAAACCGGATCCAAAATACGCAGGATTGAACTCAAAATATTGGAAATTACCTGTATTTAAAGGCACTCCTGCGGAAAGTACAGCTCAATTCTTCAATGACATCATGGAGCCTGATCTTCAGGAAATTGTCTGTGATCTTCAGGCAAATCCATTCAATCCATTTGTCGTAGCTTACCGACGCCCGCAGGAATTCATGATGCATGTGGTCAATCTTTATGTAAAAGCACACATTGCCCAAGGCGATATTCACTTTCGGACGGCTTATAACGGAGGGGGGATGGATTTTCTGAATCTTGCCCTTGAATATTATAAAATTGCGAAAATTCAATTGGGTGAGAGACCTCAAACCATTCCAAATATTTTAAAAAAGAGACCGGAAACATATCAATCTTTGAAAAAAAAGGGGCTTAATCCTGCCGTCAATCTCCAGGTCCAGTATGAGAATATTTTTCCTTTTTGCAGTCAGTACACTTTAAAAACAGGCGACACATCGAAAGGTAGTTTATTGGGCGGAGGACATACCTTTTATTTCAGCATTCCTCCTGATACTGCTACGAATGAACTTTTTGACAAGATTGATGACCGGCTTGGCAAACTGAGGAGTTGCAAAGATATTGATGGTATTTTACGCAAGATTGACTTGTTCGGCACACCAATAAATCCCGAACAATTACTTTCGGCTCTTGCAAATGGATTGAGTCTCGGCGAAATCCTCGGCGGATTATATGCCCCTGCACCGATCTACAGGTTCTTGTTCCTGATACAAAAGGCAAAAGAAATTTGCAATGAAGTGAGAGTCTTAGGTAACGCTATTGTAAGTTCCATCGAAAAACGTGACAGCGAACAATTAGCACTGTTACGTTCCACCAATGAAACTGCCGTTCTGAACCGCATTACACCGATAAAGGAGCGACAGGTTTATGAAGCAGAAATACAGAAACAGTCGTTGCTTAAATCGAGGGATACATCAAAAACAAAATTAAACCACTATCAGCAATTGCTTGGAATGACTGGTACAAATGTACCTGAACCCCCTGCATTGCCTGAAAATCCGGATTCCACTTCAATGGTGCCGACAGATATAATATTAGCCCCGGCATCACCGCAAGTGGATGTTTCACTCGTCGACACCAATGAAATGGGAGTAAAAATTATACCTAAAGAACAAACGGAGATTAACTCCATGTGGAAGGCTTCAGAAAAACATTCATCTGCTGGTATTATTGAACAGATAGGAGCTTTTATGAATGCTATACCAGGATTTTCTATAAGAATTGCACCTATAGGAGTTGGTGCCGGCATGAATTTCGGTGGAAGTAATGTTGCAGCTATATTTTCCGGTATTGCCAAAGGGATTCAAAATGATGCTGATAGTCATTCATATGATTCCAATATTGCTGCAAAATTTTCAGGTTATATCAGAAGGGAACAGGAATGGGCTTTACAAGTCAACCTTTCCGAAAAAGAAATTATTCAACTGGATAAACAAATTGTGGCATCTGATATCCGGATTCAAATCGCTGAAAAAGAGCTGGGAAATCATTACAAACAGATTCAGGAATCCCAACAGTTGCAAGACTTCATGGTCAACAAGGAGAGTAACTATGTGGTCTATCAGCAGATAATGGATAAACTGAAGACCATTCATAAGAACTTTTATGATCTTGCTCTCTATTATGCCCGCAGCGCCGAACAGGCCTATCAGTTTGAGAAACCAGAGAAAATCGTAGATTTTATCAGTTACAATTACAATAACAGCATTGTGGGTTGTGCAACAGTGGCCGACCAATTAAACGATTCCCTGAACCAGATGGAAAAATCCTATCTGGTTGATTCTCCCCGTCCGCATGAGATGAGAATAAATATTCAATTATCCAGATTAGATCCGATGGCACTTTTCCAGTTAAGGAAAACCGGGAAGGCTGATATTATTATTCCTGAGTGGTATTTGCTATTAAAGAACCGGGGCATCTATAATGCAAAATGGATTTCCGCCAATTTTACTTTTCCCATGATCTCCGGACCTTATATAAATATGAATGCACTGGTAACAATGCAGGAGAATTTCATAAGAATAAAAGCGGCAGGTGGAGATCCACAGAATTTCCCGAGGCAGGAAAATCAGATCGATGATCGCTTTGTTCAAAACAATACACCGTTCAAGGAAGTTTTGATAAGCAACGGGCTGAATGACCCTGGTTATAACCTTGATGCTGCAGCCAATGCCAACGAAATATATCAGCAGCAATACCATCCTTTCGTTCATGCAGGGGTGATCAGCAAGTTCAGCATTGATTTAAACAATAAGCAAAGGGATCAGAATACAGGAGAGATCCTGTATGATTACAGTGAATTAAACTGGGACTCTCTCAGTGATGTAATTATTTCCGGAGTTATCAGTGTCGACCTGGATTACGGATCATATAAAACGGATGCAGAAAATTACCTAAATGACTTGTTCACTAAAGTTGATAGTAAATCTTTATCTCTCTTTCTTGATTTAAAACATGACTTTTCGAACGAGCTTAATCTTTTCCAGAATAATAAAGGCGCACTACAATTTGATTTTAATCTTGATCAAATAAGATTCCCTTACATTGCTCAGAATAAAATAATTACGTTAAAGGAAATGAATGTTATTACTACATCTGATTTACTAGTACAAACCAATAATTTTATAAACAAAAACCAAATTAAATTCGAAAAAAACACTGCGATAGGGAATTATTCAGTATTTGTTGCCAGCAAATTGATTGATAACAAAACTGACTTGAGTTTTGAAATTAACAACAACCCAACAGTGATAAAGTTAGAATTGATAAAAGAAAAAGCATCAGAAACTTTTATCGTTTTCAAATATATTATGAAAAAAAAGTCTTAATAAAGAATTTGCCATGTTCTAGTTTAAACAAATTATCTTGTCCATTCATCTTTCTAATCTCTTTTGGGGTTAGTTCACCGCTGCTTGCGGCGGAATTAATTATTTTCCCTGTCTTTTGAAGACATACAAAGTTTAACTATGATTGTTTCTCTCATTTTTCATTTACTATTATACCAAAGGTCCATATAAGCAGCTTTTACACTATCCACAACCTTCCTATAGATCATGGTCGTTTTGATGTCCAAATGATCCAGAAGTTTTGAAATCGTGTAGGCTGCCCCGCCGGCATCGCCGACGGGGAGAGCCTCTAATATTGAGTTGATAAAGGTAACAATTCTAACAACCACCGATCATCTTTACATCTTTACATCTTGATAATTGGTATTATACCCATTTATTCAGCAATTCCACATTTTCTTTTAATAAAACCTACTTCCAATAGTTCTTCATCAAATCCGAAACCCATGCGGGCTGCCTGATTTCACCTTTCGGCTGGAACTCTTTGAATACTGGCTTTATATCCAGCACAGGCGTACCATCAATGGCATCAAAATACTTGACCTTAATTGTTCTTCCAACATGTTCCACCAGTTCAACTGTGCAAAGCCCAATGGGATTTGGCCGGTCTTTTTTTCGTTGACCAAAAATACCAACCATTGGATAATCGGGATTACCTCTTGGATGTCCGGAGAAAACAATATCCTTGACTTCAGCCTTATCGAAGTAGTAGATGATCTCAAGTTGTGAAAACTCCGAGATGCCGTCAAATGCTTCAGTTGAGATGTGATCAGCCAGTTCAATTTCCGAAATGACCTCACCCCAAAAATCGTCCGCAGGGACGAGTCTGTAGTTTTTAACGGTTGCAACAGGATCAAGTTTTATTCCCATGTTTCTATTCATTGCAGCCTGATTATCAGTGTATATAGTATCCGATTACGATCAGGATGATAATCAGTCCCAACATGGTTAGATATGAGTACGGATGTGCAAAATTTACTGTCCCTCCAAAACCTTGAATTCTTTTTGGAGGGAATATTCGTTTATCCGATTTATTATAGTAGAATATGCCCAACTTCCAATTTGAGGGGTCATCATGCCATGCATCGTACATTCCTTGATTTGGTCTATCATCGGTTTCATGATTCTCTTTTTCACTTGTGAAATTTCTATTTCGATCTCCAATATGGATCAAACTCCTTTACCTGACCACCAATATTTCCAATGTCATAAGAAACCGCATTTTCACCATGCCTTTTACTTTTATGATTATCAATGATTAAGCAGAAAGCAATGATCAGTTCATGGTTACAGTCATTGTCGGCAGTGATGGCATAGTTGTCACCTTCGAACCAGCTCACGGCTTCT
>JBAXXU010000177.1:0-5868 GCA_037127735.1 Bacteroidota bacterium
CTCCTTCTTCCCAAAGGCCGATCTTATGAAAATAGGAGTCTATTATTATCCTGAACAATGGCCAAAGGAACAGTGGGCGCGTGATCTTAATAATATTGCCGGTTTTGGATTCGAATTCACTCACTTTTCTGAATTCTCCTGGACCTTTCTGGAGCCGAAGGAGGGAGTTTTCGAATTCAGGTGGCTTGATGAAGCGATTGATCTGGCTTCAAAAGCAGGATTGAAAGTAATTCTTTGCACTCCGACTTTATGCCCACCGGCATGGATGGGAAATAAACACCCTGAGATATATCTAATTGGCTCAGACGGGCGACGCAGGGAACATGGGATAAGGGCTAATGCTTCCATGTCAAATCCTGTTTATCAGCAGTATGCCGATAAAATCGTTACTGCCATGGCTGAACACTATGCCGGTGATCAGCGTATTTGGGGATGGCAGGTGGATAATGAACCGCTTGCAACACCTGACTTTAGTCCTTCTTCAAGGAATGCTTTTCAAAAATGGTTGCAGGAACGGTATGGCGCTATTGAAAAGATGAATTCTGCCTGGGGCGGCAGTTTCTGGAGTACCAGATATGACAGTTTTGATCAGGTTATTATACCAAATGAAGCAATGAATGAGGAAGATAAGCTGAGTCCTAATACTGTGCTTGATTTCAGAAGGTTCACTGCAGATATTACTGCCGGTTTTCTTAACCATCAGGCCGATATACTCAGGGAACATGTTCTTCCTTCACAGTGGATAACAACAAATTATATAAATGTCAGTACACAAGCTGATCCCCGAAGGTCTGATCATCTCGATTTTCCAACTTTTACCATGTATCCTGTAAGTGGAAAAAATGAGCTGGGCGGGAATAATTTCCGCACCGGAATTCCTTATCGTATTTATGAGGCGTGTGATTTTTATCGCCCGATAAAAGGAATAACAGGATTAATGGAGCTTCAGCCAGGGCAGATCAACTGGGGATCTGTAAACCCACAGCTTCTTCCCGGAACTGTCCATATGTGGATACTGCAGGCTTTCGGAGGTGGTTGCTCATTCCTGTGTACTTACCGGTACAGACATCCTCTCTGGAGTAGTGAGATGTACCATGAAGGTATCGTTGGCACTGATGGACTGACACTTACTCAAGGCGGGAAAGAATTTGTCAAGGCTATTAAAGAGATGAACATTTTAAGGGCAGGATATGACTCTTCATCCGCCATGCCTGAACCATTGTTAAAAAGAAGGACTGCCTTACTTTGGAGCCACGAAACTATGTGGGATCTGGATATACAACCACAGACAACTCTATGGAATACCTGGAGAAACAGAAATAATTATACTGCTGCTGTTAAATCTGCTGCAGCTCCGATGGATTTCATCTCTGAAAAAGATAATTTTGATTGTTATCCTTTTATGATAGCTCCTGCTTATCAACTTATTGACAGTATGCTGGTTCAAAAATGGCAGCACTATGTGGAAAATGGTGGTCACCTTATCCTTACTTGCAGGACAGGACAAAAAGACAGGAATGGACATTTTTTTGAAGCAGGATGGGCCGGCCCTATAAACTCTCTGATTGGGGCCGGTATCGAATTCTTTGATATGCTGCCAGCGGGTATCTATGGAACGGTCAGGTTCAACAATATCTACTATAAATGGAACATCTGGAGCGAAATACTTTCTCCATACCAGGATACTGAAGTGCTTACCAGGTATAATGATCAGTTTTATAAAGGTAAAGCAGCAGTTACAACCCGTCAGCTTGGCAAAGGAACTGTGACTTATATTGGAGTTGCATCAGATAATGGTTTATTGGAGCGTCAGATTGTCCGTAAGGTTTATGAAAGGGCCGGTGTAAAAATTGAAGATTTGCCAAAGGGTGTTTACATTGAATGGCGCGATGGATTTTTTGTTGCAGTAAACTATACTGATCGGGATTTTAAACTTCCGGTTCCTGTAAATGCAAAAATTCTTATTGGAAGCAATCCAGTTCAATCTGCAGAGGCAATTGTCTGGAAGATGGAATAAAATTTTCAGGTAAATTAGTATGTTATACGGAAATTGGAAAGAACTTTACAATCGTCTTATTGAAACCATCGATAAGAAAAGGATTTATCATGATCCTCTTTATACTCTCGCTTATGGTACCGATGCAAGCTTTTACAGGCTCATCCCCCGAATGGTTATAAAAGCAATTGATGAAAAGGAAGTATCGATTATACTTAAGGAGTGTTCTGTACTTGCAATTCCGGTAACTTTTCGTGCTGCGGGTACAAGTCTCTCAGGTCAGGCAATTTCTGATTCTGTTTTACTGATCGCTGGAAACAATTGGAAAAATTATCAGATAAGCGACAACGGAGAAAAGATCCGGCTACAACCCGGGTTAACAGGAGGAAGGGTTAATTCCTTGCTGGCACCCTATGGAAGAAAAATTGGTCCTGACCCGGCATCTATAAATGCAGCAATGATTGGAGGAATTGCTGCAAATAATGCCAGCGGTATGTGTTGCGGAACAGCTGAAAACTCCTATAAAACAGTAGCGAGTTTGAGGATCATCTTTGCTGATGGAACCCTTCTCGATACATCTGACAATTTAAGCAGATCTATATTTCGCGAATCGCATCATAAGCTTTTGTCTGATATAGCAGGTGTTGCAAAATCAGCAAAGGAAAATGCTGAACTGGCTGAAAGGATCAGGAAGAAGTATAAAATGAAAAACACAACCGGTTATAGCCTGAATGCGCTGATAGACTTTACGGATCCATTTGATATCATAGAACACCTGATGATTGGATCGGAAGGAACTCTGGGATTTATTGCTGAAATAAGTTATAAGACAGTAATCGAATATTCATGCAAGGCAAGTTCGCTTATGATTTTTCCTGATATTGAAAAGGCATGTCAGGCTGTTTCACTTCTGAAATCGACACCAGTTTCAGCTGTCGAATTGATTGACCGGGCGGGATTAAAATCGGTTGAAAACGAAAACGGAATTCCTGAATTTCTGAAATTCTTACACAAAAATGTGTGCGCATTATTGGTTGAAACAGTTGCCGGGAACAATATTGAAATAGTCAGAAATATTGAAATAATCAAGAACTCTATAAAAACTATTCCGGTTGAAAGGTCGTTTAGTTTTACAGATATTCCTGCCGAATATGAGCTTTTGTGGAAAATCCGCAAAGGGCTCTTTCCTTCAGTTGGCGCTATGAGAAAAACAGGGACAACAGTTATAATTGAAGATGTTGCATTTCCTCTCCCTTCTCTGGCAGAAGCCACTCTTGACCTTCAAAAAATACTAAAGAAATACATGTATGACGAAGCAGTAATTTTTGGTCATGCGCTGGAGGGAAACCTGCATTTTGTTTTTACTCAGAATTTTAGTACCATGGAAGAGATTGACCGGTATGGGAACCTCATGGCCGAAGTTTCTGACATGGTGGTAAATAAATATGACGGATCACTGAAAGCAGAACATGGCACTGGTCGAAATATGGCCCCATTTGTTGAAATGGAATGGGGTAAAGAGGCTTATCAGCTGATGAAGGAGATCAAGCGTATTTTCGATCCTTTAAATATATTGAATCCCGGGGTGATCCTGAATACTGATAAGGAGATACATCTCAAAAATCTCAAACCTATTCCTGCAGCCAGCGAGATTATTGATAAATGCACAGAATGTGGCTTTTGTGAACCATCGTGCGTTTCGGCTGATCTGACTCTGACTCCAAGGCAACGTATTGTGGTTCACAGGGAAATTTCATCACTTGCAAAAAGCGGTAATGAACCACATATTACTGCATCATTAACAAAATCCTATGGATATGCCGGAAATGAGACTTGTGCCACAGATGGTTTATGTGCTGTAAGCTGTCCGGTTAAAATAGATACAGGGAAACTCATTAAAAGCCTGCGGTCGGAACAAATTGGTACTAGACAACACAGAGCGTTGTGGATAGCTGACAGGATGGGGCTTGTCACTTCATTGGCACGGATAGTACTGTCCATGGTAAACTACTTTCATTTATTACTCGGGACCAAAGTCATGCTAGGAATTTCGGGTGGACTACGGAAAATGTCCGGAAACAGAATTCCATTATGGACAGGTTATATGCCTGATGGAGCAAAAAGTATTAAAGTAAATAATGAACTAAAATCAGAGAATTTTCGAAAGGTGGTTTATTTCCCCTCATGCATAAACCGTTCCATGGGAGTTTCAAGGGATCATCAAAAGGAGATGCAGCTTTCAGAAAAAATGATACAGCTCCTGCATAAAGGAGGTTACGAGGTCATTTATCCTGAAAATCTGAATAATCTATGTTGTGGAATGGCCTTTTCGAGTAAAGGACATGGAGTTGCCGGAGAAAAAAAATCAATTGAATTGGAAGCTGCACTTATGAAAGCCAGCAGGAATGGAGAATACCCTGTACTATGCGATATGAGCCCTTGTCTTTACACAATGAAGGAAAACATGAAGTCAGATTTGAAACTTTACGAACCTGTTGAGTTCATAACTACTTACCTCCTGCCCCATTTGACTATTAATCCGATTGATGAGGTCATCACAGTATTTCCGGTTTGCAGCAATAAAAAGATGGGACTTGAAAAGCAACTCACTGATCTGGCAAAGATTTGTGCCCGGGAAGTTATTGTTGCAGAAACGAATTGTTGTGGATTTGCAGGAGATCGTGGTTTTACATATCCGGAACTTAATAAACACGGATTGCGAAATTTAAGAATGCAATTGCCAAATGAAGTAATACATGGTTATTCGACCAGCAGGACCTGTGAAATTGGACTGAGCTTTCATGCCGGTATATCTTATAAATCAATAGTCTACCTTGTTGAACAGGTCAGCAGCCCGGTACCAAATCCGTAAGATAGAATCGGGGTTGTATAAACCAGGTTCCGAACTTATGCAAATTCAACTATAGCAAAATTGAACATACTTTTATGCAGTTTAGAAAGTTTCGTGTGCCTGAAATGCAAGCCATTGAACTTATGCGATGTTAGGCCTGGCTTTTTATTTAGCAAGTATAGTTTCTACTACTGAAATTAAATTCCTGACCGGCTCAAAATATGGGAGTACCTTTTCCTTTTGGAAATCAAATAAGTCATCATAATCTCCCTTTTGTCTCCAGGTAAACAACTGGGAAAAGACTTTTCCAAATTCTTTATCAATTTTACCTGTCTTTACAAAATATTCAGAGAAGTTAGATTTGGCTCCGTTGTGGGTAGTTGGTTTAAGGTCGACACTTAAAAGAAGTGCTATTACGGCATAATTTGCAGCATAGTAGAGTCGGTTGATTGTTGAATTCCACTTTTCCCGATCAGCGAGGATTTGAGCATCTTCCAGGGTATCTTTTGCCCTGGTGATTCTATACCTGATCAGATCTTCTTTTGTACCACTCATCTCAGTTTAATACCTTCATTTTTAATATTTTCGAACAAAGGAGTGATGGAATAATTATTAATCCAGTCACTCTTGGTATAAATCAGTGGAGAAATGATCTCACTGGTTTCCAATTCCAAATCATAAAAATCATCCAATAATTTTGTTTCAAGGTCAAAAGAAATAACAGGACGATTTAATAATATCAGGAGATCCCAGTCAGAAAGTTTCTTCGCATTACCTTTGGCCTGAGAACCATACAAATACACTTCAGCATCAGAGGCATTTTTATTTATGACACTGATTATTTTATGTAATATAATCTCTTTTTTGCTCATATAACAAAGATAGGCAATTTAATCAGTGTCAACGCATTTAAATTTTGAAGAAAAGCCGAAAACATGTGTATAAGCTATTTGATTTTTCTATTAAAGTGGAGATTACCTTCGGTGAGCTCGTCCCGCAGGAGCGGGGCTCGGTTCCTCAT
>JBAXXU010000178.1:0-5795 GCA_037127735.1 Bacteroidota bacterium
ATGGTAAAAAGTACAGGCGCTGAATATGTATTAATCGGACACTCTGAAAGAAGATCCTACTATCATGAGGATGATAAACTTCTGAATAAAAAGACATTACTGGCGATTAACAGTGGTCTGAAGGTGATCTTCTGCTGCGGTGAAGTATTAAATGAGAGAGAGTCGGGTAAACATTTTCTCATTGTAAAACGGCAACTTGAGGAGGGATTGTTCAGCCTTACCGGGGAACAGATGGATAAGATAGTTATGGCTTATGAACCCGTGTGGGCTATTGGAACGGGGTTGACGGCAACTCCCGACCAGGCACAGGAGATGCATAAGTATATCCGCGATCTGGTAAAGGAGAAATATGGAAACGATTGTGCAAAAAAAATGCCTATCCTTTACGGTGGCAGCTGTAAACCATCAAATGCAGCTGAGATATTTTCAAAACCCGATGTTGATGGTGGCCTTATTGGTGGGGCTGCTCTAAAGAAAGAGGATTTCGCCGCGATAGTTGAAGCGATCCAATAATCTAAAATCATGTCAGGAAAGTCGTGTGTTCTGATCCTGTTATTAGTTCTCATCACCCCTTTCATCTTGCTATCTCAGCCAAGATCGGCTTTTTCGGGTGATGTCCCAAAATTCAGTACAGAACTTACGGCTTTTATGGGGCCGAACCTGAATCCCGAGCAGATTGGCAACCTGCATACTTTTCTGGTCAGATGGGACAGCGCTGTTTTCAGCAATGAGAACATGGTCAGGATAATTGACATATCGAGCCAGCTCTCAGCCAGACTAATGAGACCTGCTCCCCACTTTAATGATTTTCTCATAACCATCAACAATTTTATCGGGCATAAGGTCGATGTTGCATTTTTCACCAACTGGCTTAAAGGAGTAAGTGAGATAGCATTTAGTCCCAGGTTTACAAATGATAACATCGACAGGTATTTTAGAAACACCTGTTCGATGATAAGAGAAAACATTCTGTTTGATTCGGGAAGCGTTAAATGGAAAGTTAAAAATAATACCCTTAAGTTTTTACACGACACTGTTTTTTGTGTAGCCATTTCTGATGCTACCCTAACATGCTATTCACAAAGAGATAGTACTGAAATTTACAATGTCTCTGGAATCTATTATCCTGAGATACAGCAATTCAGAGGTACAAAAGGTATTGTTACTTGGGAAAAAGCCGGCTATTTAAAGAAAGATGTATTTGCTGAATTCGGTAATTTTATAATTAACACCACTAAAAACAGTTTCACTATCGATTCCGCCAGGCTCACGCATATTGTCTATTTTAAAGAACCCGTGTTGGGATCACTTTCTGATCAGGCCATCATCTTCAGGAATAAAGACAAAGCTAATTATCCGCGCTTTGAGACTTACACAAAACAATTCCGGATAAAAAACCTTTATGAAGGGGTGAATTATGAAGGAGGACTTTCCTTTGAAGGAGCTAATGTAAAAGGCACCGGTGAGAATTATGCTCCCGCGAAAATCACTCTTTTAAGGAATGATACACTTTATCTTAAAATCATTTCAAAAGAGTTTCTCTTTTCAAAACCCGGATTAAACAGTCAGTCCACAGAAGTCTCACTTTATCTTGATAAAGATTCAATCTTCCACTCAAATCTGGGGTTTTCATATTTTACCACAACCCGGCAGGTAAACCTTTTTTGGACAAATAATCCTATCTCGAAGAGTCCATATTTCAATTCGTTTCACAGCCTCGACATGTATTTTGAGTATCTGTCATGGAATATGAATGAATCGAAAATTATTCTTTCACGGGCTCGAGGGGCTTCTCTTGGAATGGCACAGTTTGAATCTTCCTCTTTCTTCAATTCAGACTATTTTTTGCGACTGATGGGGCTTGATGAATACCATCCACTGAACCGTCTGATCAAGTTTGCTGAATGGTATTATTCCGAAACATTTCCTGTTGTAGAATTTGCCAAATGGTTGAACAAACCGGAGGAAGTGGTAACCGGGATGTGTATAGATCTTGCCAACAGGGGTTTCGTGTTCTACGACCGTGCAAATAATGAGGTAACCATAAAGAAAAAAACAAAAGATTTCCTCGATTCATTTGCCAAAAGAAAGGATTATGATGCTTTAAACATAGTCAGCGAAACAGAAGCTCCCACCGATAATGCCATTCTTGATCTGAAAACCTACAATTTAACAATAAATGGGGTGTCAAGGGTTTCCCTGAGCGATTCCCAGAGGGTTGCAATTTATCCTTACAAACAGCAACTTGTAATCGGAAAGAACAGAAGTATTCAATTCGATGGTGTTGTTAAAGCAGGTCTCTTTACAATATTTGGTCATAAATTTTCATTCAGCTATGATACTTTTAAGATAAGACTTCAAAAAATCGATTCCATCAGAATCGCGGTGGAAACCGATAAGAAAGATATATTTGGGAATCCGGTCATAAAAGAAATTAACGATCTGATTCAAGTGGGAACAGCAGAACTTTATATTGATAATCAGGATAATAAATCGGGACTAAAAAGCTTTAAACAGTATCCTATAATTAATGTAATAACCTGCTCATATATTTTCTATGATAATATACCCGGGATCGAGGGTGTTTACAAACAGAGAGATTTCTATTTTAAAGTGGATCCTTTCACTTATGAAAATATTGACCACTATTCTAATGAAGACATAAATTTTTCAGGAGAATTTGTTGGAGGCAATATACTCAAACCAATGCGGCAATACCTGACAATTCAGGAGAATAATTCGCTTGGTTTTAACATGATCATACCTGAAGAAGGGATTGAAGTCTATGGTAACAAGGGCAGGTTATACGATGCTCTCACCATGAGTAACAAGGGATTAAGGGGAAGCGGAACTTTTAAGTATTTAACATCAACCACCAGGTCAGACGAATATAAATTATTCCCCGATTCAATGATCACTAAGGCAACAACATTCAATATTGAAAAAGACAGTACCGGATTATTCCCCACACTCAAGAGCCGGGATGTTGCAATAAAATGGCTGACTATAAAAGATGAATGGCTGGCAACCAATACCACCGGAAAATATTTTGAAATGTTCGGAAATGGAACAACTCTTGACGGTACTGTAAAACTGACACCTTCCAGGCTGAATGGCGCGGGAATAATCAACATGTCCGATTCGAGGATCACTTCAAATTTTTTCAATTTTGCGTCAAATGAAATCAAAGCTGACACTGCTGATTATAACCTGAAATCACTTACTACCGGAGGGTATTCATTTATTGCCGAGAACGCCAATACTTCTATCAATTTTGATCTCAGAATGACCCATTTCAAACTGAATACCGATTATTCGCTGGTAAAATTTCCTGAACTACAGTATATCTGCACCATGACAGATTTTACATACAATATAGAGAACAGGGTTTTGAATATGGAGCAAAAGGGAAAATCAAATACTCCGCTTTTAACACCGGACAAACTTCTCAGGTTGAATTTTGCCAAACTTGATAAACCTACTTTCTTCGCTACAAATAATCTTAGCGACACTATCGCTTTTTCGTCCTGGAAAGGAAGCTATCACCTTGACCAGGAATATATTGAAGCGGAAAACATAAACTATATTCATATTGCCGATGCGCTTATTCAGCCTGAAAGCGGGAAGATAGTCATCAATAGAAGAGCAAAAATCCAGCAGATGAAGAATGCCACAATTGCACTCAATAACAGACATATATTACATTCTGCAGTGATCGATATTGAGTCAACTAAACGATATTCAGGCAGCGCAATTTACGATTATGTAGATGAAGACAAAGAGATTCAGCAGATAAGTTTTCCCGAACTTAAAGTTGATACTCTCACCACCAGCGCTAAAGGTTATATACCTGCCACTCAAAATTTTATGCTCAGCCCTGCATTCTCTTTTACCGGTGATGTATTGCTCTTTGCAAAGAATGATCTGCTTACATTTACGGGAGCAGCAGGTATTTCAGATAACTGCAGTGCTATCAAGAGTAAAAGCATCAAATTCAAATCGGCAATCGATCCAAAAAATATCTTAATCCCAATAAGCGACAAACCAAGGGATAATAATGATAATCTTATTATTTCAGGTTCATTTATCAATACAGATTCAATTCATATCTATCCGGCATTCCTTTCGGAACAAAAATCATGGAATGATGCTGCACTCGTTAATTCAAATGGATGCCTCTATTATGAAAAAGCTAAAGGCAGATATCTGATCACCTCACTTGAAAAGCTGGCTGATCAGAGTCTTCCCGGTAATATGATCGCTTTCGACAAGAACTATTGCGTACTGTCGGGAGAAGGAAATATTGATTTCGGAGCAAAACTTGATCTTGTAAAATTAGCCGGCGCAGGTAAGGTGTTACATGCAATCGATTCAGGAAAAATTAATATTGAAGCCATACTGGCTCTCGACTTCTATTTTTCGCCGGAAGCTCTTAAGATTATGGCAGATGAGATAAGAATGATCCCTTCACTTAAGCCTGTAAACCTGAACACCGATCTGAATAACAAGGGGATGAAAGATATTATGGGAGAAACTGCTGCCACACAGATAAAGGATGAAATGAACCTGTTTGGCACATCAAGAAACCTGTCAAAAGAGTTCACTTATGAACTGCTTCTTAACGATGTGCACCTATACTGGAATGAATCTACATCCTCTTTCAGATCGGGCGGCAAAATCGGAATCGGATTCATAGGGCCACAACCAATAAATGTTTATGTCGATGGTTATGTTGAAATTCAGCGCAGAAGATCAGGCGACATGATAGATGTCTATCTGAAAGCAGATGAATCTACATGGTACTATTTCTCATATTTCAGAGGGGTGATGATGGCTCAGGCAGGAAATAACAACTTTAATACTATTATTGCCAATATTAAACTTAATAACCGGAAACATCCCGATTCCTCTATAAGAGTACCTTATACATATATGATTGCTGCTGAAGACCGGCTTAGCCGTTTTCTCAGAAGAATGGCAAGTGATAGCGCTGAGGAAGAGCCTGTTAACTAATAACGTTCCTGCCTCTTTCACCCAGTTCTATTAATTCCAGATCGTGGATATTTTTACCATCAATCTGAAACCTTATGGCTGTCATATATTTATGGAACCCGTTATATCCTGCTGCACCAGAATTTATATATAAGAATCCTGTCTTTTTATCGTGCATAACCTTTGCTAAATGAGAATGTCCGCAAATAAAAAGATCCGGAGGATTTTCATATATCCCTGGTTTTACTCTCTGATCGTAATGGCCCGGATTTCCTCCGATATGAGTAAGCCATACCCTGACCTCTTCAGCATTAAAGATCAGATGTTCCGTATATACTTTTCTGACAAGTGCATCGTCAATATTGCCATAAACTGCTTTTAATGGTTTGAAGTGAGCAAGCATATCAGCCGTCTCAATATTACCTATATCACCTGCATGCCATATCTCATCACATCCGGCAAAATGGTCAAATAGTCTGGGATGAATCCAACCATGAGTATCTGAAAGAAGACCTATTTTCATATACCCGAAGTAACAAAAAGGATTTTACAAAGTCGCACTAAGGATAACTCAAATTATCTAATTTTGTACAAAATAATCACCATGCAGATATTTTATGCCCCTGATATATCAGGTAATACATACACCCTCGATGAGAATGAATCTAAACATTGCATAAGGGTTTTAAGAATGACAAAAGGCACCCTTGTAAGATTGATCGATGGAAAAGGTAATTTGTTTGACGGTATCATCACCAATCCCGATTCAAGAAAGTGTACTATTGATATTACCGGTATGATCA
>JBAXXU010000179.1:0-5786 GCA_037127735.1 Bacteroidota bacterium
CAAAATACACAATCCACAGGCGTTGCCTATCGTCCACCAAAATCAATTTCATCATTTGTCGCAGGTTTCAAATCATCGGCTACCAAACACATAAACGAATTACGTGAAACACCCAAATTTTCTGTTTGGCAGACCCGTTTTCACGACCATATTATTCGCAATGATGCCGAATATCTGCGCATTAACAAATACATCGAAAACAATCCCCAAAATTGGGGGAATGATAAATTTTTCAAAACAGAAGAAGTATGAGTACAGTCGGACAAATAGAACGTGACACCCAAAACCGCATTGTTGCTTTATTTGAGCAACAATTGAAATATCGCTATCTGGGTAATTTAGAAAAAGAAGAAGACAACACTAATGTTGATGAGGCTTTACTCACTGCTTTCCTTACTAAAAAGGGCTATAATTCCGTTCTCATTACCAAAGCCCTGGTTGCATTTAAAAAAGCAACAACCATCAATACCAGCGACGATCTTTACCAGGCAAACAAAAATGTGTATTCATTGCTGCGCTATGGAATACAGATAAAAGAAGAAGCAGGTCATAACAAGGAAACAGTTTATTTAATTGATTGGAAAAACCCCTTAGAAAATGATTTCGCCATTGCCGAAGAGGTTACCATCAAAGGTGTTCACAATAAACGCCCCGACATTGTTATTTACATAAATGGAATTGCTTTGTGTGTCTTAGAACTCAAACGAAGCACCGTTTCAGTTTCCGAAGGTATTCGCCAAAATAACGACAACCAGAAACATATTTTTATAAAACCATTTTATACCACCATTCAATTAATAATGGCGGGGCAGAATGTAGAAGGTTTGCGATATGCAGCCATTGACACTCCTGAAAAATATTATTTGAAATGGAAAGAAGTAAGTGAAGAATTTAATCCGAACGACCATTATCTTTTAGAACTTACCAGACCACTGAGAGAGCAGGCAAATAAAGCCGAAAATCCATTGGATAAAAATATCATTGAATTACTCAACCGTGAACGCCTGATTGAAGTATTACACGATTTTGTGGTATTTGACCGTGGACAAAAGAAGTTTTGCCGACCTAATCAGTATTTCGGATTAAAAGCAGCACAGGAAAGCATTCGCAATAAAGAGGGTGGTATTATTTGGCACACCCAGGGTAGCGGAAAGAGCTTGGTAATGGTTTGGCTAACCAAATGGATTCGTGAATACAACCCAAACGCAAGAGTGCTTATCATTACCGACCGTGATGAGTTAGATAAACAAATTGAAAAAGTTTTCAAAGGTGTTGGCGAAGATATTTATAGATGCAAAGCTACGGATGGTAAAAGTGGTGGTGCCATTTTAATAGAAAAGCTAAACGATACAAAGCCCTGGCTGCTGTGTTCACTGATACACAAATTTGGCAATAAAGAAGAACCCGATTATGACAGCTATTTGGAAGAACTGAAAAATAGCCTGCCCAAAGATTTCAAACCCAAAGGCGATTTTTATGTATTTGTGGACGAATGCCACCGTACCCAAAGTGGTGATTTAAACAAAGCAATGCGCCAGCTTTTAGGCGAAAAGGCTCTGTTTGTTGGGTTCACAGGTACTCCACTGATGCATAGTGACAAAAAGAAAAGTATTGAAATATTCGGTAAATTCATACACACCTACAAATTCGATGAAGCTGTAAAAGATGGAGTAGTATTGGATTTACGGTATGAAGCCCGTGATATTGAGCAAAAAATAACTTCTTTAAATAAAATTGATAGTTGGTTCGATAGCAAAACAAAAGGGCTAACAGATTTTGCAAAAACAGAACTCAAGCAAAAATGGGGCACTATGAAAAAAGTGTTCAGTTCAGTCGGTCGCTTACAAAAAATTGTTGCCGATATTTTGCTCGATATGGAAACAAAAGAACGATTGCAAAACGGCAGAGGCAATGCATTATTGATTTCCGGCAGCATCTACAATGCTTGTCGTTATTATCAACTATTTCAGGAAACAGGGTTTGAAAAATGCGCTATTGTTACATCTTTTGCCCCTACTCATAACGATATTAAAGGAGAAGAAACGGGAGAAGGATATACAGAAAAATTGATCCAGTATAAGATTTATCAAAAAATGCTGAATGGTAAATCCTCCGAAGATTTTGAGGACGAAGCAAAAAAGCGTTTTATTGACGAACCTGCACAAATGAAATTATTAATAGTGGTTGACAAACTGCTTACCGGTTTTGATGCACCAAGTGCCACCTATTTGTATATTGATAAAAACATGAGAGACCACGGATTGTTTCAGGCAATCTGTCGTGTAAACCGTTTGGATGGCGATGATAAAGATTACGGTTACATTATTGATTATAAAGATTTGTTTGGCAGTTTAGAAAGTGCATACAAAGATTTTACTTCAAATGCTTTTGACAAATACGATAAAGAGGATGTTGAAGGTCTTTTGAATGACCGCTTAAAGAAAGGTAAGGAACGATTGGATGATGCTTTGGAAACGATCAAAGCATTATGCGAACCGGTTGTCCCGCCTAAAGGAACGAAGGAGCATATTGCTTATTTCTGTGGGAATACTCAAATACCCGCAGATTTAAAAGATAGTGAACCTAAACGGGTGGCTCTTTACAAAGCAGTTATTTCGCTAATTCGTGCTTATGCCAACATAGCAGATGAAATGTCAGAGACAGGCTACAAACCAAACGAAATAGAAACCATTAAAAACGATATTAAACATTTTGAAAGTGTTCGCAGAGAAATTCAGTTAGCCAGTGGCGACTGGGTTGATTTAAAGCAATACGAGCCTGCCATGCGACATTTGATTGATAGCTATATTGGAGCAGAAGAAAGTAAAAAGGTTTCAGCTTTCGATGATTTCAGCTTAATTGAATTAATGGTTAGAGATGGAAAAGATGCGTTGGATAAGTTGCCCGATAACATCAAAAAAGATAAAAAGGCAATGGCTGAAACCATTGAAAACAATATGCGAAAAGTTATCATTGAAGAAAGCCCAACCAACCCGATATACTATGAAAAAATGAGTGTATTGCTGGATGAGTTAATCAAGATGAGAAACTTAGAAGCGGAACAATATGAAAAGTATTTAAACAAAATTGTTGAATTAGCCATTAAAATTAAAAAGCCGGAAACAAGCAACGAATATCCATCCGCAATTAACACGCAAGCCAAACGAGCTTTGTATGACAACTTAGAAAAAGACGAACCGCTTTCAATTGCAATGGATTCAGCAATTATTTATGGCAAATACGACAATTGGGAAGGACACCCGCAACGAGAAAAACACTTAAAAATTAAGGTGGTAAAACAAATATTGGAAGAATATCATAAACCGGAAAAATTAGATCCGATTTTTGAAGTCATAAAACAGCAAAAGGAATATAAGTAAAATGGAAGAAATAAAAGTTTTACATATAACTTCTCAGCTTTCCATTGATGTTGTTCGTAAAGACATCAAGAATATGCATCTGGCAGTATATCCACCGACAGGCAGAGTTCGTATTGCTGTTCCCCTGTTGGTGAATGATGAAGCAGTAAGGCTTTTTGCTATATCAAAAATAGCTTGGATAAGAAAACACCAGCGAAATTTTGTTACACAAGATCGGCAACCGCCTCGTCAATTTAAAGAACGAGAAAGCCATTATTTTCAGGGTAAACGCTTTTTATTGAGGATTATCGAACAAAATTCACCTGCCAAAGTGGAATTGCAAACTAAAACGTACATCGATTTGTATCTTCGCCCAAATAGCACAAAAGAGCAGCGTGAAACAATAATCAATGAATGGTATCGGTCAGAATTAAAAAAACTCATTCAACCTATCATTGATAAATGGTCATTACAAATAGGCATAACAGTTTTAGACTGGCAAATGAAACAAATGAAAACAAAATGGGGTACATGCAATATTGAAAAGAAGCGGATTTGGATAAACTTAGAATTAGCAAAAAAACCGTTGTATTGCCTGGAATATATTATAGTTCACGAAATGATTCATTTCTTAGAAAGGCACCACAACGACCGTTTTTTGACATTAATGGGAAAGTATATGCCACAATGGAAGTTTTTTAAAGAGGAATTAAATCGTTTACCTGTAAGCCATGGAGAATGGTCTTACTAATGAATTTGAAATTTGATAGAATAATAAACATATAAAAATATAGTACCATGGTTCTAAAACCGGAAATACCAAATAACGGACTGCCTTTGTTGCCACCCAGCAGGGTAGCAATTGAGACCAAAGCTATTTTAAGGCAGGAAAGCAAAGCAGCTGTTGCACTGGCTGAATTAAAAGGTTTGGTGCATACACTGCCCAACCAGAATATTCTTATCAATGCCATTGTTTTAAAGGAAGCCAAGGCATCATCCGAAATCGAAAATGTAATCACCACACACGATTCATTATACCAGGCATTAACGGCTAAATCATTCAAACCCGATTCTGCCACAAAAGAGGTACTTCGCTATCGTGAGGCATTGTTTGCAGGTACTGAGTTTATCGGCAAAAAAGGATTTTTAAGCACCAACGGCATTATTCAGGTTCAGAATATTCTCGAAGAAAATACGGCAGGGCTTCGCCAACTGCCCGGCACAACATTAAAAAATGATGCTACCGGAGTAGTAATTTATACACCGCCCGATGATAAAGATGCCATCAGCAACCTAATGACTAATCTGGAAAAATTCCTCAATATAGATGAAGATGATGATGTTTCACCTCTTATCAAGCTGGCAGTTCAGCATTATCAGTTTGAAAGTATTCACCCTTTTTACGATGGCAATGGCAGAACTGGTCGCATTGTGAATGTCCTTTACCTTATGCTGAAAGGCTTATTGGATAGTCCTATACTTTACCTTAGCGGGTTCATTATTCACAATAAGGGCGAATATTACCGCTTGTTAAGAGAGGTTACATTTAACGATGTTTGGGAACCTTGGATACTCTATATTCTGAAAGGAATTGAGCAAACTGCAACAGATACTATTAAACAGGTAAATAGCATTAATAGCTTAATACTCGAAACCATTGAGAAAGTAAAAACAAAAAAACCACAGGTCTATTCCAAAGAATTTATAGAATTACTATTTGAGCATCCCTATTCAAAAATTGAACATTTGGAGTTTAAAGGCATTGCAAAACGTAAAACCGCAGGTAAATATCTTTCCGAATTAGCAGAAATAGGAATATTGGAACCTCATAAAATAGGGAAAGAGATAATTTACATAAACAAAGCACTTTATGAGTTACTTAAAAATTAATATTGGCATGTTAAAGTATTTCATTTCATACTCACATTTCAAACTCATGGGCATTCCATACCCACGTTTTTAATACGTGGGCATTATTTTAATTATTATACCCATATTCAAGCAACAAGGGCATTTCGTGTCCACGTTTTTAAAAATTAAATATCTCATTTTCATGGCAGAGCAAAATCTTATACTAAACATTCTTACTTTATGAGGTATTTTCCAAAAATAAAAGAGGCATCAGGCCAAAGGCTTACGGAGATTTAAGAGAATGTTCACTATTCAACGCGATCGGTTTTTACCACTGCCTGATTTTGATTTGAGCCAGCAGGATGCAACGCGGGTAAAATTATATAATAAAGAAATTATTTCAGATTTTTCTTACGTTCTAAGAACACAGAAAAATCTTTCACTTAAAGATATTATTTCTCTTGATAAAGTTCAAAAACATTTTCCATTGAAGCATGAAGAAGTTCTTCAACTGCGTAATCTTAAATTCAGAACTCCTGACTTCGTTCCCCAAAAATAAGTATTTCCTCGCATATT
>JBAXXU010000180.1:0-5695 GCA_037127735.1 Bacteroidota bacterium
AATCAACTCAGGGATAAGCTCATAAATACCTCCGCAGCAATGAAGCATCGTATGTGCTGAAGAATTTGCTTTTACATAATCGCACAAAATTTTATGCCTTGGTCTGAAAAATTCATTGTAAATTTCATTTGGCATAAATGGTCCTGTATTAGTACCCAGATCATCGCCAAATTTGATAATTTCAACTATATCGCCAACTGCTTCGCATATCTTTGAAAGGAAATCAAGATGCATCCCGAGCAGTTTATCGAGCAGCCTGTGTACATTCAGGGGTTCAAGATACAGGTCCATCAGGAAATTGTCAATCCGCCGGAGGAATGTACCCCATTCGAAAAGATTACAGCCAACACCTATAAGAAGAGCCTTGTTAGTTTTCGATCTCTCTATAATGATTGTCTCGCGTAATAGTTTCCAGAAATTCTTTTCATTCATCCTGTCGAATGGAGGGAAGCCAAACCCACCCCATGTTACTCTCGACATATCATGGCTGATATTATTATAATCAGCCGGATAACCATCTGCATAAGGAAATATCAACTGATCGAAAAAGGTAGCGCCCAAAGGCATTTTCCCGATATATTCACCAGTCTTCCCTGCAGCCAGCCAGCTTCCATCGGGTTGTTTTTCCGGATTAAACCATAAAGGATAGAGCCCGGGATAACCTTTCATCAGCTCCATTTTATGCCAGTAATTCCCGGATGAGTTAAAGAATCTGCCAATATCAAGGACATCGGCTTTAAATAGATCGAGCAGCTCCAATTCAGGTTGTGTGACTTCCTGAATTACATCATAGACATAGTTTTCAAGGTGATTTATCCCCAGGTAATTAATCAGATTATGATATGCCACCGCTGAAATTCCTGAACTGGGAGTCGCTCCAAGATCAACAGGAATCCTGTCGGGCTGTTCGTGATTAATGGCTGCAAGGATGCGTTCTCTTGAATTCATATATTTTGACGCTGATTATTTAATATGATCTGCGCGGCCATATTGATTATGAGCCTCTGTTTAAAATTCAACCTCAATAAACCTGACCTCATAAGGTTTCAATTTTATTGATGTAAGAGGTTGTCCAATCTGCTTCCCGGCTGCATTTACTTCAACCATATTCTTTATAGACCGGCCAGGAACAGCTGATGACAGTTTAACCTCTGCATCTAATCCTTCCAGTTCGCGGAAATGGAGAAGGATGGTACCTTTCTCCCTGAATGCCGGACGGCTGTTTACTAACATGGCATTTGCCGGGCCGGTAATTATAAGTGTCTCAAACGAGGGAGTTTTCAGTTCGTTCGCACCTGCCGGGAAAGTTCTCGTGGGGAAAGGATTCCTTTCATTCCAGGCATATTTCGTTGCAAAGGTGTTGGTAGTATCGGCTGTTGAAGTGAGTTGATAACTCCAGCTGAACGCCCCTTCCTGGTAAGCTCGGAAATTAGTAAACCAATAGTTGTTCATCACCCATGAATAGAGCCATGTCTTTCCCGGTTTGGGATAGCGCTCATACTTGTTCATGTTGAAATCGCTGAATTGCCATAGCGGAACCTCGTTGCTGACAACAATGATCTGACCTTTCCGGCTTCGCACCGATACAAAATTCTGCGCTACATTCCAGTCAGATGATGATCCGGGGAGTTGCTGTCCCCGGGTAAGTATTCCACCGATAGTTTCAAACACAATCCTTGAATTGGGAAGAGAGAACGGGAAAGCAATGTACAATGCTTCAGGATCAGTATTTATAAGTTTCCGTGCTATATATTTGAATTCAATCTTCTTAATATTCTTGTAAAGGCGTATCTCCAGATCAATACCTTTTGGAGGGCCTTCGGTTCCTTTTTCAAAGCCTTCGAGATCAGAAACTATCCGCACACTTTCCCAAACCGGCCCGTTAGTTCCCGCTTCAGTTTTTACATTTGATACAGTTGTATGAATGAAAGGTGAAATATCGCGTTTTGCTGACGTTTCCTTTACCGGTTGGCCTATATTATAAGGATTCTGTTTGTCGGCAAGCTCCTGGTTCAACTCTTTATCGAACAAGCTGCTGATCGATCCCGTAGCTTTATCAATAATTAACTTATAAAACTTATTTTCAAGCGTTTCAACATTTGTTCCGGCGTCTGTTGTTACTTCCTGATCAGTAATCTCAATCTTTAAAGCTTTGTATCCCATTGCAGGAATATCTTTTACCTCAAGGGCCCAGTAAGCGCCCTCAGTACGTTTGGTAACTACCTGGGCAGGAACTTCTTTACCTGTTGTAAGGTCAATTATTCTGGCTTTTTTCTTAACCGGAAGAACCTCATTATCAACAAATAAATTAATGACGCCTGAGCGGCTCCATCCCATCGGGTTAATAACATAGATTACAGGGAAATCGGCTTTTTTCAGAAACTCCTGGAAGCGGGCCAACGCCTCTTCATTCAGTAATGTAACTTTCTTTAGCGCTTCCCATGCATAGGCTCCTTTCTGAAGCCATTGTCTTGTTGAGTTTTCCGAATATGGAAAGTTGATACTCTCGTCTGCCCCACAGGTATGTTCATCGAAAAAGATAGCATTTTCGCTTATATGATCCATATTGGTTTCCAATGCCGGGCTCAGTTCACCGCCCATCATCGCGACCATGGCAAACAGACCTTCGTCAACCTGTTTCATGTTCTGTGTTTTTCTCACCTCGGCTGTTTCACGGGATGTTGTACCATAACCATCGGTCCACCAGTCAAGCCATGCTGTGCGGTAAACCGGCAGTTTATCTGCATAATTCTTTTCTACATATTCCGAAAACTCACTCGCCGTTGCAAGTCTTAATTTCGGATATTCATATTTTTTATTCCACTGTTTTACAAGCTCACAGGCTGCTGTTGAAGGAGGTGAATTATCGGTAACATATCCGGAATATTGGATACCTATCCTGTCGAATGGATATCCTCTGCTCCCGATATCGGCAATGTGCCACAACATATTCTCAGGTTTGATAGCGTTACTCTCAATACCAAAATTATTACCGGTCATATAGTGGTCGGCACGGAATGCCAGCATCCTTGCTCCCGATGGCGACTCCCACCAGAAACAGGTAGGCTTATCGAATGGAAGAATCGATCTTGTCTGGTTGATACCCATTACAAGATATTTTACTCCTGTGTTCTTAAAATAATCGGGCATACACCACGCGATACCATTTACATCATTCTGCATTGCAGTTTTCACGGGAATACCCAGTTTGCTGAACTCCTTTAACGGCTGCAGAAAATCATACATGACATTTTCATCTGATATCTCAGCCATATTGACGTACATACCTGTAACTTCTATTCGTCCTTCGGCAATCCTCTTTATAAGTCTTTTTATCTGCGATGCAGGTCTCGAACGAAAGTATTCCCTGGTTACCCATGCCGATTCACAAGTCCACCGGAATTTTGCATCATCTGGCAATCCGTCTGTCTGATCACAATAATCTAATGCATAATCGATATAGCGCATGTGTTCTGCAAGTATCTCCGATTGCGGACGGGTATAGCCAATATCGGTATGTGAATGTTGAACAAAATAGATCTCCCATTTTTTTGGTGGAAGAAGCGTAACCGGGTATATCTGGGCTGCACCATTATCTATTTTCGCTGAGAAGGTGATCTTTTTTTGTTTGGTCACCGATGGAACGGTTAACAGGAACCTGTTCATACCCTTCTGTAGATCAGCTTTGAGTAACTCTTTCCCGTCGCCGGCGAAAACAATCTTTCCCGGGTTTTCTGAGCTATAGCTTGCAACAACCTGCTGAAAGGATTTATTACCTTCTTTAAAAAGCACAGGAGCGTTTAAAAACTCCACTTTTGATGACGGTACATTTTGACCGTTAAGCAGCATTACGCTGACGGGCATCAGCAACATTAACAGAACTGTTGTAAATCGGATCTTTCTCATTCTATTCTTATTTGTTTTTAACTATTATCGGGTTTATAAATTAGCTTAAAAATATAACAAACGGGAGCCTGTCGTCTTATTTCAACCTCAGATCTAAATCCCTGTCATAGACAAAATAGCATGGATTATCGCATTTATCCTTAGTGTATTTAACCCTTGGTGTTGCCGAATCAACAACGATGTAAAAATCGTCCGGCACATAATATTTTGCAGTAACAGTATATTTCTTATTTATTGATACAGGAAAGGTTGTATGTGAACCGACGGCAGTAAACACGCCATATAGTACACTGTCTTCAAGATTGCCCTCATAAACAGAAATTAATATATTAGCGCCAAAATTATTTATATCAATCTTAATTTCAAGTTGGGTTTTTACAGGTTCTTCTATTGTACAGTCGGGACATTTAACAAAAAGACTCTGTTCTTCGCATGAAAAACAAACGACCAGAATGAGCAGAAATGATATTCTTTTAAATTTTAACATAATTTCTAATCCCATTTAATCGTTTTTACCTTCATCCTGATGTTATCGAAAAAGTAGTTATAGGAAAAGCCAAGTCTGAACCAAATGGGTCCGTTATGATAATATTCAGTTTTCATGTATTCCAGACCCAGATTAAAAGAAAGATTCATTTTTGTCATTTTAAACGATACAGAAGGGATTACCATAAATTTGTTAGCCGTGGTAATCAGAGTACCTTTCAATATGTTTCCAAATGAATAGCCTGCCAGCAGAGAGGTTGAAATTGAATAATTTAACTTGTCAGATCTGTCAGTTATTGCAAAATCTTTAAATAATCCAGCATAAGCAACATATCCTTTATCCATATATTGATAAAACAAATGATCTTCCTTCTTTAGTAACACTTTCGTGTACCATAATTTCATATCGCAACCGGCAATGAAACCAACATTTAAATAAGGTTCCCTAAACGAAAAGCTTATCCCGGTGTAAATATCATTTATGAAAAACTTTGAAGAGGCAGTAATGTCAACCTGGTCTATCTTGTATGCTATCTTCCCGGGAACATTATTCTTTCTCAGGATGTCAATAATA
The DNA here is from genome assembly GCA_037127735.1 of Bacteroidota bacterium. Classification (GTDB taxonomy): domain Bacteria; phylum Bacteroidota; class Bacteroidia; order Bacteroidales; family VadinHA17; genus LD21. The sequence goes on from JBAXXU010000180.1 coordinate 4,967, forward strand.
TCATTTCTGTGGTACTTTGAGGCAACAGTGTATGGATTATGAGCATCTCTTGCGGAGCTTGTCCATTTGTTACCCAATTTCAGAAGAAGCATTATTGCATCATTCTGTCCGGCTAAGATTGAGAGTGTCAATGCATTGTGGTTCGAATTATTTGTTGCATAAATATCAACGCCTTTTTTATAAAGCAGATTCATCAACACTGTGTCACCAAAATATGAGGCCATCAGAAAAGGGGTGAAACCTTCATTATCTTTTGATTCCATATTGGCACCGTTCTGTATCAGCAGATCTGCAACATCGTCATATCCTGCCCAGATTGAAGCCAGCAGCGGTGTTGTTCCCTCAATAGTTTTTATATCTATTGATGCTTTATAATAGAGAAGCATATCAACAAGTTGAAAATTACCATAAATTGACGCGTAATGAAGTGGGGTCGCATCATGTCTGTCAGAAAAATCGATATCGGCGTCAGCTCTGATCAGGGCTTCGGTAATCTCAGCATTTTGTATTTTTATTGCTATCAGAAGGGGAGTTTCATATTTCGCAGTTATTTTATTCACATCGGCGCCGTATTCTATAAGCATATTCACAACCTTGGTTTGATTACCGGCAACGGCAAAAACAAGTGGAGTAACCCCTACATCAGTTTCAGCATTTACATCAGCGCCATTTCTGATAAGACGTTCAATTTCTGAAGTATATCCCTTTGATGCAGCTATCATCAGGTTG
>JBAXXU010000181.1:0-5521 GCA_037127735.1 Bacteroidota bacterium
TGATTTTCCAAATTACCGCTAATTTAGATTGCGCGGGGTAAGGAGTTCTGAATTTGAAAGTATTACTTTTGGAATTTATTTTTATTTTAACACTATTTAGAAATGATCTGATGAAGGGCAGTATTGAAATCAAGGGGGCCAGGGTACATAATCTGAAGAACGTCAGTCTTGAAATTCCAAGAAACAAACTTGTCGTAATCACAGGTGTATCAGGTTCCGGAAAATCATCTCTTGCTTTCGATACCATTTATGCTGAAGGGCAGAGGCGGTATGTTGAAAGTCTCTCCTCCTACGCCAGACAATTCCTCGGAAGAATGAATAAACCTGAGGTTGATTTCATAAACGGTATTCCTCCGGCTATAGCCATTGAGCAGAAAGTCAATTCCCGAAATCCACGTTCCACTGTAGGCACCTCGACAGAAATATATGATTACCTGCGGCTTCTTTTTGCAAGGATCGGACGTACCTATTCACCGTTATCGGGTAAAGAGGTTAAAAAACACAGCGCTGATGATATTGTTGATTTCCTGGCATCGTTGTCAGAGGGAACAAAAGTGATTATTACCGCATCCGGTGAGATCCCAGGGAATATAAAAGTATCAGAATACTTTTCTTTTCTGAATAAACAGGGGTACAACCGCATTGAGTCTGATGGTGAATTGATAAAAATTGAAGAGATCAAATCTTTTGATGGATATAAGCCGGGGCACACGATAAATATTGTGATCGACAGGCTTGTCATAAGTCATTCTGCAGATAGTTTCAGCAGAGCTGCCGACTCCGCTCAAACAGCATTTCAGACAGGGAAGGGCTATTGCCAGGTTGTTATTCTGCAAGACAGTGGAATAATAAGGGAGAACTTTTCCAATAAATTTGAAGAAGATGGCATCGTATTTGAAGAGCCTTCAGAATACCTGTTTAGCTTCAATAATCCAATTGGCGCATGTCCTGTTTGTGAGGGATATGGCAAAATAATAGGTGTTGATGAAAATCTTGTTATCCCTAACCAAAACCTTTCGGTTTATGAAGATGCGATAGTCTGCTGGAAGGGCGAAACAATGAAGAAATGGAAAGAACGACTGATTACTAATGCAGAACTATTTGATTTTCCTATACATAAACCAATTTATCAGCTCACCCGAGAGCAGAAGGAGCTCCTTTGGAATGGAAATAAATATTTCTTTGGAATTAACCGGTTCTTCCACCATCTTGAAGAGAAAAAGTTCAAGATTCAGTATAGGGTATTGTTAAGCCGTTACCGCGGAAAAACAACATGCCCGGAATGTAAAGGGTCGAGGTTAAGGAAAGAAGCAGGATATGTTAAGGTTGCAGGTAATACAATCCAGTACCTTGTCTCAATACCTGTCGGAAAACTTTATGAGCAATTCTCTGAAATTAATCTCAATGCCGAAGATTCTGTTATTGCTGAAAGGCTTTTCATGGAGATAACTGTCCGATTAAGATTTCTTGTTGATGTAGGCCTTCCTTACATTACACTTAACAGACTCTCCTCAACATTATCAGGAGGAGAATCACAAAGAATTAATCTTTCAACATCGCTTGGAAGCAATCTTGTAGGTTCGATGTATATTCTCGATGAGCCAAGTATAGGTCTTCATCCGCGCGACACCAATCTATTAATAAAGGTACTGAAGGAGCTCAGAGATATGGGCAATACTGTGCTTGTTGTAGAGCATGAAGAGGAGATAATACGAGCTGCCGATGAGATAATTGATATGGGACCCGAGGCCGGCAGGCTCGGTGGAGAGGTGGTCTATCAGGGAGGACTTGACCTGACTACTGCAAACAAATCTCTTACAGCCGGTTACCTTAGTGGAAGGCTGATAGTACCTGTTCCGGAGCTAAGAAGAAAATGGAACAGTTTCATCGAGATCAAAGGCGCCAGAGAAAACAATCTGAAAGGGCTGGATGTGAAATTTCCGCTTCATACTATCACTGCTGTAACAGGAGTTAGCGGATCAGGAAAATCGAGCCTTGTTTTTGATATTTTATATAAGGTACTGTCGAACAGAATAAATGGGAGCAACTTAAAACCAGGTCAGTACAGAGAAATTACCGGTGACATTTCCGGGTTAACCGGGGTCGAAATGGTTGATCAGCATCCAATAGGCAAGTCGAGCCGTTCAAATCCTGTTACTTATCTCAAAGCATACGATGAGATACGAAAGCTTTATTCCGAGCTGCAGGCTTCGGTACAAAACAATTATAAAGCGTCTCATTTCTCATTTAACATAGAAGGCGGACGATGTGAGGAGTGCCAGGGGGAAGGGATTATAAGAGTTGAAATGCAGTTTATGGCCGATGTGGAACTGACCTGTGAAAATTGCAAAGGGATGAGGTTCAGCAAGGGTATTCTCGAGGTTAAGTATCATGGAAAGAACATTTATGATATGCTTGAGATGACAATAGATGATGCAATTGATTTTTTCAGCTCTCATCCCGGAAAAAGTGAAAAGAGAATCGTCGAAAAGCTGAAACCGCTTTCAGATGTCGGGTTGGGTTATATAAAAATGGGACAGTCGTCAAGTACTCTTTCAGGAGGTGAAAGCCAGAGAGTAAAGCTGGCCTATTTTCTGAGCCAGGAACGAGGAAACGGACAAATATTATTCATTTTTGATGAACCAACAACTGGCTTACATTTTCACGATATAAACAAACTACTTAAATCAATAAATGCCCTGGTTGACCACGGTCATTCTGTTATACTTATTGAACATAATCAGGAGGTTATCAAGAGTTCCGACTGGGTAATTGACCTGGGACCGGAAGGGGGTGAATACGGTGGCCTTATTGTTTTTGAGGGCAGACCGGAAGAACTGGCAAAATGTAAAGAATCTTACACGGGGAAATATCTGTCTCTCAAATTGAAATAACAATAGTAAGGATGTGTCGCAACGCGTCCTTACTACTGTTTTAATTTAAATCCAAACATTATTGCAACACAGCCACTTGCAGGGGTATCGCCGGTTTTGTCAGATGAATTAACCTTGATAACCAATTTAAGCTGCTGGCTTGACTGGAGTTTGAAATCCCATGTTTTGGCATAATTTGCATCTTTATTTGAATAGAGTACATTTCTATTTGAGTCGAGTACTCTAAACTCAATATCAGGTAGCTTTTCTTCTCCGCAAATAGCAACTCTGTATTCCATGTCGGAGTAAAATGTTTTATAGAGTTCCGCCTCTTCACCTTCAACAAGTATTGCTGCATGATAGTTACCATCATGCGTATATGCTCCCAATTCCGGGAGGCAAACTTTTTTAGCGAATCCTTTACACTGGGCATCAACATTCAAAGAAGATGCAATGATAAACAATGCAATAATCGGAATTATTTTAAATATTCTCATAGCTATTGTTATTTGATAAATGTACCTCTTATCTCTGCAACTGTAGCTGCAAGTTCTTTAAATACTTCAGGTGTCATATCAGTTTTAATCTCTGATTTGAGAATTGTGCTATTAGATTCCTTGATATATTCTGGTCTTATCCGTGATGTTGTGATTGTAATTTTATCAAAAACCAATTTTAGTTTTTGAACCTGAGCTATCAGTTCTTCAACAGCAATGTTCTCTTTACTACTCTCCAGAAGATCAAGAAGGATGCCGATAGAAAGTTTCTGATCAATAATTCTGCCAACGAGTCTGTTCCCATCAAAATCCTTCATGTCAACCAACTGGGTAGATATATATAATCCTTCAAACCATCCTCCCACCAGTGCAATAGCGGCAATTGCAGGCTGACCATTCTCTTCAAGATATGCATTTGAGTTCATGAAAGTCTCACTAACAATCTCCATGATAACTTCGCTGTTATTTATGTTCTCCTCAAGTTTGTCGATGGTTGGCTGGTCTATAGCCTTAAGAATACCCAGTCCATCTGCCATTTTCTTGGCTGCATTCATATAATTAATAATAAGTTGAGTCTGTTCATACAAGCTGGCAAAACTTAAATCGCATGTATAAATACCGAGATTAAGAGCCATACTTTTATTTGTCGCGTATGTATTAACATTTCCGACAGGGTTAAGCAGATCATTATCAAACCTGGCGCCTACCGATTTAATAAGCATAGCCGATTCAAGCGGAGATGGCAGTGCATGAAATATTTTTTCTGCTTTCTTTATATCTTCATATACAGTCGCATCCTTTGGAATAGCGACAGTTACTTCATCATTAGCCGGTTTACTGCCACCCGACTTGCAGCCTATCAATGTTCCGGCAAACAGTAAAACCAGAACTGATATCACGGGAATAATTCCACATTTTTTATTCATGATAAGTACATTTAAGTGTCAAAAGTAATTCCCGACTAAATTAGTACATTATTTTTATTTTTCAAAAACAGATTGAAGTAATTAATGGTATTTCTACCTTTGTTCCAAATAATTTCGATATGATAGAATCAGGCAAAAAACTAAAAGACCTTGCCACTGTACTCAGCAAAGAAAATAATATACAAATATCTGAAGTGATCGGTTTGCTTCGGGAAGAACAACCTTTTGAAGGCGCTATTGGTTTACTTACCTCATATTATAATAAAACTGATGATTTCCATGTCAGAAAAACAATCGAAGGATTTATGAATGATCTGAAAGATCAGGCTGCACGTACAGAGATAATAGATGAAATAAGAAAGCGATGGAAACCTGACACAATCAGCATGTTAGTATCTTCGTGCTGGCAATCGGGCCTCAACTACTCAGAATATTCTCCCGATCTTGCTGAAGTTTTCCTGAAAGGAGATTACGTAACTGCTATTGAATGTCTTACAGTAATTGAAGAGTCTGTTCATGAACTAAGCAGGGAGAGAAAAGATGAAATAATAAAATTTGTTGAAAAAAGCTCTCACTCCATTAATAATGAAAAAAGAGAGCTGACCCTGGAATTATTATCCATCCTTGGCAGATAATCGTGCAGCCTTTAGTTAAATGATTATTTTTTCTCTCTCTCCGAAAATAATGCTTCCGATTCTTAATATTGTGCTTCCTTTATTTATCGCAATTTCATAATCGCCCGACATACCCATAGAAATCTCCTTAAAATGAGGACTTTTTGCGAAGTACCTGTATTTAAGACTATTAAAGCAATCCGCGAGATAACCGAATTCATTACTTACCTGAAATGTATCAGAGGTAAAGGTTGCCATACCCATAACACCGCGTATCCTTACATATTTCATATTTATAAATTCCTGTGATTCAGCCATTTCAACCATTTCTTCCATGCTGAATCCGAATTTCGTCTCTTCTGATGCAATATGTATCTGTAACAGGCAATCTGTTACCCTGTTAATTTTCAATGCTTCAGAGTTGATGGTTGTCAATAGTTTGTAAGAATCGACAGACTGTATCATACTGATAAATGGCACAATATATTTTACTTTATTGCTCTGGAGATGTCCGATGAGATGCCATTCTATATCAGCAGGAAGAAGATTCTTCTTACTCAGGAGTTCCTGCACCCTGTTTTCTCCGAAACATCTCTGCCCGGAATTATAGG
>JBAXXU010000182.1:0-5509 GCA_037127735.1 Bacteroidota bacterium
TCGCACAAAGGGTTACACAAAGGCTCACAAAGTTTATGAATAAAAGAAGCTAAATTGTTTAAAGTTGAAAATTAAATATATTTGAATGGACACTAATTATTTTCTATATCTTCGTGATGAATAAGTTAAGGGTAATGGATAAGTTTCAAAACAAGATTAATTTTGACTTTAAGACAAATCAGTTGATCGGAATTTTGCCAATTATCTATATTCTGATACAAAGAAAAAAAGAAGAACAGTAACATATAATAATAATTTTGTTTGTCTTTTCCGTACTTCATGTTCACATTTGACTTGGGGTATCATAACTTAATTTGTAAAAAGCAGTATATTAGTAGCTTGAAAAAATGAAATGATTGAAACAGACAAAATATCGGAAATAGTCAATAAAATTGCTTCCGGCTACAAACCTGATAAGATAATTCTCTTTGGTTCATATGCTCTGGGGAACCCGAATGAAGATAGTGATCTGGATTTATTTGTAATTAAAGATTCTGATTTGCCCAGACCTCAAAGAACAGCACAAGTGAGAAAATTAATTTATGGATCGATGATCCCGATCGATTTAGTTGTTTATACTCCTAAAGAAATTGAAGAATCAAAAAACAATAAGTACAGTTTTGTTTTTAAAGTGATAAATTCCGGTAAGACCTTATATGAACGAGCAATTTAACGAAATAACACAATGGATAATAAAAGGCGATCATGATCTGGGAACTGCAAAAGTTACTCAATATAGCCTGTGCGGATGGCAACGGCGGCTACTGACCGGAACTTAGCACTATTAAAACACACAAATACAATGTCAAACAAAATTGATAAATGGATAGAAGCAAAAAAGAAATTTAAGCTTTCTGACAAGCATATTCAGATGGCAAGGGAATTAGGATTAAAGGTTGAGACTCATTCAACCTCAACCTCAACCTCAACCTCAACCTTTTTGAGGATATATTTCACACACAGAGGAACCGGAACTATTTACTCTTCAGGCTATAAACCGACACTGATAAAAGATAGATCATACATACTATCAGAATTGACATCCCTATAACCATACTATTGCTGATGTCGCTTATCCATCCGACTAAAAGAGGAATGACGGCGCCTCCTGATATTGCCATCATCATTAGCCCTGATATCTCATTATTGCGCGTGGGATATCTTTCTACCGCTATTGAAAATACAAGCGGCCAGATATTTGCGACTGCCAGTCCGATGAGGAATACGAGGCCCCATGCCATAAAGGTCGATTTAACCAGGACGATAGCTATAAGACATAATAACCCAAGAACTGATGTCCACATAAAGAATTTACGTGAAGTTATCTTAGTAAGCATGATAGCCCCGGCAAAGGTTCCAATCATACGGCCAAAGAAATAGACACTTCTGCCATTTTCAGCTGCTATCGGATCAATGCCAAACTGTTTGATAAGAAACTGCCCGGAGTTGGAGTTGAATCCCACATCGATACCAACTACAAGGAAAATTGAGATAACCATCATCAAAACAAAACCCGTACCGAGAAGTTTGAATGTTGAAGAAAAAGTAGCTTTGATCTCAGCCTGTTTTTTCTCCTCTATTTTAATTGACCCCAACCAGATAGCCGAAAGTATTGAAACAATTCCGAATACAAGGAACAGAAGCTTCCAGTCACCAAATTGAAGAGCAAAAAATCCAGCCAGTGGTGCACCTATCATTGAGCCGATAGCCTTTACAAACTGAGAAAAACTCAGGAAACTCGATGCCCTGTTTCCAGGTACAACATCAACTATAAGAGGATTAGCTGATACCTGAACTATTGTGTTTCCTATTCCGAGGAAGGCAAATCCTACAAGTACCATTTCAAAAGAATAAAGAAAATATGGTACAAGTAAGCCTAATGCAGTTACTCCGATTCCCACGTTAAGCATAAACCTTTTGCCCAGCCTCGATTGCATCACTCCAACCGGAACTGACAGAAGAAGAAACCAGAGAAAAGCTGCAGAAGGGATCAGTTGAGCAAGAGTAGCGCTAAGGTTCATATCCTTACTTACCCGGTCAACTCCTATACCAACAAGGTCAACAAAGCTCATAACAAAAAATGCCATGAGAACAGGGAGAATTTTGGTAATGTTTACTTTTTGTACGTTCATAATTATTTGGTTTGATTGTAATTATTATAAAAAATATATCCTGGTTTTCCTGTTGCCTGTAGCCTGGTGCCTGAAGCCTTTAAGTTAATGGCGACAGGCAACGGGCGTCAGGCGTCAGGCTCAAATCATCAAAATATTTACATCAATGGTAATGCGTGCTGTACCGATTTCCAGAAATCATCATCAAACAGATACGCGCTTCCAAGAAGGGCAGCATCCTCTTTGAGTTTTGAAAGGGCCACTTCGCAATTACAGTTTTCTTTTTTTAACCTGTTTTCAAAAACATCCCCAAAGAGGCTGTATGCATGCGATATATTGCCACCGATAACAAGTATTTCAGCTTTAAATGTTTTAAGCCATGGAGTAAGAAACAATCCAAGTTTATCTCCAAAATCCGTAAAGAGATCAGACACGATCCTGTCGGAAGCAGCCAGTGTCGCAAGCTCTTTTACACCATTCAACTCTTTACCTGTGAAGCTCTTATACCGACCAAGCAACCCACGGGTTGAAAAATAATCGTCAGCAATTCCATCGCTATACGGCAGGTGATAAATACAACCCAGTCTGGGTACTTCGGGGCCATCAACAATGGGGATTCGGTTACTGATAAATGCCGATCCAAAGCCGGTACCAAGTGTTATTGAAAGTGAACGGTCGGCCTTCGAAGCGCTGCCTGCCCATGCTTCTCCTACTGCAAAAGCTGAAGCATCGTTCATATATCTGATAAGGAAGTCTTCAGAAACATTCAGGCTTTTTGAAATTGCTTCGGTTATGTTGAAGCCATAAAGATTCTCATATTTTGCTACTCCCCTGATATAACAGATTCCTTTTACATAATCGAATGGTCCGGGCATTGCAAAGCCAATTCCCTTTACCTTTTCAAGAGGTACTTTAGACAAAGTGCCTTTGAGCGCCTCGGCCCAGACAGCAATTATCTCACCGGCCGGAGCCTGGTTATCTACTGCTTTCTCGGTTACTGTTTCCCTTAGGATCACTCCTGAATCCAGATCAACAGCGCCACAACTGATATGGCTTCCACCGATATCAGCGCCAATCGCGATATTTTTATTCATAGAAAAATATAGTAAAATAAAATGGTCAAAAACTGTTAATGAAACCGCCGTTGAAAATATCTATTTTTGTAATCAATGCCAAATAAAATCCAATCATAACTGATTATTTCGCTTTTTATCTTAAAACCTCATACTCCGCGTGAAAAGGACATCATGATATTTCTCATATAAATAAAGGTATAATTATCTTAATTTCGAATGATAATTAAAATATTGCACCATGCAAAAAGTAACCAAAGAAGATGCGCTTCTCTATCATAGCAGGGGCCGACACGGTAAAATAGAGGTAATACCTACAAAACCTTACAGTACACAATATGATCTTAGTCTCGCTTATACTCCCGGGGTGGCATATCCGTGTCTTGAAATAGAAAAGACTCCTGAGGATGCCTACAACTTTACTGCAAAGGGGAACCTTGTTGCCGTGATATCGAATGGAACTGCCGTACTCGGACTGGGTAATCTTGGGGCCCTTGCAGGCAAGCCTGTTATGGAGGGCAAAGGCCTTCTCTTCAAGATATTTGCAGATGTTGATGTTTTCGATATTGAGGTTGATGAGAAAGATCCGGCTAAACTGGTAGAATTCTGCAGACAGATTGCACCTACTTTTGGGGGTATAAATCTTGAAGACATTAAGGCTCCGGAATGTTTCGAAGTAGAGACTGAGCTAAAAAAGATTCTTGATATACCGGTATTCCATGATGATCAGCATGGAACAGCAATTATATCTGCAGCAGGCCTGCTGAATTCTCTTGAGATAACAGGAAAAAAGATTGAGAACATCAAAATAGTGGTCTGTGGCGCGGGCGCTGCTGCTATATCATGTTCCAGATTATATGTTTCTCTCGGAGTTAAGAGGGAGAATATTGTAATGGCCGACAGCAAAGGAGTTATTAATAAAAAAAGAAAAGACCTCAATAAATACAAGCAGGAGTTTGTAACAGACAGGGATATTGACAATCTGGCACAGGCTGTGACAGGCGCTGATGTATTCCTTGGTCTGTCTGCTGCAAGCATGATGACAAGAGATATGCTCTCTTCGATGGCAGAGAATCCGATTGTTTTCGCTATGGCTAATCCTAATCCGGAAATCTCCTTCGAGGATGCAATGGCAACTCGCGATGACTTGATATTTGCAACCGGGAGATCGGATTATCCTAACCAGATTAACAATGTTCTCGGATTCCCTTTCATCTTTCGCGGCGCTCTTGATGTAAGAGCTTCAACCATTAATGAAGAGATGAAACTTGCAGCTTCAAAAGCTCTTGCTGAACTGGCAAAAAAACCGGTTCCGGAGTGTGTTTTAAAAGCATATAATGTTGACAAGCTGACATTCGGAAGAGAATATATTATTCCAAAACCCCTCGATCCCAGGCTTATATCGTATGTAGCGCCCGCGGTTGCAAAAGCTGCCATTGACACCGGTGTGGCAAAATATCCGATCACCGACTGGGCTGCCTATAAGATAAGTCTCGACAAAAGGCTTAGCGAGCATATATATAAGGTAAGTAAGTGTAATGTGGAAGGCTGAGGCTGAGGCTGAAATTCTCTTAACCTTAACCTCAACCTCAGCTTAAACTACATAAACGAAAAAGTTCTTTAGGATGAATTCCTTAACAAATCCGGGTGATCTTTTTTCTTTCGGCGATCTGCCTGCATACTTTCTTTTCATACATTGAAAGAATAAGGTCTGTCGTCTCCTTAATGCTGAAGGCGCTACGGTTTATTGTTGCATCAAACAGGTAATCAATATTCAGAGGTTTCTTATCGAGGAATGTATGGATGAGATTGAATCTTTTTTCATCGGTATCTACAACAAACTTCTCTGCTGCTTCAGCATTCATCTCCTTCTTTTTCATCACATTCTCAACCCTCCAGTTAAAGGGCGCAACAAGCCTGATATGAAGAGCATCTGTAATTCCCCGGGCTATTGAAACGCCACCACGTCCAACCAGAACAATGAACCCCTCTTTGCACATAGAAAGAACAACATCTTTAATTGCTTTTTTTACTCTCAGATCGCTTACAAAGCCACCTGAAAAAGCCATTATCATCTCTGAAATATTGGATAATTCAATCCCTTTATAGAAATTTTCGACACGCTGTGTATCTGTATTCAACTCCTTTGCTATGGAATAAATGATATCCTTATCAACCCATTTCCATTTGTTTATACCATATTTGCGGTTAAGTTCTTCGACCAGAAGAGCAGCAACCTGGCGGGCATCACATCCTGTCAATCGCGATAGTGTTATTACAGGACCATCGTCGGCATGAGGCTTATTAAGTATTGACTCTCTGTAG
>JBAXXU010000183.1:0-5395 GCA_037127735.1 Bacteroidota bacterium
TCTTATTACTTTTAACTTTAGGCGCTCAAAACTATAGGCTCTGATTAGTAACAAATATTTTTTTTGTAATTATTTCATAATATTTATATAACTTATTATCAACATATTAAGACAGATGAATGTTTATTGGCTTAGTACTAAAAGAAATTATTTTTATTAATTTTTACACCTTCTTTATTATATTCATAAAATCCTATACCGGTGCGTCTTCCCCATTGGTTTGCCCTGACAAGCTTTTTAAGGAGAGGCGAAGATTTGTATTTCAAATCTCCAAATTCATCATATAGGTTTTCACACCATCTGAGTATCTTATCCAATCCGATTTTATCGGCCATTTCAAAAGGACCAAGCGGAAGACCAAATCCAACTTTCATAGTTAAATCAATATCCTCCATTGAACCAACTCCTTCCATTAATATTTCACAAGCCTCATTGATTAATGGAACAACAAGACGCGTACTTATTATACCCGGCGATTCTTTTACCGGTATAACCTTTTTACCTATCAGATGAGCAAATTTTATTGTATTGTCATAGGCAACCTGGGAAGTATAAAGACCTTTTACAATTTCCACAACTCTTGCATCAGCTTCAGGAGTAAGAAAATGGAAACTTACACAACGATCTTTATAAGTAAGATCGGCAGTAAGTTCAGTTATGACCTGTGTTGAGGAGTTTGTAGCTATAATAGTGTCTCTGTCAACATGCAGTTCAATGTTTTTCAGGATTTGCATGCGAATATCATGGCTATCTTCGCGGGTCGAGGATTTGACTGCTTCGATTACTATATCGCATCCCTTGAATCTGCTATATTCGGTTGTTCCCTTTATTCGCGATAATATTCCCAGTTTTTCGGAATTAGTCATTCCCCATCTTTCAATCATACGGTCGAGTTCTTTTGCCAGTTCTTCATAAGCCTTATCGACCTTTTCCTGAGAAATATCGAGAAATATCACATCCAATCCTTTGGAACTTACCATTCGTGCAATATTTTGTCCGACTGTTCCCGCGCCTACAATTCCGACAAGTGAAAACAGGGTTTTTGGTTTGGTATCTTTACCTAATCCATAATCTTCCAGTTTTTCAATATTATCTGACATAAGTTTTTTAAATTAATTGCTTTTAATTCATTTAATAAGACATCTGACCTTCAAACCGGGATTCACTATTTTACTCCGGCAGCCTGATTTGCTGTTATTGCTATCATGCTGACTATATCGCTTACTGAACAACCGCGTGAGAGATCGTTTATCGGAGCAGCCATTCCCTGCAAAACAGGGCCGATAGCCTCAGCATGAGCAAGCCGTTGAACAAGCTTATAAGCGATGTTACCGGAGTTCAGATCAGGAAATATAAGAACATTGGCTTTTCCCGCTATGGGGCTGCCGGGAGCTTTGCTCTTACCAATTGCTTCGATAAGAGCGGCATCCACCTGAAGCTCACCATCAATTTGAAGATCAGGGGCCATCTCTTTTGCAATTCTTGTAGCATTAACCACTTTATCAACTGATTCATGTTTAGCGCTTCCTTTTGTGGAAAAGCTAACCATCGCGATCCTTGGTTCAAAACCGGCAATTGCTCTTGCAGTGTGTGCAGTGGCAATAGCTATTTCAGCGAGTTCTTTTTCATTAGGATTCGGGTGTACAGCGCCATCAGCAAATATAATTACACCATTTTCACCGAAGTTTTTATCGGGAAGGATCATAAGAAAAGCTCCGGATACTACTGTAATCCCGGGCGCTGTTTTAACGTAATGAAAGGCAGGCCTTAAGACATCACCCGTGGAATGGTCTGCTCCTGAAACCTCGCCGTCTGCATCTCCGTTCTTAATCATCAGAACACCAAGATAAAGAGGATCTTCAATCAACTTAGATGCTTCTTCTCTGGTCAATCCTTTACTTTTTCTGAGTTCAACCATCATATCAATATAATGATCCTTTTTTTCATGCGACTCAGGATTTATAATTGTAGCTTTCGAAATATTTTTTAATCCAAGTTTTTCAGCATGTGAGTTGATCCCGGCAGGATCTCCTATTAAAATTATCTGAGCCAGTTCCTCCATAATGGCGATATCTGCCGCTTTAATTGTTCTCTCTTCATAACCTTCGGGAAGCACAATACGCTTATTATGTTTCCTGGCATTTTGTTTGATGCGATCTAATAATTCCATTGTATATCAATATATTAATATGTTCGAAAATTTTTTCTAAATGTACGAAAAAAAAGTCCGATTAAACAATTTTCAAAATCATGATTAATATCATTGTTAATACTTTTCAAGAAAAGAATTCAACTTTAAAGTCATCTTCAAATCTATCATTAAATCATTTTCCTAATTTAGCGGTTCTAAAATGCATAGTTGAAATGGATACTTTTATTTCCCGGTTAGATACACTTAGAGAAAGTCTTGATGGCGACCTCAGCCACGACAAAATCACAACAACTATTTATTCTACTGATGCTTCGGTTTACAGAGAGGAGCCGGTAGCTGTTGCCTGGCCTAAAGGAACATCTGATATCAGAAAGATATTATTATTTGCCGCGAAAGAGAAATCCAGTGTAACTATCAGGGCTGGAGGCACCTCACTTGCCGGACAGGTAGTCAGTTCAGGAATAATTGTTGATATCTCGAAGTATATGAATCAAATACTTGAGATAAATAAAGAGGAGATGTGGGTAAGGGTGGAGCCCGGAGTGGTTCTTGATGAGCTTAATATGAAACTCAAAGAACATGGTTTGTTTTTTGGTCCTGAAACGTCAACTTCAAACAGATGCAACATCGGAGGAATGGTTGGTAACAATGCGTGTGGTTCACATTCTATTATTTATGGATCGACAAGAGATCATACTATGGAGTTGAAAACTCTTTTATATAATGGCAGCGAGGCAATTTTTGGTCCGGTGGATAAGGTGACTTTCAATGCTAAATGCAATCTGAATAATCTCGAGGGTGAAATTTATAAAAATATCAGAAAGACATTTGATGATCAGGTAAACAGAGAGAAAATAAGAGAAGGTTACCCCGATCCGAAAATACCAAGGAGAAACACCGGATATGCTCTTGACCTGCTGCTGGACTGTGAAATCTTTGATAACAAATCGAAGAAAGAATTCAATTTCTGCAAGTTGCTTACAGGTTCTGAAGGTACCCTTGCTGTTACAACTGAAATAAAATTGAATGTCGTTCCTTTACCATCTGTAAATAAAGCGCTTGTGTGCATTCACCTGAAAAAAAGGAACGATGCCTTCAGAGCTAATCTTATTGCATTAAAATATATGCCATCGGCGGTTGAGATGATGGATAACAGGGTTCTCGTACTTACTGAAGATAATATCAGCCAAAGAAATAACCGCTTTTTTCTTGAAGGAAACCCCGGAGCAATCGTCATTGTCGAATTTGTAAGGGACAATGAGAAAGAAATCGATGATTTATCTGCCAATATGATTAAGGAGTTAAAGTTGGCAGGTTACGGATACTCCTATCCTGTAATAAAAGGAAAAGATGTATCTAAAGTATGGGAATTGAGAAAAGCAGGGCTCGGTGTTCTGGCCAATATGAAGGGAGATCCTAAACCTGTCGCTCTGATTGAAGATACTGCTATTAATGTGGAACAATTTCCGGATTATATAGATGATATAGAGAAGATGCTGGCTTCACATGGAAAGGATGCAGTATTTCATGCCCATATCGGGACCGGCGAGTTGCACCTGAGGCCAATACTTGACCTTAAAGATCCGGAAGACGTCAAACTTTTCAGAACCATAGGACTTGAAACAGCTCAACTGGTTAAAAAATATAATGGATCATTGAGCGGAGAACATGGCGACGGGCGGTTAAGAGGTGAATTCATCCCATTAATTCTCGGTGAACATAACTACAACCTGCTTAAGGAGATAAAAAAATGCTGGGATCCTGAAGGTATTCTCAATCCCGGAAAGATTACCAATACTCCGCGGATGAACAGTTGTCTGAGGTATATTCCCGGCAAACCAACGAGTGAAATTGATACAATTTATGATTTTTCATCAAGTGATGGAATAATAAGAGCCGTTGAAAGATGCAATGGGTCTGCAGACTGTCGCAAATCAGTAATAATCGGAGGTGTAATGTGCCCCAGTTTTATGGCAACCGGAGATGAAGAAAAAAGCACAAGGGCAAGGGCAAATTTAGTACGTGAGTTTCTTGGTAAAGAGGGTGATCCCTGGAACCATAAAGAGATATACCAGATATTAGATCTTTGTCTGGCATGTAAAGGATGTAAATCTGAATGTCCTTCCGGTGTAGATATTGCCAAAATTAAATCTGAGTATCTCCAGCATTGGCACGACAGGCATGGAATACCTTTAAGAACGAGAATAATTGCCTTTATTTCAATAATTAATCAATTAGGATCATTGTCTCCTTCCATTTTTAACTTTTTTCTAAAGAATAAGGTTACATCAACTATTCTGAAAAAAGCAACCGGATTTGCTTCCAAAAGATCCATACCATTAATATATAGTATCACTTTAAAAAAATGGATCAGGAAAAATCTTGCTAAGATTAATCCCGAAAATCCGAAAAGCCCGGTTTGTCTGTTTGTTGACGAATTCACTAATTATAACGACACTGAAATCGGAATAGCTGTAATAAAGCTGTTAACATCATTAAATTATGAAGTAGTCATTGTTGACCATGGGGTAAGTGCAAGGACTTATATCTCCAAAGGACTTGTAAGAAGAGCACAGAAGACAGTAAGAAAAAATATTCGGGCTTTATCAGGAGTAATCAGCGATGAACTTCCTTTGGTTGGTATAGAGCCATCTGCTATTCTCGGATTTAGGGATGAATATCCTGAACTGGCCGGAAATGATTTAAAAGGAATTGCAGAAAAGATTGCCGGCAACAGTTTTATGGTTGATGAGTTTTTAGCAAGGGAGTTCAGGTCAGGAAGAATTGATCGTAGTTTATTCATTGAAGAAAAGGCCGTAATTCATTTGCATGCTCATTGCCAGCAGAAGGCAATTGCTTCTTCAGCAAGTACCATAGAGATGCTTTCAATACCTGCAAATTATACTGTGACGGAAATCCCATCCGGCTGCTGTGGCATGGCCGGATCGTTCGGATATGAAAAGGAGCATTTCGAATTATCGAACAAGATAGGCGAGCTTGTATTGTTCCCTGAAATCAGGAATTTTGACGAAAATATAATTATTGCTGCCCCGGGTACCAGTTGCAGACATCATATTAAGGATGGAACAGGGAGGATTGCATTACATCCGGCAGTGGTTCTGTTCAATGCACTGAAGAAATGACTGAGGGACTGAGAGACGGAGAGACGGAGAGACGGGGGTGAGTTCATTAAGACAAAAGACAAAAGACAAAAGACAAAAGACAAAAGACAAAAGACAAAAG
>JBAXXU010000184.1:0-5365 GCA_037127735.1 Bacteroidota bacterium
TATACAACTCCATATAATGCCGGCGTTTCTTTCAATGATCAGAACCTGAATATAAATATTACAGCATTAAATGTAAGCGCTATAGCATCACTTAACTTACCTGTAATTACATTCTATGGCGGAATTGGATATTGTAAAACAAAAACAGAGATGGAGTTTTCCGGCAATTTCCCGACACCGGTTTTAGTAACTCCGGCGCTTCCTGCTGTTCCTTATCCGGAATACAACAATACCGGTATAAAGAAAAACGCAGATTTTCCTGATATGGATATTGAAAACTTCTCGGGCATGAGAGCTAATATTGGTTTCAGAATTAAACTGGCGGTTATCACAATTCACGCTGATTATACAAGGGCCCAGTATAATGTTGTCTCCGCGGGTTTGGGAATCTCGTTCAGATAAATTGATTTCCAAGCATATTTTATTTATGGGAGTTGACACAAATAAGATATACAATGCTTACAGGGCTTTGCTTCAGACAGCAAAAAATACGGTAACTGCTGAAGATAGAGTAAAGATCAGAAGAGCGCTGGATATGGCTATAATAGCCTGTTGTGATAAGACAATTCTTACAGGCGAGCCTGAAATACTTCACGCTCTCTCCGTTGCCAGAATCATTGCTGGGGAAATGGGGCTTGGTGTTACATCAATAATCACCGCATTATTGCACGATTCATATAACAATCTGAACATCTCTCCAAAAGAGCTGGAAAAGGAGTTTGGAAAAAAAGTTGTTGAAATTCTGAACGGATTTTCTAGGATTACCAGTATCGATTCAATGCAGTCTTCTTACCAGGCTGAGAATTTCAGAAAACTACTTTTAAGTCTTGCTGACGATGTACGCGTCATTCTTATCAAACTTGTTGAGCGGCTTGAATATATGCGTAACCTTGATAATGCCGCGGAAAAGGAGAGGTTACCTTTGGCTTCAGAAACCTATTTCCTTTATGCACCTCTGGCTCACCGACTTGGTTTTTATAACATTAAGTCGGAAATGGAAGATCTGGCCGGTAAATATCTCGAACCGGAGCAATACAGTTATGTAGAATGTCGCCTGAAGCAAACGACTGCATCAAGAAATAAACTAATACGCGACTTCTCAATTCCATTAAAGGAAAAACTGGAGAAGCAAGGCTTTAGGTTCACTATCAAAAGTCGCACAAAATCAATACATTCCATTATGCTTAAAATGAAAAAGCAGGGAGTGGAATTTGATGAAGTGTATGACCTTTTCGCGATCAGGATAATTATTGATAGTGACAGTGAGAATGAAAAATCCGATTGCTGGAGAGCATACTCTGTTGTAACTGACATATATCAACCCAACCCGAGCAGGTTACGCGACTGGATCTCAATTCCAAAATCAAACGGGTATGAGTCTCTTCATACCACAGTGGTGGGCCCGAGAGGAAAATGGGTTGAAGTGCAGATCAGATCTTTAAGAATGGATGAAATTGCTGAAAAAGGGCTTGCTGCTCACTTCAAATATAAAGGAATAAAAGGTGAAGGAGGGCTCGATACCTGGCTCTCAAAAATGCGGGAAATACTTGAATCAACTGAAAAAGAGGATAATGCATTTATTGATCAGGTGAGATCGGGATTATACACCGATGAGGTTTTTGTTTTTACTCCGAAAGGCGATCTGCGCCAATTGCCTGCAGGAGCAACAGTGCTCGATTTTGCCTTCGATATTCATACCGCTGTCGGAGCCTCATGTGTGGGAGGCAAAGTGAATGGAAAGAATGTGACAATAAGATATGTATTGCAGAATGGCGACCACGTATCAATATTAAGGTCAAAAAATCAGAAACCAAAACAGGACTGGTTGTCGTTCGTGATTACAACGAAGGCAAAAACAAAGATTAAACAGGTTCTTAACGAGGAGAAAACCAAAGCAGCAGCTGAAGGAAAGGAGATTCTGATGCGACGGTTGAAGAACTGGAAGATAGCTTACGGTGATATCCTGATACAGAAACTACTTAATTCGTATAGTTTGAAAACTTCACGGGATCTGTACTATCTTATCGCGACAGAAAAAATCGAACTACTTCATATTAAAGAGGTTATATTAAAGGAAGAATCAATTGAACCGAATATTCCGGTAGCTCTATCCACTGAAAAAGAAGTTAAAGAACAAGTTGATTCTCAAATTTCTGATTACCTGATTATTGAAGATAGGGTAGAGGGTCTTGATTATAAACTGTCCAAATGCTGCAATCCGGTATTCGGCGATAATGTTTTTGGCTTTGTAACTATTTTAGATGGAATAAAAATCCACCGCAAAAATTGCCCTAACGCTTACAATATGATGACCAGATATCCATACAGGGTTGTTGTTGTACGCTGGCCCAAATCAAAGACCGGCCTTATCAATACCTCTGGTCGGGTCTGACAGGAAGTTTTGCCATCTTCTCAACTTCAAGCAACGGGAAACCGAACTCTTCAACGACTTTTCCGAGAATCAGGTAAGTGCCGCTTCCTTTAAAAGGCCAGTTTATTAGTGATTGCGAAAAATGGGTGGTATCGAAAAAGTTGCCTTCGGCATCAATAAAGCATCCAAAATTCATCCAGTCATTTTTTTTTGTCTTAATATATTTAACGGTCACCAGATGCCCTACCATCCTGATCTTCTTTCCGGCATATTTGTTCATTCCGTGGGCAGACACTTCGCCGCGGAAGGATGTCTCAAGCATATCGAACCAGCTCATTGTAACGGGAAAACCAAAAAGTTCAATTTCATCGTAAACATCTTCGATCTTTCCCTGAACAAGATCAGGTAATGCAAAATCCCTGACAGGAGAGGAGAAGAGCGGCCGGGTATTTTCCTGTTTGGTTTTGTTGATCATCATGTGGGCTTCCCATAAAAGCACTGACTTCTTTTTGCCTGTAAACCTGAATGCCCCGGCTTTAATAAGAAGAATAACCTGCTCCAATCCCGGGTTTACCCTTGTTACAAAATCATTCAAACAGGTGAACGGACCTTCATCGTGTCGTATCTCCTGAATTGACATGGCCAGTTTATATTCAATACTCATGATATGAATAAAGCCTATATATATGTCTGAGCCATAGATAGTTGTTTTATAATCGCTTTTGTTTACGCACGGTAGTTGAATGGTGGCGCCAAACCTTTTTGCTTCATGTACATATACCCATGTCCTGTAAAAGCCTCCGAAATTATTTATTACAGCTACCATGAACTCGAGAGGATAATGCGCTTTGAGATAGAGGCTCTGGTAGCTCTCAACAGCATACGAAGCAGAATGGGCCTTCGAGAATGAATATCCGGCAAATGACTCAATCTGCCTCCATACCTCTTTTGTAACCTCTTCGCTGTAACCCTTCCCGCGGCAGTTTGAGAAGAACCTTTCAACAATACGCTGCATCTCCTGTTTCGATCTGTGCTTTCCACTCATTGCCCGGCGCAGCGTATCGGCATCAGCAAGATCCAGCCCTGCAAAGTGATGACAGACTTTCAGCACATCTTCCTGGTAAACCATTACACCGAAGGTCTCTTCAAGCTGTTCCTTCATTACCGGGTGTATATATTCGAATTTTCCGGGATTATGAAACCTGTAAATATATTCCTTCATCATCCCGGAGCGCGCAACACCCGGCCTTATCACCGAACTGGCAGCCACAAGCGTTGTGTAATTGTCGCAATTTAGCTTCTTTAGCAAACCTCGCATTGCAGGACTTTCAATATAGAAACACCCCTTTGTTTCACCTATCCTGAGATATTCTTTAACCTTTTCATCGGTTTTAAACTTCTGTACAGCATGGACATCCACATCAATACCGCGATTTCGCAGGATTATCTCAGCACTCTCGCGGATATGGCCAATGCCCCGCTGGCTCAGTATATCGAGCTTTTCAAAACCGATCTCTTCTGCAGTGTACATATCCCACTGGGTTGTCGGAAAACCTTTCGGAGGCATATCGAGCGCTGTGTAACATGTTATTGGTTCTTCGGATATCAGGATTCCCCCGGCATGAATGCTTCTCATATTGGGAAAGTCAGCAATCTGCAGACCTGTAGAAAAGATAGTATTGGTTATCTCATTCCTGTTTGATTCTGCTGAAGGATTATCAATCAGTGAATCAATCTCTTCCCTGGGTAACCCATGTACTTTTCCAAGTTCGCGGACAATTGACTTACCTCTGAATGTGCTTATAGTGCCCAGCAGGGCGGTATGGCTATGACCGTATCGCTTAAAAATATAATCAATTACCTCATCACGCTCTTTCCATGAGTAGTCAATGTCGAAGTCGGGCGGACTGCTCCGTTTTGGATTGATGAACCGTTCGAAGTAAAGGTTTAGATCAATGGGGTCAACATTAGTGATTTTCAGGCAATAAGCTACAACAGAATTGGCGCCGCTTCCGCGACCGACATGATAAAATCCACGGGCCATTGAATATCTTACAATGTCCCAGGTTATAAGAAAGTATGCCGAGAAACCAAGCCTGTCAATTATCTCAAGTTCATGCTTCACCCTTTTCTTTGCTTCGTTATTCTGCCTGCCGTACCTGTACACCATTCCATCCCAGGCAAGTTTTTCGAGAAGCAGTTTATCGTCATACCTGCCGGCAGAATAGATTTTTTTATTTTTCAGACCTTCCCGGTCAAAGTTTAAATTACAGTCATCCAGCAGCTTTTTTGTGTTTTCAGCTAACCATGGGTATTCTTTGACAATCTTTTCATTTTCAGCAGGAGTTCTGAATAATTCATCATCACCGGCACACTGCCACGGTTGCAGATGGCTGAGGAGAATGTTGTTGTCAACGGCCCTGAGGCTTTTATGTATGAAAATATTATCTGTCTCAGCAAATGTAACCGGTTGTAGTATAACCATTGAGTTCCTGTTAAGTGATGAAGTCAGTGTAAGCAGGCTGTTCAGTTCATGTGGTTTTATTCCTATGCGCTCATTATCAAATAGTTTACGGTCAGGTATTTTTTTCAGGGAATAAATTATGTACGATTCAGAAAATTGAGGCGCCGGGAATGGGATAGAAGCCTTGTTAAAATTCAGATTTGAAAGAAACTCATTAAGCTCCCTTAAACCGTTGTTATTACGTGCAATCCCTATATACTGCAGTTCATTATCATTTCTGAATTCGATACCTGCAATGGGTCTGACATTGTTTTTGCTACATTCGCCTGCAAATTCCGGTATAGCTGTTGAGTTATTTATATCAGTCAGAACAACAACATCAATTCCTGCAGCCAATGCTTTCTGCACCAGCTGTTCTACGGACATTGTTCCGTAGCGAAGGCTGTAATATGTGTGACAATTGATATACATTGTTTAAGTGACTAGAGTGACTAGAGTGACTAGAGTGACTAGAGTGACTAGAGTGACTA
>JBAXXU010000185.1:0-5165 GCA_037127735.1 Bacteroidota bacterium
ATTAGAAGCATTCAGAAAAGTGAGTATTCCTCCGGGAGATACGAGGCAGGTTGAGTTTGAAATCAATCTGAAGGATTGTGGGTATTACAATAACAAAGGCAAATATTTATTGGAACCGGGGAATTTTAATATCATGGCCGGTAGCAGTTCTGGTGATATTAATTTTAATAAAGTGATTTATGTTAAATGAGGTATTCAATTTAAAAACCCTAAATGTCAATAAATGAAAAGTGCAGATATTTGTTTTTGATCTCGATTTTACACAGCCTAGTTTATTAGTTTCTGATCTTATTGACAATAAAGGTAACCGTATTAAGGCAGAGCCCTCGTACATGATGTGCCATTGTTGGCGATCGTCATTTTAATCTTATAAAACCCTACTTTGAACTTCTTGCAAACGCAGGACAAAAGACCATCACAACAACCCTGATCAATGAGCCATGGGGCCATCAAACTTATGATGATTTTCCGGGCCTGATCAAGTGGATCAAAAGAAAAGACAATAGTTGGTCTTATGATTATTCCCTGTTCTACAAGTATGTCTCCTTCGTAATGAGTTGTGGAATTAATAAGCATATCAATTGCTATACCATGGTGCCCTGGAATCTGAAGTTTTAGTATTATGACGAAACTCTCGGAAAAGATACTGTCTTTCATTCCACCATAGGTTCGGAAGAGTATAACCGTTTCTGGACGATGATGTTAACCGATTTTACCAGTCACTTAAAGGGAAAAGGTTGGTTTGATATTGCTGCTATCGCTATGGATGAACGGCCTTTGGAATCAATGAAGTCTGTCATTTCCCTTCTAAAGAATATTGACCCCCGATGGAAAATTGCCCTGGCCGGAGATAATCACCCTGAGATTGAAAATGATATTAATGATTGCAGTGTCACGATCATCAATTCTGAAATGGATGAAAAAACGCTCGGTACGGGTAAGTGGTAAAAGTCTTTCTGTTTATCACGCTAAATTTGCTCCGGAAATCAGAATAAGGTTCTCCATGAATAATCTCAAACAGGAGAATGGATTAATAAATTTACTTCTTTTCATCTACGCACCCTTCGTAAAACGAAAATCCGTAGTACACAAATCAGAACTCGAAAACTGCCAATTCATTGAAAAGCAACAATTCCGTTCGGATTAGCTGCAAGTTGGGTTAGAGCAAAATGGCATTGCGATCACTCGTTTACGGTGTGAAAACCATCGCCAAAATACCCCATTCCCGAAAAATCATAACTTTAGAGGAATGAAATCCCGTAAAGTTATGACTATGCGGGAATGGTTATGTATATTTGCAAAAATTACTGCAGCATGATTACCAGAATACTGGATACCCAGATCAGAAAAAGACTTTTCTCGGGAAAAGTCATTATCCTTTCCGGACCAAGGCAGGCCGGTAAAACAACCTTGATAAACAAGGTACTGGAAGGAGAAAAAAATGTTCTCGTGCTTGATGGCGATGATCCGACCGTGATTAATCTCCTAAACCGCCCAAATACCGAACTGATCAGGCAGCTAATCGGCTCAAATAAAATTGTCTTTGTTGATGAGAGCCAGCGTATTAGTGAAATTGGCCTGACCTCCAAAATCATTGTTGACCGGTTTAAGGATATTCAACTGATTCTAAGTGGCTCTTCTTCATTTGAGCTGTTGAATCAAACACAGGAACCATTAACCGGACGGAAGTGGACTTTTACGCTCCTACCTGTGAATTGGGTTGAATATCAAGAATATGTGGGATTTCTAAAGGCCGAACAGGACCTCGGAAACAGGCTTATATTTGGATTTTATCCGGAAGTTCTTGCTAAACCGGAGGAACCAGCGATCATTCTAAAAGAACTGACCAATAGTTACTTATACAAGGACATTCTGATCTTAGCCAACATAAAGAAATCCGATTCCATACAAAAGCTGGTGCAGGCTCTGTCCTGGCAGGTCGGCAACGAAGTGGTTTACTCAGAAGTGGCCGATACCTGCGGCCTCGATCCTAAAACTGTTGCTTCCTACATTGATATTCTCGAGAAGGCTTATGTTATATTTCGGTTGCCATCCTTTAGTCGCAACCTGCGAAACGAGATCAAAACAGCCAGAAAAATCTATTTCTATGATAACGGAATCCGCAATGCGGTTATCGGGCAATTTCAGCCATTGGCATCACGTAAAGATATTGGTGCGTTATGGGAGAATTTCCTGATTAGCGAACGAAAGAAGATTCTTGAGTATAGCAAATCATTGACTAACTGTTATTTCTGGCGTACAAAACAGCAGCAGGAAGTGGATTTTGTTGAAGAAACGGAAGGCCTGATTACTGGCTATGAATTCAAATGGAATCCAAAACAGGCTAAACGGTTGCCCTTAACCTTCAGCCATGCATACCAGAGTCAGGGTTTCTGCATCACAAGGGAGAATTTCAGGGAGTTTTTGCAATTTCCTATTCCCGTAAATTCATAACATAAAAGGAAACATTCCCGAATCTGGGGACAATCAACACAAATCGAAAGGAGGTTCAATTAAATAACATGATTAGATCAGTTTAAATTTTTGTCGATGAATTATTGCCATTAGCTACTGCTATGGCTTTAGCAAATTAACAATTGCAGATGATCACTAAGAAATGTTTACGACGGATCGCTGGATAATGCACGCTTCGGCGGCCAGATAGTTACTTCAGCTGTTAAGTCGAAAACCTTAATCAATACAACAAAATTGAAGTGTATCCATATATTATCAGCCTTGATTTTTTGATATAAATAATTCAATTTCGCCTTGACTATTTAATATATATTGATGATATTTTCCCTGATATTTTTCCATAAATAACATTTAAAGGAGGTTTCAACGGAGTTAATCCTTGAAACCGAAAATTGAAATAATTTTTCCATTTTGCCAAATGCTTTTTGAAAAAATAGTAATTAATTGACAGATGCATCTGTCATACCGGGTTTATAACACATTTACTGGCGCCGGGGGTTGTTCATATTCGGCTCTTTCAGAGCAACTTCGCGAAAAATTTGGTTGACGGCTTTTTGGTATGCCTCTTTTGGGAGAAAAAAATCCGTAGTCCCCCCTGTCGAAATTTTTAAAAATGATAGCTCATAATATCAGCTCTTTACAAACCCAAAGCTGCAATGTGGGTTAAACTTTTCAAAGGTCCATGTTGAGTCAATATCGGTTAATTCATTTTTTTTTGAATAACTCAGGTTAGAATAGTCCTGATATTTTACCCTTTTCATCGATATCAATCTTTTCAGCAGAAGGATTCGATGGCAGACCCGGCATACGCATAATAGTTCCGGCAATCGGCACAATAAAACCTGCTCCGGAAGAGAGTTCAACTTCCCTGATTTTGAATGTAAATCCTTTTGGGCAGCCTTTTTTATGCTCGTTGTCCGAAAGAGATTTCTGTGTTTTTGCAATGCATACAGCCAGACTACCGAGGCCGAGTTCTTCTATCCTCTTAAGTTGCTGCTTGGCAAGTACAGTATATTCAACATGATCTGCACCATACATTTTGGTGGCAATTGTTTCAATTTTCCTTTCAAACGACCATTCAAGATCATACAGAGGTTTTAAGCCATCGGGACTTTCATTTACAGCATCAACTACAAGGTTAGCCAGTCCGATTGCCCCTTTGCCCCCCTTCAACCATCCTTCATTAAGGGCAACAGCAACATTTTGTGAACTGCAATGCTCCTTAAGCAGATATATTTCTGCTTCTGTATCTGTATCAAATTTGTTTATTGAAATCACAGGATTGAAACCATAATATCTCATATTCTCGATATGTTTGTCGAGGTTGCTAAATCCATTTTTAAGCGCTGCCAGCTCTTCTTTATGCATTTCTGATAGTTTGAGGCCTCCGTGATACTTTAGGGCGCGTATGGTTGCTACTATCACAACTGCATCTGTATGGAGTTTCCCAAAACGGGACTTAATATTGAAGAATTTTTCTGCACCCAGTTCACTCGCGAAACCTGCTTCAGTTACGACATATTCACTAAACGTGAGTCCCATTTTTGTTGCAATTATGGAGTTTGTTCCCTGGGCTATATTGGCAAACGGCCCTCCATGAATAATTGCCGGGGTACCTTCAAGAGTCTGCACCAGGTTAGGCTTTATGGCCTCTTTCAGAAGGGCAGTCATCGCTCCATGTGCCTTAATATCCCTGGCAAAAACAGGTTTTCCGCCATAAGTATAACCTACAAAGATGTCTCCGAGCCTTTTTTTCAGATCCATGAGATCTTTAGCAAGACAAAGTATCGCCATCACTTCAGATGCCGCGGTTATATTAAAACCTGATTCACGGGGGACTCCCTGGCTGGTTCCTCCAAGGCCAATAATGATATCGCGAAGTGATCTTTCGTTCATATCCATAACCCTCTTCCAGGTGATAGTACGAGGATCGATTCCGAGATTTCCCTCACTCAGCTGAATATTGTTATCAATGAGCGCTGCCAGCAGGTTGTTAGCTTTCTCAACAGCTGACATATCTCCTGTAAAATGAAGGTTAATATCTTCCATTGGAATTACCTGGGAGTATCCACCGCCTGCAGCGCCTCCCTTAATTCCGAAAACAGGTCCGAGAGAAGGTTCGCGTAGAACTACCGTAGTCTTTTTGCCAATAAGATTGAGAGCCTGTGCAAGACCGATTGATGTAGTGGTTTTTCCTTCACCGGCAGGAGTAGGTGTTATAGCAGTGACAAGTATAAGCTTCCCATTTTTAAGGCGTTCTTCATCAATCAGTGAAATTGGGATTTTTGCTTTATACTTACCATATAACTCCAGCTCGTCAGGATTAATACCAAGCTTTTCAGCAATTTCCACGATAGGTTTAATTACAACCTGCTGAGCAATTTCAATATCTGTCTTCATTATAGCATTATCAGTTTCAATTTGGTATAATAACAGTTAATGAGTATCGGGTGTTATACCTGATAAAATACAATCACTATCGGTAATCAATATAACATGATATAACAAACCGCTTGAAAATCAATTTATCAATATGCATGATTGCCAATACATATTTAACCTGAATTATTCACAAATATACTTAGAGTGCTCTTTCCCTTTGTGTTACTTTGTGAGGTACTTTGTGTCCCTTAGCGGTAAAAAAATATTAAACACTAAGTCGCACAAAGGATTACACAAAGGCTCACAAA
>JBAXXU010000186.1:0-5094 GCA_037127735.1 Bacteroidota bacterium
CTCTTGTACTCATCTTCAAATCTCATAAAATCTGCAAGTGCAATTGAAGGATGCAAGTCAGTTATTATATGCAGGTGATTTTCAATTCCATTTATGCGATACAGGTGACTGTTTTTGTTTTTAATTATACCTGAAATATAGGCATAAAGCTGATCGACATTATCCTGCTTAATTGTAGGAACACTATCCTTGGTTCTGAAAACAAGGTGATAGAGGAGTTGACGATAACTTGACATGTCTTTAATTATTAACTTAGTAAAGCAGCGAGAAAAGACTAATTTACAAAAATTGCTGATTATCTCAAATTTTATTACGCCCTTTCAGGGCTTGACATTAATAAGTTAGTCATTCCCCCAGCTGGCGCTGGGGGTTATTCACATCAGGCCACATTCGTGGCCTGATATATCGAAATAATTTTCATCACTGATACCTTTGGTTATTGGCTATGCTCTGTCGCCCCTCTGTAAGGTCTTAAATACTTGTTACACAGATAAAACACGAGTCATACTGAGGTATCTAAAGTATAGATAAAACCTTTTGAGACGGCCGAATTTTGCATCTTTTATCAATGAAAACATTTTGCTTTTCTATTTTTGATTTGCTTTATGCAGCTTTCTATTCCAGAAGCAACGCCGCTGCCCCTATAAGACCTGAATCGCATTTTGCCTCAGATTCGACTATTTCAATTTTGTCAAAGATCATATCCCTGGCCAGTTGGCTGAATTTATGCTTAATACGATTTAAATAGACTTCACCCCAACTCATAAGTCCTCCGCCTAATATTATGAGCGGCGGATTGAAGACCTGAAAAATATTATAGATTCCTATTCCGATATAATCAGCACACTCCTCTACTATCGAGGTTGAAACCGGATCATCAGTATCGAGACCTTTTTTTACAAGTACTCCATCTACCTGTGAATAACTGAAATCCTGCGGGAGTATGAGTGAAGTGATGAGTCCCTGGTCAGTCTTCTTTTTGAAAAGATATGGCAGAGCCAGTCCGCAGGCGCATGCCATCAGGCATCCTTCATTTCCGCATGTGCAAATCTGATGATTATCGGAATTAACTATTGTATGACCAAATTCTCCCGCTGTTCCGGTAATGCCGCGATAGAGCTTAGTATTTAAAATGATACCTGCACCAATACCGGTACTGATTGTCAGAAAAATCATATTTTCATAACCTCTTCCGGCGCCAAACTTATATTCACAAAATGCCTGTGCATTTGCATCATTATCAAGTATAACCGGAATATTGAAGTTTTTTGCAATGGACTGGCGTAAAGGGAAATTCTTAAAGCCTTTCAGATTTGAAGTTGTAAGTGTAAATCCGTCTTTGTAACGTACATGACCGGGAAATCCTATTCCTATTCCTTCCAGATCTGACTCGCAAAGGCCGTTTACTGAAATGAGTCGCCTGATAAGTGCGGTAATCTGCTCAACTACAATAACTTCATCCTTACCTGCATGGTCGTAAACTGTAATCTTATCAAGGATCCTTCCGTCATGATAAATTAATCCGACTGAAAGCTTGGTCCCGCCAAGATCAACTCCACAAAGAAGCTTTTCCATAAAAACTATAATGACTGCTCTGTACGGGCAATAATATCATCCTGGGTATCTGGAGACAATGTAGTAAAAAATGCAGAGTACCCGGCAACACGAACAACGAGATCCCTGTAATCTTCCGGATTCTTTTTAGCGGCAAGCAAAGTTTTCCTGTCGACAATATTATACTGCACATGCCAGCCTTTAAGGGTGGTAAAAAATGTCCTGATAATAGAGATAAGTTTTTGTTTCTGTGTCTCATTCGAAAGTGCTGATGGGGAAAGTTTCTGATTCAGCAGAACCCCACCAAGTATTTTGTTTGTTGGAAGCTTTGAAACGGATTTAAATACCGCAGTTGGTCCAAGTGTATCTGTTCCTGAAGTGGGCGAGCTTCCCTCTGCCACAGGGGTAAATGCTTTTCGTCCATCAGGTGTGGCAGGGACCACTGATCCTGATGGTACGTTGGATGAAATACTCGAGGTACCGGCATAATACCTGCAACCAACTGGCCCCCGGCCGAAACGGGTGGTATTGTATTTTGTAAGTTCGTTTATGTAGTACATATATGCTTCGTAAAGCAACATATCAACGTAGTCGTCGTCATTGCCATATTTCGGGGCATAATTCAGGATAATCTGACGCACCTTCTCACCCTCTTTTCCTTCATAGTTATTTTTCAGATTCTCCATAAGAGTTTTTTTACTTATGGTTCCCTCTTCAAAAACAAGTTTTTTTATTGCAGCAAGAGAATTTCCCAGGTTGGCAATACCTACCTGCAAACCTGAAATGAAATCATAGACTGAGCCTCCTTCCTTAATAGTTTTTCCTCTGCTAATACAATCATCCACAAAGGCGGAACAAAGGATATCAGGTGCGAGCTCCTCAAGTGCCAGATCAACAGCTGTGTCAATCTCAATGGTGGCTTTTGTGTAAAATTCAACCTGATTTTTCCATGCTGCCATCAGCTGGTTGAAATTTTCAAAATCTTCGAAATTGCCGGTTCCTTCATGGAAAGTCTTTCCCGACATTGTATCAAGGCCATTGTTCATGGAAGCCAGAAATACCCGCATGAAATTAAGAAAACTCATCCCGGTACACCGGTAACCCCATTTACCGGGAACTGCTATTTCAATACAACCGATTGCAGAATAATTGTAGGCATCATCTTTTCTGATTCCAAGGTCA
Organism: Bacteroidota bacterium; assembly: GCA_037127735.1. Classification (GTDB taxonomy): domain Bacteria; phylum Bacteroidota; class Bacteroidia; order Bacteroidales; family VadinHA17; genus LD21. The sequence continues at coordinate 2,737 of JBAXXU010000186.1, forward strand.
ATAAGAGATGGGATCACAATTTCGTCATTGTTAAAGGCGGGCATTCCAAATCCCTTTTCAATAACATTGGTACAAGCTGCCAAAAACTTATCACTTATATTATTATGGAATCGTACAGATAAATTTGGCTGGGTAAGTTTCATTCTACCGACAGAATCCAGAATAAGGTAACTGAGTTCGTTTACAGCATCCTTACCTGAGATAGTCTGCCCGCCTATTGTAACATTCTGATAAAGAGGACCTCCGGCAGAGAACCTTGTATGCGACCATGACCGTATCTTATTAACAGAGAGCAATTTAATCCAGGTGTTTTCAAGAAGCTCCAACGCAAGTTCTTCATCTATTTTGCTGAGAAGCAAATCATTTTTATAGAAGCTGTACAGATATTGATCCATCCTGCCAAGAGAAACAGAATGTCCGTTACTTTCAATCTGGAGAATAAGCTGAACAAACCAGGTAAGCTGAAGCGCTTGGTGGAAGCCGTTTGGAGGATTCTCTGAAATGTTGCTACAGTTTTTACTGATTGTAAGAAGTTCCTCCTTTCTCTTCGGATCAATCTCTTTTTCAGATAATTCAACGGATAACAATTCAAACCTCCTTATGAAGGATTGAAATGCTTTAATTGCTATTTCGGTTGCTTTGTAATAATTAAGTTTTGACTGGAAGTCACAGTCATTATCACTAAGCAACATATCCATTGTCTCAACATTCAGAAGATATCCTCCGAGACCGATTTCAAGTATCTTTTCAAAGTTTACTGCAATATGAGCATCGCCTGAAGTGAGATTTCCTTCAGCCCTGATAATTCCCGAATCGTGTATCTCCTTGTTTAAAGGTGTCATAAGTGTATAGCCCAATTCAAGGAGAGTTTTTCCTTTCCACCAGCTGCAGATTTCCTTTAGCTCTTCTTTCTGATTATCTATTAAAAAGAATGCATCACCGGGACGTTTATCAAATTCATCGAGCTCATTTATTATCCATTCCGTTACATATTCAGGGAAAACAGGTGCAGCGCGAAGTTTTGAAGATTGGTTTCCGACAATCAGTTCTCCTTCGCTAATATAGATTGTCATCTCACTTAGAGTCTTCTCAAGGGCTAAAGCACGTTTAAGAATAACAGGTGTGTTTTCATGCTCCCTGTATACCTCTGTATAATGCTTTGCCCGTTCGGTACATATCGTGGGCAAAACTGAAATAACCTCCTTTTTCAGTTTTGCAATTCGTTCTGAAATGGCAGTTGTTTTTTCTTCGATCATCATATCAGTTCATTATTTTAGCAATAAGGCCCTTCTGTTCAGCATACTTTACAAAAGAACCTAATTCGTCTTTTTCAATATAACTTTGATTCTCAAAAAGATACTCTTTTCCGGCGAGGAGATATTTTTCTCTGGCAAGAGAATGATAGGGGATAAAATCAATTTCAAAAGCATTTTTTAAGCCTGACGCGAAATCAATTATGGAAAAAAGTTCAGATGAAGAATAATTGAACAGGGGAATGACAGGTACCCGTACTATGAACTTTCTTTCTGTCATATCAAGTTTGAGAAAATTATTCATTACAAGTGTGGCATCACCTCCTGTGAACCTTGTAAATTTATCAACATTAATATGTTTCAGATCAGCCAGGAAAACATCTATCAAATCAGTATAGTCCGCAATAACTTCCCAAGCCAGATGAAGTGATGTTTCGACTGATACATGAATTCTTCTTTTTTTCAATTCAATAATTAAATCCAGGAGTTCTGCTCCCTGCGAAAGTGGTTCACCACCGGTCAGGGTTACGCCTCCTTTGCTCATGCTGTAAAAGGGAATATCTTTTTCAATTTCCAAAAGGATATCTAAGACACTTTTTTCCTCGCCTGCCACAATAAGCGCTTTAGAAGGACATATATTCCTGAAAACCGTGGCATCTGAAATACGAGCCCTGTTAATAGCAGGTTTCCCGTTTTCCAAAGTGATCTGACCATTGCCTGCACTTATGCAGTCACCAAACCGGTGGCATATTCTTTCATCATACATTATGGTAGGGGAATATTCCAGACCTTCAGGATTATTGCACCACTGGCATCGCAACGGGCAACCTTTAAAGAAGATATTGGTTCTTACCCCGCTCCCGTCATGCAGTGAATACCTCTGTATATTGAATACTGTAAGCATTTATTGATTGTGTAAAATCGGTCGGAAGTCGGGAGCTCAATTTCTTCGGACTTCTGACTTCTGACTTCGGTCTTTTACTATATAACACTTCTTATTTCAATTGGTTTAATTTATTTCGTCAAAGATAAAGATATCACTGTAATTCTACTTTGACAGATATGAAAAACCGTCCTGTTTTTACCCTTCATCCCCAAGGGGAAC
>JBAXXU010000187.1:0-4864 GCA_037127735.1 Bacteroidota bacterium
CGTACAGCGTTTGAGCAGCGGACTGGATTTTTATCCGTCTGTGTGACAATGAGCGCGTTTTCATGTACATTAAGTAAAACAAATGCTTTAGTCCATAGCTGAAGTCCTGATCAATTTATTTTGTGAATATATGGGTTCCGGTAAATCGGGGCCTTTTTTTTGTAAAGCCCCAGGAAGGAAAAATAGTCTCCTTTGAAATTATGTTTTTAGAAAACCATACCATATACTGCAAAACGGCGTAAATTATAACTTTCTGAGCGCAAATTCCAAATTTCAAGACTCAAAATCCAAATCCGTGGTTTCAAGGCTTGATAACAATAACTCTCCCTCGCTTGCGCCTTGAGATTTGGGGTTTGAAATTTGGGACTTGGAATTGTTTAAATGTATGGTTTTAACCCGTTTTGAGTATATATCTGTGTCGAAACTGGTATCAAAAAAAAGTAGGTTTTAGAGGTGCCCATAATATAATTCAATTGCGTTTTTGTTTAAAATCTCAGTCCTGTCGTGACGGTATAACACTGCCTCATATAGTCAGGCCAGTAATGTTCGGGCGGCTTTTCCGAAATGACTTCATTAAAGGGTTTCACACTGGAATTACCCGTAGTAAGATAACTGTACTGCAACCTTATATAAGCATCTTTGCCCGGATTGAATTCCAGTCCTGCTGATAGTCCGTAGATGACAAAATCTGATGTTTTACCTGTATATTTCCCATGGATGAAAATATCCTGGGGGTCATAATATACCTCAGCCCTCAGTGCCACGGCGAATTTCGGTATAAAGTAATATCTTCCGCCCAGTAATCCTGAAATCATAGTCTTCATACTCACTGAGCCTTTGTCGGTACTCGATACTTTGTTAAATGCGATGTCGGTCTGGCCAATGAGATTCAATTTTGGAATTGGGTTAAAGGTTATATAGAAATTATTAAAAGCAAGATATTTATAATAGTGTTCCCCGCTTTTTGCAATATTTCCCATGAAATTATTGAAGCACAATGTCAGTTTGTCGGAGGGATTATAGGAGACATTAATACCATAAGTCACATGAATGTTCTTTCCGTCAGGAAGGGAAAAATGATTGCCGGCCCAGACGCCTATGATCCACGTCTCGTCCGGTGAAGAATAGGAAATAAAACCGCCAAGGACGGAACTTGGTTCAACGTATGTACCGACTGTACACGCGCTTAGCAGATTATTTACCGGCATGGATGACTCAACTCCCAGCGGACTATCGAGGTATCCGAAATCAATCCAGAATCCTTTGGAAAACTTAAAACCCAGAGATGCCTGGTTCAGGAAGTTCGTCCATACAGCCGTGGAATTGGATAAAAGCAAAGGCTGGTCACCAAGTCTGAATTCAGCCATCAGCCTCGACCAGCTTGTGTTGTAATTAAGCTGGATGTCAAACATATTCAATCTGGCTTCATTGATATATGGACTGTTTGTCTGGAACTCATAAATATGTGATGTTGGAATGGTACCCCCGATATTCCCGACATAATAGGCGTCAGCATATACCTGTATGTTGACCCCTTTTATCATGTGCTTCAGTTTCCATTGTTCAACTTTGCTAAGAAGTGAATCAGATTGCTGGCATGAGACCCGCTGTGTGATTGACAGTAGGACGAGAATCAAAAGGAGTTTTGTTTTCATGACGAAAAGTATCTTGTAAATTTACGGTATAAATATACAAATGATTTTCGACCAAACCCTGAAGGCACCATGTTTGCAAAATGATGGTAAGTCTGGAAAATTATTAGTTTTAGAAACCCATTTCACAAACATTAAAAAACCAGACTTATACAAACACAAAGTAACAAAGCACAAGTTCGCACACGCGCCGCATTGGTTAAAGATATCACAAGATATAAAAACCGTATAAAGTCCTTTCTGAATTTTCACGGTATTGAATTTCCTGAAGCATTTGGTAAGTTCCAAACGCACTGGTCAAATCGATTTAATAAACGGCAGGAAGATATTGAGATGACAGAATTAAGTGGCAAGTAATCATTAAATGCTTTGGTGGGACAAAGCAAGCATATACGTGCATCCATTTTGTCTCATTTGTCTCAGAGACAACCGGCGAAGTCCGCAAAACCGCGCCAGTCAGAACTTTCAGGAAATTGGCAGCAAAGGCTTTTGGGATACCTAACTTGGTGTTAATCAGTGATATTTTGAAAGTGGTTGATTTTATTGATGTTTTATATAGTACTATTCATTTTGAGCAATAGCAACAGAATTATTTGAAGCAATACCCTTCAGGAAATCTCCCAAAGGAAGATTGTTCGTATGAGTTGTCGTTAGGTTGTATAAGGTGGAACTTAGATGAGATAATCCCAAAGAAACGACCCTCTGAATTTCTGGTTGAAATTTTTCATACGATTAATTCTTGCAGTGGCTAAATCATGACCGTTTCTATCTTGGAGAACTTCAAAAAATGTATAGCCGGTATACTTTCCTTTTTCATCCTCCACAAGTACAGCATATTTGACCTCGTCAGAGAGTTTTTGCTGTACACAGTGCCAGCAAGTAATTAGAAGATTATCGGCAATTACAAATACAGTACCCTCAAATGTTAAAGGATTTGAAGTTTTTATATCCACTGTAAAGATTGGAAGAACATCTTTTAAAATATAGGTCATATAAAATGTTTACATTAGAAAAACGGGTAAAGTTAGTAAGTAATTAGATTATGCATATTGAGCAGGTTTAGCAGAATAAATACCGATATGCTGACTGTCAGATTAAGTCGTAGCCAATACACTTAATCCTTAAAGTAAACCCAGATTTCTTGCATATGTGACTGCTTCGGTTATATTTACAGCTTTGACCTTTTCAAGAATATTCTGCCGGTGATTATTAACTGTATTTATACTGAGAAAAAGTTTATCTGCAATTTTTTTACTTGCGAAACCTTTGGAAACCAATCCGAGTACCTCAATTTCCCTGGTCGTAAGAATATTCTTTTTATTAGGTTCCATTTCATTCTTAAACAAACATATTTTGCCAGTCTTTATGTGAATTAGTCTGCGATTAACTCCTTCGAATGATATTTTATCAGGTAACAGATCATCAAGCATTAATGCGAGCCAGATATTACCTTTTTTATCAAGTTCAAGGACCATTAATTGCAAAATAATGTTTAAGTATTTACCGTATTTATCGCGCTGCCGGAAATTTTGGATCAATTTATAATCCTTCCTTTCTGCTTCTGGCAGATTTAAAAAGAATTTGAAGGTTTTTTTGTAGGAATCCATAACTATTGGAAGATCATCGGGATGAATAAACTGAGAATAGTACATAGGATCCTGGGGATCGTGATCAATCAGAGGATTATTAAAAGGCTCAATATACCTCGATCGTAAAAAAATATATTTCTTCTGGTGCAAATCCAGGACTATAACCGAGCTATTCTCCACTTCGGCTAATCTTTCCAAAAAGTAGATTTTCTTCTCAAATTCGAGATAATCAGCATTATCTACCGCAAATTCCTGGGTGGAAAAAATCTGATCTAATGAGTTCAAAGGAGAATTCGGTTCCATAAAAATTGATGATTTATCACTATTGAAACAGCCCTGTATGCACCTATACCTTTGTCGGTGTAAGATTCAATTTTTTATGATCTTATTATTCACAGTAAAAATAGTCAATAACTGAGTAAAAACAAAATCTTTTAAAACAATAACAATGTTGGTTACAACTTCAAAATTCAAAAAAAGATTATTGTTGGTCATCTGTTTTTTCTGGATGAATATGGTCGTCAATGCCCAAAAAAGTCTTGAAAAATACATTGAAACCGGACTAAAAAATAATTTGGTACTGCAGGAGAAGAATATAAGCCTCGAAGATGCTTTGAATGCACTTAAAACAGCTAACAGCTTGTTTTTCCCATCAATTGATTTTAAAGGCGATTACCAGTCGGGTGGCGGGGGAAGAAGTATTTCAATTCCAGTTGGTGATATGTTAAATCCAGTTTACAGAACATTGAATCAACTGACATCGGGTAATGCATTTCCTGATATCAGTAATGGGGAAACAAATTTCTTTCCACAAAATTTTTATGACCTGAAAGTCAGAACATCTCTACCAATAATTAACAGTGATCTTATTTATAACCGTACAATCCGGAAACAGCAAGTAATAATGCAGGAGTATGATGTGGAGATCTATAAAAGCGAATTAACCATGAATATTCGGGTAGCTTATTACAATTATTTAAGTGCTGTAAGATCAATTGCAATTTATGATGGCGCATTAAGTCTGGCCCGGGAGGCCAAGAGAATGAACCAAAGTCTTCTTGATAACGGGAAATCGCTCAAGGCATATGTGTTAAGATCGGAAAGTGAGATACAGGGCCTCGAAGCCAAAAGAACATCGGCACAGCAGCAAATGAAAAATGCCCGGATGTATTTCAACTTTATACTTAATATCAACATGGATGAAGTTATTGACACCACCTATATAGTATCTGTCGATCAGAAAATAGTAGATCAATATCTTTTGAATGAGGCATCAATCAATAACAGAACTGAATTAAAGGCTTTGGATCAATCTGCATCCATATACCAGAATGTTTTAAAAATGAACAAAGCATACTGGGTCCCTAAACTTAATGGTTTTCTGGATCTTGGCACACAGGCAAGCGACTGGAAATTTAATACCCAATCAAAATATTACTTTTTGGGATTCCAATTGGATTTCCCGCTCTTTTCTGCCGGAAAAAACAGGAACAGGATAAAACAATCTGAACTGGGTCTGAAAAATCAATTGATAAATAATACCTATACCCACAACCAGATCCAGTTATCCGCCGACATGGCCAGGAATAGTCTGATGGCATCTTACATGAATTATGCAGATAG
>JBAXXU010000188.1:0-4813 GCA_037127735.1 Bacteroidota bacterium
CGATATCATTGGCAAAAGTATCGTATGCAACTGGATTGTATGATTCAAAGAAAGGCCCAATCAGGAATGATTCAAATAAGGATCCGAATTTATAACTGATGGAATAGATCCCGACTTCGTCGCTGCTTCTTTTTAATTTTAAAATGTATTTATCCCCGGAATTCAAAAGATAGTTTGCGAACTGAGTCGGCAGTATTGGCCAGCAGATCCTGAATAACCGGCGAATATTATCTGCTTGTTCTCTGAAACTGAATTTTTTGAAGAACCCTCGATAATAAACCGAACCTGCAATGGCAAACATGAAATTACCAATGAAAGTAGAATATAAAAAACTCCAATAACTTAAGTTCATGTATACGATAAACCAGAGGGTCAGCAGTCCGACAACGAGTGTATACGAAATGTTGAAAATCACATACAGAAGGGGTTTTTGCTGTACACGGAGGAATGCCGTATAAAAATTATAATAGAGATAAAATAGTATGGTTAGGCTTATCAACCAGAAACGAGTCAGGGTAAAATCGGAGCCAAAAAAAAGTTTTCCAGTAGTGTAAAACGGGCATATAATCAATGAAATAGGAAGTAATATAAGGAAAAGAAGATGAATCAGGGTAAATATCTTCCTGCTGGTTTCTTTATCGAATTTATAATACATGACCATAAAACCGGTATTTAACCCGAATGTGAAAATTGTTGATCCGAATCCAATCGTGATAAGCAAAATGGTGGAGATGCCGTATTCTTGAGGTGCCAGGAATTTGGTATATAGCGGGATGAACACAATTGCCAAGACTGCAGAGATGCCTTTCCCAATGATATAAACAAGTGATTTTTTTAACATACAAGCATAGAGGTCATTTAGTTTAATTAATATATCAAAATGGAATATAATAGTCTCAATTATCAATGAAATTTTAATATTCCTTTGCTAAGTACATGACAAAATTTGAATATAATTCATGAGATCCTCTATTGACAGTGGGTTTAGCAAAGCATAGGTCAAAAACATCAGGCCAAACGTAAACAAGCTATATGCCCTCCGGCCATGCTTTTTAATATAAATTTAAATCCACCACCTTAGGTGGTGGTTATGTCTAAGAGGCTATGCCATAAAAATGATTAATTTCGTGGCATGAGCGAGTATAAAAAATCAAGTCCTGTCATATATCGGTGTACTTATCATATTGTGTGGGTTCCAAAATACAGATTTCGTGTACTTGAAGGTTTGGTAAAGGAATTGTTGACTAAAGATATTCAAATGCTTTTGGAATGGAAATCATGTGAATTGATAGCTATGAATATCTAGATAGATCACATTCACTTGATCATAATAATCCACCAAAAATATCGATTTCACAACTAATGGGTATTTTGAAAGATAAACCTGCAATCAAAATATTCAAGAGCTACCCTCAATTGAAAAAGAAGCCCTATTGGGGCAATTATTTTTGAGCAAGTGGACATTGTGTTGACACAATCGGTCTTGACGAAGACAAGATCAAGAAGTACGTCATATACCAAGAAAAACAAGAACGCATTGAAGAACAACAGAGTCTCAATTTTGGCCCCTTATAAGGGCTTTTCAAGTCCACCTTCTTAGAAGGTGGATTATTTAATCATTTTTGTATGTTAGTGGTTGTGCACAGCTACAATAAAATTTCACTCTTTATGTTTCTTCCCGATGTTTTATGGAAAAAGTTAGTTGCTTTTCAATTGATATTCTTCAGGATAGAGCAAATTGTCAGGACTGCGGTTCCATTAAAATAAATATTCTGGTCTCGGTACATCTGTTCAGATATTTCTTCTCATTGCCTGCAAATACAGGTGCGTGAAGTGGGATGAACCCTTCGGATTGACGGTACAGTTCGCGGATAAAATCAACAGGTTTTTGAAATAATTCCTGCATCCTACAAATTGTAAATGGTTGCTTTATATTTCTTGAGATTTTCTGGGTTTGTAAACCATTTGCAGGTTTCTTCCAAACCGGTTCTGATGTTATACAGAGGTTCAAAGCCTGTGAGTTCTTTTATCAAAGTGTTATCTCCCCATAGGCGGAATACTTCTGAATTTTCAGGCCTGATACGTTGTTCATCAGTTATAAATTGTACCTCACTCTGCAAAATATCCTTAATCATATTCAGCGTGTCAGACATTGAAATTTCGTAATTTGAAGCGATATTGATCTCTTTTCCTATTGATTTTTCGCATTCGGCAATTGCCAAAAAACCATTGCATGTATCTTTTACAAAATTGAAATCGCGGGTTGGCCTCAGATCGCCAAGTTTGATTTCTTTTATCCCTGAAGCAATTTGTGTGATAATAGTCGGGATAATAGCCCTGGCCGATTGCCGGGGACCATAGGTGTTAAAAGGGCGTGCAATGGTAACCGGAAGTTTAAAGGCATTGTAAAAACTCATCGCCATGGCATCGGCGCCAATCTTTGATGCGGAATATGGTGACTGGGCTTGTTTGGGGTGCTTTTCATCAATAGGAACATATTGGGCCGTTCCGTAAACTTCAGAAGTAGAAGTAATGATTACCCTTATTCCGCCAAGTTCTTTGGCGGCCTGACATACATTTAATGTACCTTTTATATTGGTATCAACATAGCTGTCGGGAGCATGATATGAAAAAGGTATTGCGATCAGAGCAGCCAGATGAAAAACAATATCTATGTCTTTCATGATATGTTTCACGTAATGAGGATCGCGGACATCACCACTTACAATTTCCAGGTATGGATTTGCAGGAATATCTTCAAGCCATCCCCAATAGTTGAAAGAATTATAACAGGATAAAGCTCTTACCTGATAGCTGTTTTCAAGCAGTAATTCAGTAAGGTGCGATCCTATAAAGCCGTCAGCTCCTGTTATCAGGGCTTTCTTCATCAGTATGATTTTTTATCATAAAGGGTAATGATTAACATTTCAACATTGGCTGCAGCAGCTGTGATTTAATGGCTCTTGCGTAACAAGGGTCAGTTCTCATGAATAATTGCCCAATAGCTAACTTTAACGGAGTAAACGCGTTTAATTGACCAAAATCTTTTAAGAAATGAGGCATTGATCATAAACGGACAAAATCCCATCATGGAAAGAACAGGAGGAGTTCCGGTGGGTTAGTAAGCCAGAGGTGTGAGCGAGCTATCAGAGTTGTTCACGAATTTCAATAAAATAAGTCAATGGATTGCAATAATTGACACGGATTTTTTTAAAATATTCTGTCCCGCTTCATCTGGAGTTTAGTGTAATTTGTGAAATTCGTTGCCATATATTTTTGTTTAATTCGCGAATAACACTTAGTCTGTTGGCCCCTTTTGATATTTCACGAAACCAAATGCCTCAATGTTTTCTTCTATAATTCGAAATGCAATTGTATAACCTTTAAAAATCAAATCCCGGATGGATTTATCTTCGAAATAAATTGATTTTCTGTATCGATATGGATTGGTTTGGATTTCTTTGATTCTGGTCAATAAATCCGTTTTAAATTTTCTGGCTCGTTTAGGGCTATCGAGCGCTATGTATTCGATTTGATTTTCAAGGCGAATGATGAAAGTATCCTTAAATACTATTTTCATGCTTTGTTAGGATATTTTCAAGCCGTAATTCAGCCTCATCTATTTCTATAAAACTGGCTTTCCCTTTCAGTATTTCGTCCAATTCGCCAGCAAGATACTTTTGATTTATCGCAAAATCTGAATTTTCAGGAATGATTTCAACTTCATCCTTATTGAATTTACTTAGCAGCCATATCAACTTGTCATAAACTCCATCATTCACTTTTAATCTCATTGTATGCATTTGACTCATGTTTTTTACAAAGTTACAGAAATATGAAAATGGATTCACTATTAACCATTCTTTCCCCAAACCACCTTATCCACAATTTTGGTAAAACTCTGGATGACCCTTACCACTTTTACCGATACATTGGCATCGGCATAATCAGGGATGGAAGCGGTTGGTTCGCTGTTTTCCTTCATCGAAACGGCTAATTCGATGGCTTGTTCTATATCCTTCCCTTCTATGCCTCCAATCACGACGGTTCCTTTGTCGAAGACCTCGGGCCGTTCGGTGGAGGTACGCAACAATATACCTGCAAAACCCAGCATGGCGCTCTCTTCCGACAATGTGCCACTGTCGGATAACACGCAATAAGCGTTCATCTGTAGTTTGTTGTAGTCGAGAAAGCCAAATGGTTTCAGGTTTTGAATAAGCGGATGGAATGTAAATTTACGCTTTTCGATGAATTTAAGGCTCCGTGGATGGGTTGAATAGATAACTGGTAGCTTGTAGCGTTCGGCAATCGAGTTTATAGCTGTCATCAGGCTAATAAAATTCTGTTCTATATCAATGTTTTCCTCTCTGTGGGCAGAAACAAGGATAAACTTGTTTGGTTCCAACCCTAGTATATTCAGTACATCCGACTTGTCAATGGCGGCTTTATGTTGCTGCAACACTTCCTGCATCGGCGAACCGGTAACGAAAATATGTTCTTTTCGGAATCCTTCCGACAACAGGTACCGGCGCGAATGTTCCGTGTAGGGGAGGTTGATGTCTGAGATATGGTCTAAAATCTTGCGGTTAATCTCTTCTGGTACATTCTGATCAAAACAACGATTACCGGCCTCCATATGGAAGATGGGGATCTTTAAACGCTTGGCGGAGATTGCTGCCAAAGCAGAGTTTGTGTCGCCAAGGATTAACAGTGCATCTGGTTTTTCCTGAACCAGCACAACATACGTTTTGGAGATAATATTACCCATTGTTTCTCCAAGATTACCTCCCACACTTGCAAGGTAATGGTCAGG
>JBAXXU010000189.1:0-4717 GCA_037127735.1 Bacteroidota bacterium
ATATTGCGGGGTGGAGCAGTGGTAGCTCGTTGGGCTCATAACCCAAAGGTCGGAGGTTCGAATCCTTCCTCCGCTACAAGAGAAGACTCCTCATCATTTTTGATGGGGAGTTTTTCTTTTATATCCTCTGAACTTCTCATAAATTGAGACTTTGTATCATAAATCAAATATACAAATATTTGGACAAATACGCAATTCAATTGCTGATTTGTCCATAAAATTCACACGACTAATTTAAATTTTCAGGGTGTTAGTATAATCCGACTGTCTCATGCTAATGATTGATGAGGCCTTTTATTATTGGATAAAGCCTCCTCCAGATTGGTAATTCTTACCATATTTTTAATCAAATCAAGGTTAGATGTTTCAAACCTCCTGGCATCTCCGCCAACACAACATGACCTTTTCTTTGCTAAACACAAAAAATAGGATAAAGGTCTAAATGACTACAGGATTATGAATCATATATCGAAAAATGAACAATATTCTTCTACTGTAAAAATTATTAATTAACTTTCATTCATGAAGACTTAATAATTATGAAGAATAAAAAGCTGAGTTTTTTGCTTCGGTTATCCGTAATAGTAATTTTTCATTTGCTGTTCAAGCAGGGTGATGTCTCATTTTCAGGCGCTTTGGAACCAAGCCTCAGAAGTTTGGTATTCAGCTTTTATTTTATTATATACTGGATGTTGTTTTGGGAAACCGCCAGCGCTATCTATAAAAAGCTTATAAAGTTTACACCAGATAAAAAAAACTGGTACCGAAGGTTTTCAGTAGTAACCCTTATTCTACTGTTAATTGTTATATCAGGTTCGATGATTTTTAACTGGGGTTATTTTATAATTGACCACTACTTGTTTGGAATTCCATTTCAGGAGGACATACCCTTTATTAACCCAGAAATATTTGATACTTCCGATATTTTCAAGTCCATTAATATTAATCCTGAAATGCTCTTCGGCTTCATTCTGTTTTTCATTCTGGTATACGGAACACATATTTTTATCACTTCAATAAAAAATACTAAAGAATTGGAGGTATTTGCGGCACAGCAAAAGAAAGAGAGCATTACTGCTCAATATGCGGCGCTTAAGAATCAGATTGATCCTCACTTTTTCTTTAACAGCCTGAGTGTACTGTCATCGTTGATTTATGAAAGCACTGAACTTTCTGCAGACTATATTTCACATTTGTCAAAACATTATCGTTACATCCTTGAAATGAATAGCGATAGTCTGGTCACTTTAGATAAAGAGCTCGAAAATCTGAACTCTTATTATTTTCTGATAAAGATCCGTCACCAGGACTATATTTCTTTGTTGATAAACCTGTCTGAACATACCCGGTCAAAATGCAGAATACTCCCCCACTCATTGCAAATGCTCGTAGAAAATGCAGTGAAGCACAATACTTTTGCAAAGAATAATCCGTTGGTCATTGAAATCCTGGAAGATGATCACTCTATTATTATCCGTAATAATATAAACAAGCGCAGGTTGTTGCACGAATCAACAGGTATCGGATTGCCAAATATTAGAAAAAGATATACTATCGAAAGTAATCAGCAGGTTCTCATCGGGGAATCCAACAATTTTTTTGTCGTAAATCTTCCCAAACTTGGTTGAAATATGAAGATATTGATCATAGAAGATGAGAGGCGCACTGCCGACCTTATCACAAGACTTATAAAACAATATGATAATTCATATTCGGTATTAGGGCCAATTGATTCGGTCGAAAAAGGGGTTGAATGGTTCATTCACAAAACGGAGTTACCGGACTTAATTCTTGCAGACATTCAGCTGACCGATGGAACATCATTTGATCTTTTTGATCAGGTGAATATGGAATTACCGGTAATATTTATAACTGCTTTCAACGAATTTGCATTAAACGCTTTCAGGCTTAACAGCATTGATTATATACTGAAACCTATGAATTTCGCTGATCTGAAAAAGGCTTTTGACAAGTTTGCAAAAATGAAAGAAGCCTATTTAAGGGTTAATCTTAAAGAGTATTATCAAATTATTTCACCGGATCTGAAGAGCTATAAGCGACGGTTTCTGGTAAAATCAGGTAATAGTTTTAAATATCTTTCTGCCGATGAAATTGCATGTTTCCTTGCTGAAGATGGTCTGGTGTTTGCCGGATTATTGAAAGGCGGAAGGTCAGTTGTAGAAAACACCATAACTGAATTGAGTGAATTGCTTGATCCTGAACAGTTTTATCAGGTAAACCGTAATACTATTGTGAGCATAAAAGCAATTAATAAATTTTCCGGTTATTTCAACCGCCGGTTGATCCTTCAGCTTCTGCCGGATAATCATGAAGTTTTTGTAAGCCGCGAAAGAGTTAAGGGCTTCAAAGAGTGGCTTAATAAATAAGCTGGCAGTACAATCCAAATTCGATTAATTACACCCTAACTATTAAAAAGGCCTGTTCCAGGGAATTATCTTGTGCTACAGGTAAGCCACACATATATTTAACCTGTGATAGTTGATTTTTTATGAACTAAAATGAGTTAAGTATGAAGAACCTCAGAAAAAACCAATCGAACAATAAAGAAGAATCGGCAATAAACTTCCTATGGCTATTATTGGGATGCGTTTTTCTTTTATTTATGGGAGGCAAATGGAACCTCCCGTTTACAACCTGGATCGGCTCTATTTTCTTTTTAAGATATTTCAGGATGAGACGCGGATTTTGGGGAATTCTGCTGGCTTTCCCTTTTATTCTTCTGGCATCGCATATTTATTTCATTGGTCTGGCTGAACAGGTGGAACCTGGATTTAAAATCCTTATTGCTGTGAGCTATACATTTTATGTTATGATCCCATTCCTTATTGACCGGCTGTTGAACAAGAGAATCCGAAATCAGATTCTTTCAACCCTGATATACCCTGCTTCCCTGATAGTGATCCAGTTCATCCTCTCTTATGTCGAACAACTGGGAACTATACTCCACTGGACTGGTTCGATGTTCTCCTTTAAACCTCTAATACAGCTTGTTTCAATAACCGGAGTATGGGGCCTATCTTTCCTGGTCGGCTGGCTTGCTTCTATTATCAATCTATTATGGGAAGAAAAGTTCGATCTGAAGAAAGTCAGACTAACTGTTGCCTTGTTTACAGGGCTCTTTCTTCTAATAATATTTTGGGGTAGTATCCGTCTGGCTTTCTTTACCCCTGCTAATGGAACCGTCAAGGTCGGATCAGTAATAGTTGGTTTCCAGGAGGACAACTTTTTCTATACTTATGAGGCCATGGCTGAAAAAGTTAAACTCGAACAAAAGGAAAAATATCGTACATTAACATATAAGGTTCAGGATGAGTTGTTTGCTACTTCAGAAAAGCTCATTCCTTCGGGCATCAGGATTCTCTCCTGGGCCAGCGGCAATGCTGTTGTGTTTGCTGAGGACGAAGCTGTATTAATAAGTCGTATGCAGAATTTCGCCCGGAAAAATCAGATTTACTTTTTCCCAAGTCTGCTGGTACTCGGCGAATACAAAGGGCCTGATCAAAATCATATACTCGCAATCCAACCGGACGGACAGATCGAATATGATCATTACAAAGGAAGAAATCCAAATGCCAATTTTTACCAGGGCAACCTGGTCGAGATCATTAATACGCCTTATGGGAGAATTGCCTCACCTATTTGTTTTGAAATGGAATTCCACCGCTTCATCCGACAAGCCGGGAAAAAAGGTGTGGACATTTTTATAGTTCCGGGTGATGAACCAGCAAGAGGAGCAGCTAATATGCATACTGAATTGTCTATGCTGCGCGCAATTGAGAACGGATGTTCAATGCTGAGAACAACCCTTGAGGGACTGACCATGGGTGCAGACTACCAGGGAAGGGTTCTCTCGCAATTGGATTTTTATAAAACTCTGGATAACAGGACTATCATTACAGAATTACCTGTAAAAGGAGTGAAGACAATATATTCCCGGGCCGGGGACTGGTTCGCCTGGCTTTGTGTGATATTGTTAGTCATTTTTATCACTTCAACACTCTTCAATATTATCCGGAATGATATTGGTCATGGACACATTTAATATATCCTGAAGAATACAAGCCATGTCTCTTATCAAATCAAGGTTAGATATTTCATTACTCTTCGCTAGGGGGGTTTAAGAATTAAGAACGAAGAACAAACGAACAGCGAATTCAGAAGTTCTGCATTCTGCATTCGATTGTTCAAATGATCATACTTCAATCCATAGTTAACGCTGAAGGCGGATGCAAGGCTTTTTCTTTGGGCTGCATTTCAAAGAGGATCAGGCGACCGCAGGGAGTCTAATCCTCGAAACTCATGTACTCACCCCCGTCCCCTCTCTGCTGAAGCAAAGAGGGGTGGCTTTGTAACTATGATTTTCTTTTAATAAAGTGTATGCAGGGCTTTTTCTTTGTTAAGCACCCAAATATAAAAATCCCCCGGGACTGATATCCGGGGGATTAATTTAATGTAGTGTCAATTTTTAATTCTGATAAACCTTTAGTGGCACATGAATTTGATAACAGTCACTGCAGAAGGATCGGGGAGCCATGCTGAAGCATCCATAGTTACGACTCCTTGATAATGGCTGCCCTTATTCCCAATGAAATTGAAATGCACAGTTAAGAAAGGTGGATAGTTCCCTTGAACAAAATATTGTTTAACCCACATTGCAGCTTTAGGTTTGTAAAAGGCTGATATTATGAGCTATCAT
>JBAXXU010000190.1:0-4712 GCA_037127735.1 Bacteroidota bacterium
ATAATAACTGGGCGGTTGTTTCGGAAGCTATACAGACTATCCTGCGTAGAGAAGGCTACCCTAAACCCTATGAAGCTCTTCTTGAATTAACGCGCACAAATCAGAAGATCACCCATGAATCAATAAATAATTTTATTGAAAACCTTGATCTTGGTGAAGAGGTGAAAACAGAACTAAAGGCAATTACCCCATTTAATTACACCGGTTATTAATAAGATACATTATAGATGAAAAACGTAAGGTTGATGCTTAAGTATTTTGCGCCATACCGTTGGTCAGCAATAAGAAGCATCGTCTATAATATCTTAAGTGCAGTATTTGCACTGGGATCATATACATTAATGATCCCTTTTCTTAAGATTTTGTTTAACAGGGTAGAAAATGTTACAGATCCCGGTAGTTTTCATTTTACACTAAAATATCTGGATGCTTTTGGTAAGTATATTCTTTCTGAATTCATAGATAAGCACGGACAATCCGGCGCCTTAATGTTAGTTATACTAATAGTCATTGTGGCCAGCCTGTTTAAGAACGGATTTATATTTATGGCCAATAACAGCATGGCATTTATCAGGGGCTGCACGGTTCGCGACCTAAGAAAAAAACTGTATGATAAGGTTTTACGTCTGCCGCTATCGTTTTTTACCGATGCAAGGAAAGGCGATGTAATGACAAGAATTTCGAATGATGTGCAAGAGATAGAAATTTCTGTTGTCTCATCACTTACTATGATGTTCAGGGATCCGATGTATATCCTGATTTTCATAATATACCTGTGTATCAGCAGTTACGAATTAACACTTTTTGCTCTCGCGCTTCTTCCTCTGAGTGGCTGGCTGATTGGCAGGACCAGCCGTACATTAAGATCATCTTCACTTCTTGGTCAGCAGCATCTCGGAAGGCTCCTGTCGGTGGTGGAAGAGACTTTAACCGGTTTAAGGATCGTCAAAGGCTTCAATGCTGAAGAAAAGATGAAGGCGCAGTTTGCCGAATCAAATGAGAGATACGCGAAAGTATTTAAACGAGTTATAAGAAAAGCCTACCTCGCTTCACCTATAAGCGAATTTCTTTCAACTATTGTGGTTATGGTTTTAATGTATGTCGGGGGGAATCTGGCTTTGCATGGGTCGGGTAGTATGTCTCCCGATAAACTTATTACTTTCCTCGTGGTATTTTCCCAGATAATTCAACCTGCAAAAAACATTGCAACTGCCTATTTCAGTATTCAGAAAGGAATGGCTTCTATCGACAGGATAGATCAGATACTCGGCGCTGAAGAAAAAATAGCAGAGAAGAAAGATGCAATTCATGTTAAGGGGTTTAATGATTCAATTGAATTCAAAGGGGCATATTATGCCTATAACAGCGAGCCGGTTCTAAAGGATATTAACCTGAAGATAAAAAAAGGACAGACTGTCGCTATTGTAGGGAAGTCAGGAGCCGGGAAGTCAACTCTTGCCGATCTCCTCCCACGGTTCATGGATGTCGATCAGGGCGCCATTCTGATTGACGGTGTTGATGTCAGGGATATTAAGATAAAAGATCTCCGGTATCTTATGGGAATTGTGAGTCAAACACCAATTCTTTTTAATACTTCGTTCACCGAGAACATTGCTTTTGGTGTTGAAACAGCTGAAATGGAACAGGTTGAAAATGCTGCCCGAATTGCAAATGCCCACGATTTTATACTTGAAACAGAAATGGGTTATGAAGGCTTTGTCGGGGAATCGGGAAACAAGCTCAGCGGCGGACAACGCCAGAGAATAAGCATTGCAAGGGCTATTATGGCTAACCCTCCGATACTTATCCTTGATGAAGCGACATCCGCGCTCGATACCGAGTCGGAGAGGCTTGTTCAGGATGCAATACTCAAATTAATGAAAAGCAGAACCTCGGTGGTAATTGCCCATCGTCTTTCAACAATACAACATGCTGATTTGATAGTGGTGCTTGATGAAGGCAGGATTGTTGAAACAGGAACACATGCAGAGCTGATGAGTAAGGAGGATGGATTCTACCGGAAACTACATAGTTTTCAGGCGATTTGAGAATCAGGTGCTGGGTTCTGGAAATTTGAAAATTTGAAAATTTGGTGATGGCTTACTATGTACTGGGTACTTGGAAGTCATATCCGGGGAAATTGTTGACTTCTTTGTAAATTTTTTGTAGGGTTAGCTTATTGTTTAACATTACTAAAAATGATATTATTATTATGAGAAAAATTTTAAACATATTGCTTGTATTTATCTTATTGACAAATGTTTCAGCAGATGGTCAGAAAGCGAAACATACATTCAAGTTGGGGACCTCAGATTTTCTGCTTGACGACCAGCCTTTTCAGATGATCAGCGGCGAGATGCACCCGGCAAGGATACCGGCGGAATATTGGCGTCACAGGATACAGATGGCGAAAGCAATGGGCTGTAATACAATTTCAGCTTATATATTCTGGAATTATCATGAATCGGAAGAGGGTGTTTACGATTTCTCAACAGGTAACCATAATCTTGCAGAATTTATTAAAATTGTTCAGGAAGAGGAGATGTGGCTGATCATCCGACCAGGACCATACGTTTGTGCGGAATGGGAGTTGGGTGGAATTCCACCTTATCTTTTACGGATCCCTGATATTAAGTTACGGTGCATGGACCCCCGTTATATGGCAGCCGCTGAAAGATATATAGCCAGGCTGGCTGAAGAGATAAAACCTTATCTTATTACAAAAGGAGGTCCTCTTCTCTTGCTCCAGGTTGAAAATGAATACGGCAGTTTCGGAAATGACAGGAATTATCTGTTGCGCTTAAAGGAAGTCTGGACTGCAAACGGTATAGATGTGGCTACCTTCACGGGCGATGGCCCCACGACATATATGCTTGAAGCAGGCTCTCTTCCGGGGAGCGCCGTGGGCCTCGATTCAGGAAGTTCATTAGAAGACTTTGCCCTTGCAGCTAAAATGAATCCCGGCGTACCTGTTTTCAGTAGCGAGACTTACCCCGGCTGGCTGACACATTGGGGCGAGAAATGGGCGAAACCCGATTCAACAGAGTTATTTAAAGAGGTGAAATTTCTTATGGATAACAAGAAATCTTTTAATTTTTATGTTATTCACGGAGGAACAAATTTTGGTTTTACTGCCGGGGCAAACTCAGGCCGGAAAGGCTATGAACCTGACGTCACGAGTTATGACTACGATGCACCTGTTAATGAGCAGGGTCAGGCCACTCCTAAGTACATGGCTCTCAGGAACCTTATAGGCTCATATCTTCCAAAAGGAAAAAAACTGCCTCTAATACCCGATCCTGTCCCTGCAATTGAAATAACTTCCGTTGTTATGCAACCCTTTACTTCTGTCTGGGACAATCTTCCCCAACCTGTGAGCTCAGTTCAGCCAAAAACATTTGAAGCTTATGGTCAGGACTATGGTTTCATTTTATATAAAACTGAACTGATCGGCCATAAAAAAGGAAAACTAACAGTGACCGACATTCACGATTATGCAACTGTTTTTCTCAATGGTAAATATATCGGAAAACTCGACAGGAGGGAGGGAATAAATACAATTGATATACCGGAAAGCACTGTGGAATTTCCTGTTCTCGAGATCTTTGTTGAAGCAATGGGGCGCATAAATTTCGCCCAGGAACTTATTGACAGAAAAGGTATTACCGACAGGGTTACTCTTAATGGAATGACATTGATGAACTGGAAAGTTTATAATATTCCAATGGATAGAAAGTTCATCTATAACCTCAGGTCGTCAGGAAAAACCATAAATAAACCAGGTATTTTTTTCAAGGGGAGCTTTATTCTTACCAGAGAAGAAGGCAACCTTTCATCAGATACTTTTATTGATGTTTTAAACTATACTAAAGGCATTGTTTGGGTTAATGGACATAATCTTGGTCGTTATTGGGAAATCGGACCCCAGAAACGACTCTATTGTCCTGCCCCGTGGCTTAAAGAAGGTATGAATGAAATCATAGTTTTCGACCTTCACGAGACAGAAGCAAAAACTGTTACCGGTTTCAAAACATTAGAGTGACGGGAAGTTGCAGTGGCTCTTACGCGCTATGTAGGTATATCCCAGAATGTGGCGCACTGCGTTTCCCCACTTCTCTTATTTTTCTCAATATGATTTCTTTTCTATTTATAAGACAGATATACAACATTAACCGATGTTTTTAATAAATTTATCCTTACAATAGACAAGGTTTGCATCGTGTTGTTCTTCAAACTAATGCGATGGTCAGCTAAAATCTTTCTTGTGCAGAAATTTTATCATGGCTGGGGAATGACAATAGAATCCAGAAATTTCATCAAAAATATCATATCCGGGTAATTTTCAATTTTGACTTTTCTGGCTTGCCTAAAGAACTGCTTAATTTGCACATTTTTATCAGGAAGAAATATCGAGAGGTTTTTCCAGGTTAAACTCTTTAAAGCAATTGTTCTGTTATTTGAAAAACATAAAAAGTAAGCAGGCTTCTCTGCATAAATTTCTTTCTCAAAATAAACATTATTCTTTGCAATTATTTCTCTTCGTTCAATAAAAAAAGAGTGTAAAACAAATAGTGAAAGCTTTCCCCGATATATTTCCTGTACGAAAACTTCACTTGAATCAGTAAGAATATCACGTTTTACTTTTAATTTTCTGAAATAGGGCTTGGTGAAAAAGTCAAAAGTAATTGAATTTTGGTTTTCATGATGGGAAA
>JBAXXU010000191.1:0-4706 GCA_037127735.1 Bacteroidota bacterium
TATTTCGCTTGTACAATCAATAGTCAACAATCCAGATCAGAAACTAAAAGATCTTTTAATTGTATCGGAATCCGACAGAAAGATGCTGGCAGAATTCAACAACACTAAAAGAGATATTTCTTCCTGCTTAATTTCTGAACTCTTTGAACAGCAAGCTGTTGTTTTGCCGAATAAAACGGCAGTTATATCGGGAGATTTGCAAATAACATACGGGGAACTGGATAACCGTTCAAACCAGCTGGCAAATCACCTTATATCTCTTGGAATCAGAGGTGGCGATGTGGTCGGAATGTGCCTTGAGCGTTCTGCCGAGATGGTGGTGGCTGTTCTTGCCGTACTTAAAGCAGGATGTTGCTATCTTCCAATTGATCCCATATTTCCCAATGACAGGATAGCATATATGTATGAAGATTCAAGGGCGAAGGTACTAATATCACAGAGTTCATTGAAGGAAAAATTCAATGATTTCCCAGAGACAATAATGGTTCTAACCGACATCGACCGGGATAAAATATCAGGACACAGTACTAAAAAGCCTGCAATCAGTATTGACAATCAGTCACTGGCTTACATGATCTACACGTCAGGATCAACAGGCAAGCCCAAAGGGGTAAAGGTCCATCATGAAGGAGTTGTCAACTTTATTGAAAGCATGTTTGAAAAGCCGGGAATAAAGGAGAGTGACATTCTGCTTGCTGTTGTGACATTATCGTTTGATATGTCGGTTTATGAATTGTTCGTTCCATTATCGAAGGGAGCTACGATAGTTGTTGCAACTTCACGCGACACTACTGATGGTTCGGCCCTGATAGATCTTATCAACAAGCATGATATATCTCTTATTTCCGCAACGCCATCATTCTGGAGTATACTGCTGGCAAGTGGTTGGGAGGGAAGTGACAGGATAAAAGGTTTATGCGGAGGTGAGGCACTGACTTCTGGTTTTGTGAGTCAGATACTTCCAAAGGTTGGGGAATTCTGGAACTGCTATGGTCCGACTGAAACAGTTGTGTATTCAACATGTATTCAGATCACTTCAGCCGGAATACCAATATTGATTGGCAAGCCTATAAATAATACCTTCATCCAAATACTGGATAAAAATAGTAAAGAGCTTCCTGTAGGGGTAACCGGGGAGGTTTGCATAGGAGGACAATGTTTAACAAAAGGATATAACAACCTTCCCGAACTTACTGCTGAGAAGTTTGTAGTGATTGAAGATGACAGGAGAGTGTACAGGACAGGGGACCTTGGGAGGTTTATTTCAGACGGCAACATAGAGCTCTTCGGGAGAAGCGATAATCAAATAAAACTGAGAGGTTTCAGGATCGAGCCGGGGGAGATCGAGAGCCATCTGACCAGGATACCGTTGGTACAGGAAGCAGTTGTCAGAATTCACAAGTTCGATCAGAATGACGAAAGGCTGGTAGCTTTCATGAATGTCGAAGAAGGCTTTAATCTGACGCGTGAGGATATTATAAATTCATTATCGCGGAGGCTTCCTTCATATATGATGCCATCCTTCTTTCAGACGTCGGTCGGATTTCCGAGGCTGGCAAACGGCAAGATAAACAAGAAAGCCCTGGCGCTTGAGATAAAGGGGCCGGAAAAGGGAAAAGATATTGAACTGACTCCGGTCGAAAAGGTAATTTATAATATATGGAGTGAAGCATTGAAAACCGGTGATATAAAAGCGACCGACAATTTCTTTGAAGTCGGAGGTAATTCTTTGCTGGCAATATCTGTCTTCTCGAAAATCGAGGCTGCTTTTAACATTGTTTTGGGCTTAAGGATTTTCTTTGACAGCCCGCGGATAAAAGACCTGGCAGAGGTTATTGATATCTCGATACAGAAGAATGTTAAACAAAAATCGATTAAAAAAACAATAATTGATGACTCAAGGATTATTGAAGGTGAGATTTAGTGGCCATAATATTTCAGAATGTTCCCGTTTAACGCTTAGTTTGAATATCCAATGAACGATAACTTTATGATAATATGGCAGTTGGATTAATTAAAAATCTTTATTAATATCATTAGTATGAAAGGTTCATATCAGTTGAATAGTTTCACAGAGAATAAGATCTCTGAAGTTAAACGTTTACGTGCTCAGGTAGAATTATTCTTTGAAAAAGAATTTGAGGCTTATGTAAAGTTTGGCTTAATAAATGGGATGAAAATAATTGAGTGCGGTAGTGGTCCTGGATTCTTAATAAAAAATATATTACGACAACTGCCTGATTGTGACGCAACAGCGCTTGAAATTGATCCATACCTGATAGAAGTCTTAAAGGAGAATTCAGTTGAGGATAATATAAAATTATTCGATGTCAAACATGCTTCAATATATGATACTCAATTACCAGACAATACTTTTGATTTTGCAATATCCCGGTTAGTAATAGAACACCTTCAATCTCCATTGGATGCCTTTAAAGAATTATACAGGATACTCAAACCGGGTGGGAAACTGGTTATAGTCAGTAATGATTTTGCCTATCATATACTGACTTATCCTATAATCCCTGAACTGGAGGAGATGTACAAGGCATATTGTAAATCAAGATTTTCTGAAGGCGGTAATCCTTTGGTTGGCAGGCAGATACCTAAATATTTAAAGAAAGAAAAATTTTCCGACATAAAATTTGAAATAATAAACGTACACAGTGATCTTGTTGGAGATAAAGCAATGTTGCAGGCTGAAAACGTAAACATCTCAAAAAGTCTTGTAACTGAAGGGTTTCTTGGAAAGGAGACTCTTGATTCCCTGGCAGCAAACTGGTATAAGATGCTAAATGACCCTGATCATGTAATATTCAGGCAGTTATTTGTCATTTGTGGTGAAAAGAACTTAAATGTACAAGATAGTACCATATTTTCTCAGGAGGTTGATAGACCAGTATTGAAAGAAGTAATCAATGATGAATTAATAGGGTCAGACAGCGAACAACAAGAAGATGTCATAAAATCTTTTCTTTCAAATCAGGTAATAAGGATAATGGGAGATAAAGATTTAGTAGTAAAATATGAAAAAAGGTTGTGTGATATTGATATAGATTCAATTGGAGCAGCAGAACTAGGTAGCATTATTCAAACTAATTTCAAAAAAATAATTAGTATTTCTGATATTTTACAAAAATTCAGCATTAGTGATATCACAAAGCTATTACTTGAAGGTTCTGAAGATATCCCGCGCAAATACCGCAAGTCGATAGAAGATGAGATAAAACAGGATAATATCCAGGAGAATTTGTGCGAGATATCACAAATCCAGGAACAATTTTGGATTTTGAATAGAATCTATCCGAAAAATACAGTATATAACATTCCATCAGTATTAAGAATTGGAGGTAATATTAATATCAAGGCACTAGAAAGCGCTATAAACCAAATAATTAACAGACATGAAATATTGAAAGTCAGTTTTTGTGAAAGGAATAATAAGGTTTACCAAAAAATCAGGAATGATGGTGAAATAAAATTTAAGATCGATGTTGTTGATATGCAGGAATCATTCAATGGCACTTTGGTCCAGGAAGAAGTTTTAGATGAAGTACACAGGATTTTTGATTTAACGGTCTGGCCCTTATTCAGGATTAGATTATTTTCTTTTAATAATAATATTTCGGTACTTACAATTGTCTTTCACCATATTATAATTGATCTTAAGTCCAGACAGGTTTTTGAAAGAGAACTTACAGAATTATATAATTCGTATTCCTACGGCAAATCCGGGATGGAATTAGCTACGATAAATAAATATTCTGATTATTCGAACTGGATGAATAATTGGATTTCATCTGAAGAAGCTAAGAATAAGTTAGAAGAATGGAGAACGGAAATTCCACAAGGAATTGAAATTCTCCAGATTTCTCCGGATTTTCCCAAACCTAAAATAGACAACCTTGATGGTAAAAGAAAGTTCTTTGAAATAGACGCCGGCACCTCATTAAGAGTAACAAAATTTGCAAAGGACCATTCTGTAAATGCTTTTACAATACTTTTGACGGCTTTTTCAATATTTCTTAACCGGTTAAGTAATCAATCAAAAATTGTTATTGGTGTTCCATTAACAAATAGAAGAAAAATAGAATTCGCAGAAACTTTTGGTTGTTTTGTAAATATTGTCCCTGTTTTGGTGGATTTTTCTGAAAACATAACCGGGCATGAAATTATATTACAGATTAGGCAATCATTACTTAGGGTACACAGGAAACAAGAAGTGCCATTTTTAACCATAAATAATTCCTTGCGAAACAGTGGGAGGAACTCAATTTTCCAGGCAGGATTCACTTTTGAGCCCCCAATGAATTTCACTTTGAATAACCTTGAAATACAACCATTGGTCGTAGAGAGAAATGGCTCACAATTAGATCTTTTTATCACCCTGTGGGAGGAGAATAATCAATTCAATGGTCATCTGGAATATTCAACTTTGTTATATAAAGAAAGTTCAATTAACCGTTTCATTGATGTCTTTACAAAGATAGTTCAATCTTTGATAGAAAATAAGGATCAGATTATTTCAGAAATTCAGGTTATTTCAGAAAACGATAATAAAAAGCTTTTTGAATTTAACAATACAGATGCCCCATATGAAAATAATCTGTGTATTCATCAGAAATTTGAACAGCAGGTAAAAGAAAATCCGGGTTTGCCGGCATTATTGGGTAATAATATTACTTTAAATTACAAAGAGTTAAATA
>JBAXXU010000192.1:0-4670 GCA_037127735.1 Bacteroidota bacterium
TTAATGCAGCTACGATACCGAGCCCCAACGGCGGATAGCGGGAACTTCTGTCCAATGCAAATCCCTTTCGTTCACTATTCAAGGGATTGATCAGAATCAGACGTTTTTTTCTTTCAGACATGCGTCAAAAATAGAGGTTTTCTAATTACCAAACCAGATATCGCGTTCAAAGAGGATATTCCTGTAATGTTTATTGGTTTGATAAGCCCAAACAGCAGATGTCAGGTGCCCCGTATTTCGCCATGTCCTGAAAAAACTGAT
The DNA here is from genome assembly GCA_037127735.1 of Bacteroidota bacterium. Taxonomy (GTDB): domain Bacteria; phylum Bacteroidota; class Bacteroidia; order Bacteroidales; family VadinHA17; genus LD21. The sequence goes on from JBAXXU010000192.1 coordinate 262, forward strand.
AATCAACCGCCAGGGGCTATATATACGTTTCCAGGCTTTTATTAATTCCGGAGCCATTTCTTCTGCACGCATCACGGGATGGCGGAATACGATATCGGCAAAATGAAAATATTGCCAATCATGCGGAAAGTCTTTACATATTAGTCTGTTCTGAGCGAGTATCCGTTTATACAGTTGAGTTCCCGGCAATGGGGTAAGAATACTTGTCTGAATACAGTCTACTTTAGAGTTGATAATATATGAGGCCCTGTTCCTGATACTTTCAATATTATCTGTCTCAAGACCGAAAATAAAGGTTCCCAGCACAGCAATACCATATTTGTTGATCTTTTTAAAGATTTTCTGGTAGTTTTCCACCCCCTTTTTAACATTCAGACTTTTATTGGCTGATTTAAGGGCTTCAACAGTTTCAGCTTCAATTCCGATAAGTAATATTCTGCAGCCGCTATCTGCGGCGAGCCCCAGCAATTCCTCATTATCCGCAATATCTAATGATGTCTGTGAAAACCAGTTGATTTTTATCCCCCTGTCAATTATTCCCCGGAATAGTTCCATCGCTCTTTCCTGATGTTTTTTCCCCATTCCGCCAAGGTTGTCGTCAACGAAAACCACCGCCCGTTTGTCGTTGTGGAAGGACTCAAGTTCATCGAGTATTTCATCCACAGGCCGCACGCGATAATGCTTGCCATTAAATGCGGTGACAGTGCAAAAGTCACATCCCATAGGGCAGCCACGGGATGTCTGGACTGAGTGAAAAACATAAGCCGGATGGAATAAATCATGCCGGGGCATGGGCAGGTTCACCATTTCCTGAAAACTTCCAAAATAGATTTTCTGTAGCTTTCCTTTCTCAAAATCATCAATCAACTGCGGCCATACACTTTCTGCTTCTCCAACGACAACGGCGTCAACAAAATTCAGCGCCTCTTCCGGGCACATGGAGGCATGTATTCCTCCAAACACAACAGGGATACCCCGTTGACGATATTGCTGTGCTATTTCATAAGCCCTTGGCGCTGAAGGAGTGAAAGAGGTAATTCCAACAAGGTCTGCATCCCGGAAGTGAAAAGTCTGATAATTTTCATCAATAATTTTAATTTTCCAATGAGAAGGAGTATAAGAAGCGATTATTGCAAGAGCCAATGGAGGATGCTTTGAGGTCAGGTCCCGGGCGAATCCCTTTCTGTATCTGCTGACAGGGTTTATTAAAAGAAGTTTTTTCTTTTTAATCATTATTATAGAGACCTTCCTTATTATTAGCTACTGCAATCACCCTGGATATATTTTTATAGGTAAGATTGGTATTATAGGCCCATAAAGCTGTCCGCAGGCTTTTTGTGTTCCACCAGGTTCTGAAAAAACGTATGATCAACTGCCTGGAACTGAATAACCGGGCAAAAATATTGATCATTTCCTTTTCCAGTAAAGCAGGTTCGATGAATTCGGGACGGTAAACAATGTGAATGCCATGAAAATGCCTCCAGTCTTTCGGAAAATCATTGCAGATAAGCCTGCCAGCCTGTTTTATCCGGTCGAACAACGGAGTGCCCGGAAAGGGGGTCATAATATTGGGCTGAGTCACATCAAAAGGGCTTTTCCGCATATATTCCATCCGGTCGGTCAGATCCTCCGGTCGGTCGTTTTCCATTCCGAAAATGAAACTGCCAAGCACACAAATCTTGTATTTATGAAGCAATCGTACAACTTTCCTGTAGCTTTCAGGTCCCATGCTAAGATTCATGCTTTTCTTAGATTGTTTTAACTGGGCGGGTTTTTCCGATTCAATGCCAATAAGTACCATCCGGCAACCACTTTCTGCCGCCAGTTTTATCCATTCTTCATCTTTTCCGACATTGAGAGAAACATAGGCAAACCATTCCTTATTGAGTTTCCGGTCTATCATTCCCCTGAATATAGCAAGGGAATGCTCTCTGGCGGTCTTTCCGGTTCCAATAATATTATCATCAACAATGTAAATTATCCGATGAGGTATGGCCTCAAGCTCATCCAGAACTTCGTTAACATCGCGGAGACGGTAAGAGTGATGATTGATGGCAGGAACAGAACAAAAATCACAGTTCATCGGGCAACCGCGGGTTGTTTGAATTGCTCCGAAAATATACCCGGGATGAAAAAGTCCGAATCTGGCGCTGGTAAAACCATTCAGGTCAGAGGCATAACCATAATATCTGGCTTTCAGATTACCTTCCTCAAAATCAGAAATGACCTGCTTCCATGTTGCCTCAGCCTCGCCGACAACCACTGTATCTACATACAACGACGCTTCTTCTGTCATTAATGTAGCATGAATTCCTCCGAGTACCGTCGGAATCCCTCTCGAACGATATTCTGCAGCAATTTCATATGCCCTGTATACCGTGGAAGTCAGTGCAGTAATTCCAACCAGATCAGCCTCTTTAAAACGAAATCTCCTGAAATTTTCATCAATAATTCTTACATCCCAATTGGCAGGCGTTAAAGTTGCAACAATTCCAAGACCAAGCGGTGGTTGGAGGGATTCTCTCCTGAGCAGGTTCTTAGAGATCGGGTTGCCTGGGTTAATCAATACAAGACGCTTTCTTCTCTCTGTTTTCTCCATATAAGCATTGCAATATTCAAAACAAAAATACACTATTTTTATTACAAATTCCGTTTACAGACCTTGTTTCTTCCTCTTTAAGCTACATGAGGTTTGTTGTTTAAAACTAATTAATAATAAACAGGACAAAGATCGAAAATGATCCGTACCTTGGTAGGCATAAAACAAATGAATTATGAAAAATGATGTGCTGACAAACAGGATGAATATAGCAAATCACCGGTTTAATGTTCCCCATTCAAAACTGTTGACCGGATCGACAGCAGATAAATATCCTGTCATACTCGACGGCGGTAAAACGATTATCTTTATTGCTGATAAAAGTATGGAGGCGGAGACAAGATATAAATATGAGTTACGAAGACGATAGCCTGACCAATCAACATTTTCGTCGTGAAAGATCATTATCACCTTTATGAAAGACTTTAAAAAATATTACAGCCTTCCGGCACCTCCTGAAGAGGTTTACAATGCATTGACAAATCCGGTTACACTGCTGCTTTGGACAGGTGAACCTGCTGAAATGACAACCTTGCCGGGGTCAGAATTTTCACTTTGGGAGGGCAGCATTACCGGGAAAAATATTGCATTTGAGGAGGGGAAAAAAATTGTGCAGCAGTGGTATTTTGGTGACCAGAAGCTGGAATCAATCGTTACGATTATATTGCACCCTAAGGGTATGGGGACATCTGTAGAGTTGATCCATACCAATATTCCGGATGAAGAGTATGATGATTTCGTGGATGGTTGGAATTCCAGCTACTTTGGTTCCCTGCGTGAGTTTTACAGTTAATAACCTGGCAATACAGAATGATATGTCAGTAATAAAAAAGCCCGCATTTGCGGGCTTTTGCAATAAACAATTAACACTAAGGGAAATATATAGAGGGTTAAACATGGGCTTCGAAGTCGCCATCCGCAGGTGCAACCGGTGCCAGATCTATCAGGGAAGTTGTGCCGTTATTCTCTGTTTCATCTTCAAATTCAGCATCTATGGGTGTGATCGGCGTCAGGTTTATTACGCTGACTTCCTGTACCGGAGCCTCGTCACTGAAATCGGCAATCATGGAAATTACAGGAGTCAATCCGGCAATGCTTAGCATGGTTGAATTCATTTCAGAAATTTCCTCAAATGTTGCCTCAATGGGCACTACCGGAGCAAGCACAGAAGAAATAGTTTTGCTGATTGTATTTTTTAAAGAAGCAGGTGGATCGCCGAAATTTCCTGTTGCGAACATTGTGTTGAATTGCAATCCGAGAATAGCAGTAAGTGCATATATAGTTTTTATTGGTATCATATTATTGGTATTTTTCATTGGTTGATTTACTTTTTTCATTTTCGTGCATATCAGACGTAAGGTTAATTTTAATGTTACAGTCTGATGTTCATTTAACAATTATTTAACAAAGTGCTGATAATTAATTTATTGTGCTGCAAATTTACCGCCTTATTTAGACTCAGTATAAAAAAATCGATAAACACAGGATTAGACCCGATGAACACAGTATTTTCGGCGATGAATTTGTTATGTGTTTAAAATCAGGAAGATAGATCGGCAGGGGATGGTAAGAAGTAGGGAGTAAGGAGTAGGGAGTAAGGAGTAGGGAGTAAGGATTCTCAAATCAGCAAATTCCTGCTTTGCTTGCATTGCTTGTCAAAGGTTTTCCTGAAAATACTGTACCATTTTCTGATTCAAATGTACCCGGTCTTTTCCCCGTACATTGTGCTCATGACCCGGATATAGGAAAAAATCAACCTGTTTGCCTTCATCCACGCACTTTTTGAGGAACGACAGGGAGTTTTGGGGTA
>JBAXXU010000193.1:0-4658 GCA_037127735.1 Bacteroidota bacterium
GGTTGATGGGTTGATGGGTTGATGGGTTGATGGGTTGATGGGTTGATGGGTTGAATATATTTTGACAAATATACATAAAGAGTATGAGGTAAGAAACCGGTAGAAGTATAATACCATGTTGATGAAAAGAGGGAACAGTTCTGAGATCATTTAAAGAAAGAAAAGACATCCGCAGATGTCTTTTCAAGTTAAATTAAAACCTAAAACCAGTGTTGGCCGAACGGCCTTACCGAGATCATTACCTTGAAGCGAGAGCTTCATCATTGCTGTTAATAAGCATAGGGAAATATGCTGCAATGAGTTGTGCATTCTCAATCTCGCCTCTTTTCCCGGGAGCTAAAACTTTTTGATGAAAATACTCACTTCTGTTCAGAGCTGCATCGGAGGTTGTATAACCATCCTTTTCAAAGGATTTGTCAAGTTTCTCAACACCGAAATAGCTCTCGTTGCATACATACTGAACGGAGAGTTTATCGGAAAGTACAATATAATTTTTGCACTTCTCGCCTTTTCTGATCGCGACTGTAACCTCCAAAGGAGAGTTTTGATAGCTGATCACAAAAGCCTTTAACTCTTCGCCATTTAACATTACCGGATTATCGGCTATCTCAATCTTGTAGTCTCCTAATGCTGAGTGAGTTTTACCTTCAGCAACAACTTCTCTTGTAAACGATGCAGTACTAAATGCTACTATTAGTATTGCTGCAAAAAACATTCTTTTCATGGCTGTAATAATTTTAATAATTTTTAATTTTCAAAAAAACTTTTTAATGTCTGTCTTAATATTTTCTTCATTTTTATGAAGCCTTTGTTTCAATTTTCACTACGAATGTAAACCATAATCAAATACCGGAAAAGGATAACTCAACCAATGGTATGTCTGATCATACAAATGGTAAAAAAAAGCCCATAATATGATTTATGGACTTTCTATGATCCTATAAAAATGGTGTTTTGTAAGCTTACTACCCGTTTTGATTTGAGAGTTCCGGTTCGGGTATGAAGATCAACATTTTAAATGTTTATTGCTCCGGGTCAGATATCAAATGTTCAAAATTCAAAATTCAATGTGATAAGAAGGTCCCTCCGTCCCTTAGTCTCTCAGTCTCTCAGTCTTTTAGTCCTTAAATAGCTTTACCTTTAACGCAGTTGGTCCCTTTGGTCCTTTACCTATTTCAAAAATAACAATGTTGTTCTCTTTAATTTGTTCTTCAAGATTATTTGCATGCACAAAAACACTCTGTTTGGATTCCATATCGCGAATGAATCCAAAACCTTTCGAATCGTTAAAAAAAGTGACAACTCCTTTTCGTACGAAATCGTTTTTTTGTGAAGGTTCGTTTTTAGTAGCGCTTAGTTCGATACCTTCTGCTTCAACATGTATTTTTTTGCTTGGGTCGGGAGGAGTTGATGATAATTTTCCATATTCATCAACATAGGCAATCATGTCATCGAAACTGCTCTTCTTACCGGTCTCCTTTCTTATCAGCCGCTTCTTTTCTTTGTCTTTTCTCTTTTTCTCTTTTTTATTTTTTACCTCTTTTTTGTTGAATGTCTCCTGCGATCTTCCCATGAATTGATATTTGGTTAGTTAATAATTATTAGGTCTGGCTATATCTGCTCAAAGGTACGCTTTATTTCCGGTAAAACTACTTTGTACAGTATTATAAATCCGGACACCGATGAAGGGTATATCTGCTCATAAGAAGTCCTGTAGTCTTGTAGTCGCATTCATTTACAACCACTACAAACTCCAGCCTTTTCTATACTCGCAGTGCAGGAATTGATCGGCTTCAGGCATGTTCGGGAATTTGAAATTAACCGGATCAAACTTAAGGATTTGTCCGCTTTGTTTTTCTTTCACTGCCTTCCGGAGAGCAATATTTCCAAGTATCACTGTTTCTGTAAGAGGCCCCGCCCATTCAAAATCAGAACCGGCCGGTTTTCCACCTTTACAAGCAAGTATCCACTCTTCTTCATGTCCCGGGGAAGATGGTATAGAGGGTTTGGGTGGAGTATAAGAATTCCGCAATACTGCAGGAAGAATCTTATCATCAAGTATCTTCCCTTTATCACCAATAAATAGAGTACCTCCTACCCCCATCTGAATACCGTCTTCAAGTTCAGGTAAGTTAAAGGGTCGGATTCCGCCATCATACCACGTAAGAGTAACCGGGGCCATTTCACCACGGGCCGGGAACTGATAACGCACCATTGAACCAAGAGGATATGTCTCCTCATTTACCAGGGTTGATACTGCTTCGACACTTGTTGGATATTTCAGTTTCAGTGCACGGAACACGGGATCGAGAGAATGACATCCGATATCACCCAGAGCGCCGGTACCAAAGTCCCACCAGCCTCTCCATTTAAACGGGTGATAAGCAGGATTATAAGGCCGCATTGGAGCCGGGCCAACAAATAGATCCCAATCGAGTGTTTCAGGAGTCGGCGGAGTATCCTGTGGCCGGTTTACTCCCTGAGGCCAGTATGTGTTGAACATACCGTTATTGGGGCGGTCAGTCCATACATGAACCTCATGTATCTGGCCGATAACCCCATCCCAGATCATTTCCCGTAACCGGCGGGGATCATCACCGGCCTGGCCCTGATTTCCCATCTGGGTTGCAACTTTAAATTCCTTTGCAGCTTTCGCGAGTGTTCTGGCTTCATGTACTGTGTGTGTAAGAGGCTTTTGGGTAAATACATGTTTACCCCGCCTCATGGCTTCCATACTTATTACCGCATGTGTATGATCCGACGTGGCAACGATAACTGCATCAATATCTTTCCGGGTGTCGAGCATGACTCTGTAATCTTTGTACTGCCCGGCACCCGGGTAAGTCTTGAAAACGCCGGTTGTAGCTTCGCCCCAGTCCACATCGCATAAGGCAACAATATTTTCTGTTTTTGCTACATTTAAAATGTTATTTCTGCCCATTCCACCGATACCTATTCCGGCAACATTAAGTTTATCGCTGGGAGCAATATGCCCTAATCCGGAAACAACATTACCGGGAAGAATAGTTAATCCTGCCAACGCAACAGAAGAAGTACCTACAAATCCTCTGCGGCTCATTTTTTTTGATGTTTTGTTATTCATAATATTTCCTTTCTGTTTTTAAACAAATTTATCCAATTAGTTTATGACTTCAAAAATTATTATTTCGTATTACAATTATTATATGTCATGGCTCACTACGAACGACTGTAAGGATATTCCTTCTTTTGTCTTTTTAACTTTTATAAAGCCTGTGCGCTTTTAGAACTGCAGTATTTTTCTTTTACAAAGCATCTTTATTGACGAATAATCTTAAATTTGTTTACAGCTATAACAGTCTATAAAATAAGTAACAAATAAATGAAAAAAATAATACTTGTTATCACCAGCTTGTTAATCACCTTAAGTATCAGTTCCCAGGACAAAAAAAATCTGGCTGAAATGTTAGGTTATCCAAGGGATTCCAAACTACTCATTATCCATGCAGACGATATGGGTTTAGCAAATTCAGTAAATACTGCATGCCTGAAGGCTTTCGAAAATAAAGGCATTACCTCCGGAAGCATAATGGTACCCTGTCCATGGGCTCCAGACATAAGCAGCTATGTAAAGGATCACCCTGTCCTGGATGTGGGGATTCATCTGACAATGACTGCCGAGTGGGATCTTTATAAATGGGATGGCGTATCTCCATCTGACCAGATTTCAAGCCTGCTCGACACTAACGGATATTTTTACGCGACTGTTGAAGAACTCGGGAAGGTGGCTAAAGGAGAGGATGCTGCCAGGGAACTCAGGGCCCAGATCGATAAAGCAATCGCTTCCGGCGTTCAACCCACACACATCGATACTCACATGGGCAGCGTGATGGCAAATCCCGAACTGGTGAAGGCATACCTGAACGTTTCAGACGAATATCATCTGCCGTTACTACTTCCCAGGGCATATCTGAATATGTTTCCACCGGATGTGACCAAAGTATTGGATTCAAAAATATTTCTGCTTGATAATTTATTTATGCTTGAACCCCAGATGATTACCGGCAAATGGATAGATGCATACAAGAAAGGAATAGAGGAGATGAAACCCGGTTTAAATCAGATGATTGTTCATCTTGCCATCGATAATGATGAGATGAAGGCAATATGTAAAGGACATGATGAGTATGGTTCATCGTGGCGCCAAAAAGATCTTGATCTGGTTCTCAGCACTGAATTTAAAAACCTTCTGAAGAAAAACGAAATTATCCTTATAGGCTGGAGAGATATAAAGAATGTGATGAATGCTTCGGTTTCAAAGTGATTTAGCTGAGAGTTTCCTGTGTTAAGTGAAAAAGAATGTTGACTTACGTTATTCAACTATAAGATCAGCTGATACCCTTATCCTTGCATCACTTTTTTTGTCTCTGATTATCAGTTCACAATGAAGAGGGTTTTTAAACTCCGGGCCGGTGAGTATGAAATGAGATAATACCTGCCCGTTGAAATCGGAAACTGCCAATCCGCTTTCAGTGTAATCAGCAAAAAGGTCATCGTAATCAAGGATAATATTACCTTCGTTATCAGTTCCTTTTAAACTGAGACCGGGAAATACCATCCCGTTTTCAACCTTAAAACCTGAAAGCCCTTCAAAAATCAGGTAGGTACTTTCATTAAAC
>JBAXXU010000194.1:0-4656 GCA_037127735.1 Bacteroidota bacterium
TAAACTTGTCATATTTTATTAACATTCAGATGTTTAAACCTTTTTCACCAGACCCGAAATAGACCGATGTATCCCCATTAATATTTAGAAATTTGAATTTCAGGATTGATTCTTTGTCGAGTTTAATTGATTTTCCGGATTTTGGTTCCTTCCAGAATAGTTCATCCAATAATCTGTTGTATTTTATGAGTCTGTTTCTGGCAATTTCACCGTTTGAGAGGAAAATTTCTCCTGAAAGCCATTCCTGATTAAAATAGGTTATAGCATCAACCGGTAAACCAGGGGTAAAAATTTCGCCTGAAAGATATGGTTCCAGGCTGCTTTTATCAATACTATTACTATAACAGTTTTTCTGGCCATACAGATGTTGGAAAGTGATTACGATAAGGATAATATGAGTAAGTATTGCCTCGGCTTTCATAAATTCATTTCGATTTGGATTGTACAATAAAAACCGCTGAACCATTTACAGGATATCCATTGGATGTTATACCCTGTATATTTATCCGATATTTACCCTGAAGATCAGATGCATAACAATCTATTTTTTGTTTTTCATTCTTTCTCAATAATATCTCAGGTTCCCATAATAAAATCTGTCTCAGGTCAGGGATATGATTGTTGTTAAAGATTGGTTTAAAAGGTTCAGGTTTTGTGTATGACTCGCTTGATAAGGTCTGATATTTTATTGCAGGTGTCTTAAATTGAATATTATTTATCTCAAGATCTTTACTGAAAACTGCCAGTATGCCTGAAAATGACATTTCTCCAAAAAACCTCTTCACCGGAATAGACTCTATCCGTTTAATCTTATTGCTGCCAAGCCTGATGATTTGATTCACATCATCTATTGGAACTCCATCCAGAAAGATTGTTGGCTCAACATTTATATGTGCCTGATCCTGAAGATTCAGATAGACTGAGACAAATTTGTCGGCGAGTGACCTGACTTTAAATGCAGGCACAATCTCTATTGAAATTTCCACAAAATCTTTAAGCTCGATAAAGTCAGAAGGGAAAATTGTATTATAGTTTTTATAGTACACCCGGGGAATTGTTTTTGATGAAAGAAATTCTTTTTCTTTAATTACTGCTATATGTTGGTTATAAAACTTTTGGACCTGAACAATTTTCCCGCTTTGTATAATGTACTCTTTTACACCTGGAACAATATAAAATCCTGAAGGAGTAAATGGATGGACCAAATTGAATTTGTCGTCTGGAATGATAGTTGAGTTAGCATTATCTTTAAGCCTTATAATTAACTCTTTTCCATCATAGTAAGGGTTAAGAATAAAGCCGAATGACCCCATTGAATCAGTAGCAGTAAATTGCAGGTTCGCTACACTGTCAACAGCTGATACAAGCAGGGTGTAGGGTCTTATGGTACCTGATATTTCTGTTTCTAAAGGATTCTTTTGCTTATCCGATTGTGCTACAGGTATTATTTTCCCCTGCAGAACCGGTCCATAAATTTCCGGAAGAAAACTGCAATGATTTTGATTTGGTTTTCCTGTATAAAAGCTTTTATTGTTGTTCTCAAAATATTCTGAAATGGATCGTTCCTCAGGAATACCCGGTATTATCTCACTTATTGAAACAGACAGACGGGCAATTGCATCATCGGGAATATTATTGCTTTCAATTGAAAACGATATTTTTTCCCTTTGAAAGTACACCTTTTTATCCAATTGAATAATAAGATTCTCATCCAACCTTGTGATGCCTGAATTTAGCCCGGTAGAAATATGTGAACCATCATTGATTGGGCTGCTAAAAAGGTCCATTTTTTCATCAAACCGGTTAGCAATAAAAATTTCTTTATTGAAATAAGTTTTTTCTCCTTCATTTCTCATGCAATTCGTATAACAAACAATCTGGTAAATAGCTGAAGAGAGTGTGTCTGGGAGACTAATAGATCCGAAAGCTATCTGATTATTGATTTCCAGTCTGATATCAGATACAAAAGCATTATTCTTGTTGCGGATAATCAGATATGCATATTTACTCATCTTACCAGGATTTCCCCTTAAATAAAGAGTATAAAATAAGTTATCACCTGCAAGATAAATATTTCTGTCAGTATGCAGGTAAACCATTTCATGTTTAAATGATTCGTTATTGTTCTGTGCACTAGTTGAACAACAACTGCTTAGGAGGATCAGAAGGCTAAATAAAAGGTCCTTCAAAGATTCCTGTCTGACAAATCCGGGTACATATATAATATCTGATAATTGCATTTGTTCGTAAATTTCTATTTATTAATCCAAAAAGGAGGAATATTATTGATTCGGCATCCATTAGTTTCAGGAGGCAGGATATAAGGTATTCTTATTATTGAAGGTTGAAAACTGGTAAGATTCCTGAAATCCACTGTATAAGCAGAATAGCTTACAGACGAGGCTTCGAAAAAACCAATAGCTTTTGTTTCCGGATTGGTTATGCATTTAATGTTTCCATTGAGCTGAGCAGCTATAGGATCAAATAGTTTACCTTCAGATTGTAACTGTTTATCGAGGCTCTTATAATATAAAAAAGATTCAATATTGAGTGTGTAAAGTTTTAAGTATATGATCCGGTGATGAATCATAAAAAACTGATAGTATGAAGTTGCCCCACTATAATAATAATACAATGCATAACAAAATAAATTATCATCCAGAAAACAAATAAGGTGTTTTCTTATAGAAGCTGAGCTCTCGGAATATATCCCACCCGTAAGATTAATATTGGAATTGGCATTGGTTGTCTTCCAGCAATAAAAAAAATCACATGGTGCCATGATTGGACAAATAGTATAAAAATACTGTGTTACCAAATTTGATGCAAGCCTGAAACGAGGAAGAGTATCGGACTGGTTTCGGATGTCTGCAAGAATATTTGCCCCATGTGTCAAAACTACTAATCCTGTGTTTTTATCAAGTGTCTTCTTTGAATCAAACTCCGAGTAAACAGAATCCGGATGAACTTCAGGAAATAGTTTCTGGGGATCAGATTCATACTCAAGCAGGTCCGGTGTTAATATATGAAGCCTGTAGCTTCTTCCGGGAATAGCTGTGAACTGCGAAGTGTCAGAAGTATAATTTCCACTACTGCCTTCCTTGAACAGGTACCGGTTTCCAAGGTCATCGGTGACAGTAACGTCAGCTCCTGTTGCAGGATCAGCAGCTCTGGATGAATTGAAAGGTTCAGTATAAGAGAGTGTGATATGATAAACTTCAACCTTATTTGTTATCATTCCATTTACTACCAGTACTTTCTTCCCTGTATCAATCTTTGGTTCATAAACTTTATAACAGGAGGTAAGCAGGCCAAGAAATATTAGGAATATTGTATTGGTTGGTTTCATATTAAAAGATGAAATTATATGTTAATGTCGGGAGAGGACGACCTATAATGTATAACATGTATGTATCATATTGTCTGTATTCATTTGATTTCATGTGAGCTTCCTTTTTATAGAAAACCGAATATGCATTTTTCCTTCCGTACAGGTTAATAATTGATAATGTCCAGCTTCCTTTCCATTTTTTTCTGATCTTCAGCGATTCATCAAGCGTAATTGAAACATCGAGTCTGTGATAATCTGTTAACCTGTACTTATTCCGGTCAGAATAGTAAAGCAGCTGGTAACCCTGGTACCCGAATTTCAATTCCGGCAATGTAACCGGACGTCCTGTACTGTAGGTGAATGTCCCGTTGAAGCGCCACCGTTTTGAGATATGGTAGTTTGCATTAATAATGAGGTTGTTTGGTCTGTCAAAGTTTGAAGGAAAAAGCTGATTATCATTAATTTTATCATCTATGAACTGACCATTAGTATTTTGTAGCGACCGCGAAAAAGTATAACTGACCCAACCTGTCAGCTTTCCAACGTTTTTCTTCAAATATAACTCAACACCATAATTAGTTCCCCTTACATTGGTAAGATCTGTTTCAAGGTAGGGATTAAGAAGAATACTGGCGCCATTTTTATAATCAATAGCGTTCCTCAGCCTTTTATAGTACAATTCAATTGAGGTTTCGAAAGTATTATTTTTAAAATTTCTGAAGTAGCCGATTGCAAAATGGTCGCAGATCAGAGGCTTTAGATTTGATGAACTGAGTTTCCATACATCTGAGGGCGCCATTACCGCTGTATTTGATATGAGATTTATATACTGATGTATCCTGTTGTAACTCAGTTTTATCGAGCTGCCGGTTGAAACGGTGAAACGCAGGGAAATCCTGGGTTCGAGCCCTGAATACCGGCAAATAGGTTTATTATTGCCATAAGTAGTTGAATCAATTATACTTTCGGGAGTTCTGGGTAAATTGGGCTCATAAATGTAGGTTTTATAAGGTCCAAGGTATGAATACAACGAATATCGCAAACCTAAATCCAGAGCGAATTTTGAAAACAAAGTAATGTTATCGGTTATATAGAACGCGTTTTCTATTCCTTTCTCAGATTGCATTTTTTGGGGTTGAACAACGGATTCGTTAAAGAGTCCGTTTAATTCACCGGGCTGAATTCTGTAGAGAGCACTATTTATGCCAAAATCAACTGTATGATATCCATTTGGAAGCCATGTGAAGTTCCACTTTATATTTCTATAAAGGTTACCAATCAGTTTGTAAAAATCAGGTGTTATTAACAATTTTGTTTACGAAATT
>JBAXXU010000195.1:0-4643 GCA_037127735.1 Bacteroidota bacterium
CCTGCATTCTTATTTACCGAATTTCTGCATTCTTATTTACCGAATTTCTGCATTCTTATTTGCCGAAATCTCGCATTGTTATTTGCCGTTTACAGATGTTAGTATTCAATCGAATTTTATCAGAAATTATCAATAGTTATCACACGGAAAATTGTTACCTTCGTAGCATTATTCAAAATAATATATCTAATTGATATTCATTATAATAAATAACTTTAATTGACGAAATGGAACAGGGGGAAAAAATAGTTCAGGTTAATATTGAGAATCAGATGAAGACGGCATACATTGATTATTCAATGTCGGTTATTGTTCAGCGCGCTCTACCTGATGTTAGAGATGGTTTAAAACCAGTTCACAGACGGGTTCTTTTTGGGATGTATGAGTTGGGAGTAATGTCTAACAGAGCATATAAAAAATCGGCAAGAATAGTAGGGGAGGTGCTTGGTAAATTTCATCCACACGGAGATACATCAGTATATGACGCAATGGTGAGAATGGCACAGGAATGGAGTTTAAGATATCCTTTGGTTGATGGTCAGGGAAATTTCGGTTCTATGGATGGCGATAACCCAGCGGCAATGCGATATACAGAAGCCCGTTTGCAAAAAATTGCTGAAGAAATTCTTTCTGATATTGAAAAAGATACAGTTGACTTTCAGTTGAATTTTGATGATACCCTCAAGGAACCCACGGTAATGCCGTCGCGTATCCCTAATCTTCTTATAAATGGCGCATCTGGTATTGCCGTTGGTATGGCGACCAACATGGCGCCTCACAATCTCAGCGAAGTGATTGATGGCATTATGGCATATATTGATAATCGAGAGATCACAATTCCTGAACTCATGAAATTTATCAAGGCGCCTGATTTTCCTACTGGAGGAATTATCTACGGATATGATGGCGTAAAGGATGCGTTTGAGACTGGAAGGGGCAGGATTGTGCTAAGGGGAGAGACAAAGATCGAACAGGATGACAATGGCAGGGAAAAAATCATTGCCATTTCTGTTCCATACCAGGTTAACAAAGCGGAAATGATTAAAAAGACTGCGGACCTGGTTAATGATAAAAAAATCGAAGGAATTTCTGATATCCGTGACGAATCAGACCGGAATGGTGTTCGGGTTGTATATGAACTTAAACGTGAAGCAATTACTAATGTTGTCTTAAATAAATTATATCAATTAACACCCCTTCAAACTGCTTTCAATGTAAACAATATTGCGCTTGTAAAAGGCCGTCCGATGATGTTGACTCTCAAGGACATGATCGTTCATTATGTTGAACATCGTCATGAGGTTGTTGTACGACGGACAAAATTTGAACTGGCTGAAGCGCTTAAACGGGCTCATATTCTGGAAGGGTTGTTGATTGCGCTTGATAATCTGGATGCTATAATTGCCCTCATCAGAGCATCACAAACACCGGATGAGGCAAAAGCAGGACTTATTTCCACTTTCGGTTTAAGCGAAATCCAAGCCAAAGCTATTCTCGAAATGCGGTTGCAACGATTAACCGGTCTAGAACGCGATAAAATTAAGGATGAATACGCTGAGCTGATGATAGTGGTTGAACGTTTGAAAGAGATACTTGGAGATGAAGCAATTCGCATGGGGATTATTAAGGACGAGCTGAGAGAGATCAAGGAAAAATACGGTGATGAGCCGAGAACACAGATCGTTTATTCTGCTTCTGATTTCAGGATTGAAGACACAATTCCCGATGAGAATGTGGTGATCACAATTTCACATCTGGGATATATCAAGCGAACTCCTCTCACTGAATACCGCGTTCAAAACAGGGGTGGGCGAGGGGTAAAAGGTACCGACATTCGTGATGATGATTTTCTGGAGCATCTGTTTGTTGCCACAAATCATAATTATCTCCTTTTCTTTACTGAAAATGGGAAATGCTTCTGGCTCAGGGTTTACGAAATTCCAGAGGGCAGTAAAACATCCAAAGGAAGGGCAATTCAGAACCTGATCAACATAGAACCTAACGACAAAGTACGGGCATTCATCAACGTCAAAAACCTGAAAGACGAAGATTATATTACTTCCAACTTTATCATTCTTGCAACAAAAAACGGGACCATTAAAAAGACTTCACTTGAAGCCTATTCACGACCGAGACAGAACGGTATCAATGCCATCACCATCAATGAAGGCGATCAATTACTGGAGGCAAAATTAACTCAGGGAACTGACGAGGTTGTGATGGCGCTAAAATCGGGCAGAGCTATCAGATTCAATGAAAAGACGGTTCGCCCTATGGGGCGTAATGCCGCAGGCGTAAGGGGAATTTCGCGCGGAGGCGCTGAAGATGAAGTTGTAGGGATGATTTGCATTCCATTAGATAAAAAGTGTGAAGTACTGGTTGTATCGGAAAAGGGATATGGAAAAAGATCCGACCTTGATGATTATCGTATAACCAACCGGGGAGGAAAAGGAGTAAAAACCTTGAATATCACAGATAAAACAGGAGTCCTGATTGCTGTTAAAGATGTAACAGACAGTGACGATTTAATGATCATCAACCGTTCAGGAGTCATCATCAGGATGGCAGTTGCAAACCTTAGGGTTATGGGCAGGGCAACGCAGGGAGTCAGATTGATAAAGATTGATGAAGGAGATTCAATTGCCGCAGTAACTAAAGTAGATGTTGAAGAGGCTACTGAAAATGGTGAGAACCGGATTCCTGAAGAGACAGAAAACAATCAGGTTGATTCACAGAATCCTGACATTGACGGTATTGTGAATGATGAAACAGTACAACCTGAATCTGAAAATAATCTGACCTAAATAACATCATATCAGTATGTTTTTTTATCTTTGCACGCTTAAAAATCAACCATAAATCTCATTTTAAAATCAAACCGATGAAAAAGTTTGCTTTAATTTTTGTCATGGTAGCATCAGTTGCCATAGCTTTCGGGCAGAAGAATGTCCGACAATCTGCCTCTAATTATCTCAAATCGGGTAAATTAGATAAAGCTCTTGAAGCAATAAACGCATGTGTGTTAGACCCAAGCACGGCATCTGATGCAAAAGCATGGTTTATCAGAGGAAACATCTATCTGGAACTTGTCAATACCAAAGATGAAAATTATAAAAAACTTGAAGCAGATCCGTTGGCGAAATCTCTGGAATCGTACAGAAAAGTTAATGAGTATGATTTCAAGAAAGAGTATAAGGAAGAAATTTTCGGGAAGTTAAGTGTTCCTTACAAAATATTCTTTGACTCCGCTATTTCAAACTATAATAAAAAACAATATAAGGAGGCAATGATTAATTTTGGAAAATCGGCAGAAACTTATGAAGTTGTCAATATTTATGATACAGTATGCCTCCTTAATGCTGCATTGTGCGCTGGATTGGCGAATGAAAAGGAAGCGGCTAAAGTATATTATTTAAAACTACTAAAGGCAAATTATAAATCGCCAAGTGTTTATGCTACATTATCAGATCTCTACCTAAAAGACAATGATTCTTCCAATGCCTTTAAATATGTTCGTATGGGGCTAAAAGAGTACCCAAATAATATGACATTATTTAATTATGAAATCAATATATATTTAAAATTCAACATTATAAATAAAGCTATGAATAATTTAAAGATAGCCATTAAGAGCGATTCGTTGAATTATTCTCTTCCGTTTGTTCTTGGTACATTGTATGATAATATGGCAAATGATTCTACCAAAACAAAAACTCAAAGAGATGAGGCATTTGCCAATGCAGAAAAAGAATACAGAAAAGCTTTGCAGTTGAAACCTGATTATGAGGATGCGCTACTTAACATGGGAGCTTTATATTTTAATATTGCCGCTCCAATTTACGTAAGCGCAAGAAATTTACCGTTAGACCAAACAGAACAATATAACAAATTGATTGCGGATGCGAATGAATATTATAAAAAAGCCATTCCTTTTCTGGAAAAAATTACTGAGATAAATCCAACAAACCTTCAAACTTTACTATCTCTCAAACAAGCGTACAGTAGTCTTGGCGACAAAGAGAAAGAAAAATTGATTACGGAAAAAATAAATGTAATACGGAAGAAGTAAACTGAAAATAATAGTTATCTATTCAAATCAATAGGGGATAATAAAAGATCAGGGAAATAGCAGAAGGTATTTCTCTGTTCTTTTTTGATTTTATATTTAACATAATATTAATTATAAGATAAATATATTTATGTAATATATTGATTATAATGTAATTAAAAATATGTCATAATTTTATACAATTTGTCCAACAATTATCAGGTAGTTACAGAGATGGAATTCCTCTCACAGAAAAAATACTAATATTTTTTTCTTCTGGGATTGTTTTTGTAGGAGGTTACTGCTTCACGAATTTTTCGATACAAACTTTGAACTTGGTAGTCAGCCGCATAAAATAAACACCGCCTCGCAAAGTGCTAATGTCTATTTGCGTTTTGGATCTTATGAGGCTGTACATCAGAACCACTTCCCCATCCAGATTCATCATTGATAGCTGGCAAGGGGTCTGACCTTCCGGGATTTCAATTGTTATATTATCATTGGCAGGATTAGGATAAACCGATAAATTCGATTCTTTTGCCTTATTTATACCGACTGTTACAGAATCATATTTCAATACTGATATTCTCGAATT
>JBAXXU010000196.1:0-4571 GCA_037127735.1 Bacteroidota bacterium
AACATAAAAGCGATCCATCATTGCATCCTTAAACCAAGCCGAATGAAGATGCCCCCTTTCATGTTCTTCATCGAGTATTTTCAATGCTTCAGTTTGAGTCAAAAGACGACTTTCAGTGGGATGGTGTTCAAGCATAAAGTCAGCAAATGACTCACCTATAAACAGGCACACTTGGGTTGGAAGACAAGGATTTGGTCTCGCATGTCGGCATCCGCACTCAAAAGCAACAATTTTGGGAGAAGCTTTCATAACGATACTTCTCGCAATTTTATGAGGAACAATTTGTTCTAACTTTTGATAGGGGATATCTTTGTCAAGTGTGATAAATTCTGCTGCATGATCATGTGTTAGAACCTTGCTATGATATCGATCGGCCACCCAATTACGTACAAACTGAGGTGATGTAGGATTACTTTTAATTAGGAACTTTAAATACTGTTTCTGAAGTCTCATATAAATATACCCATGTAAAGCATTAAAGTTAAAGAATCGTGTTACACCAGCAGTCTGAATGAACTTTTTAGTAGATGGCATGAGAAGTTTTCCACGCTCCCCTAGTAACCATAAAACGAGAAATATTAAAAGGAATACTGAAAAAACGATCAGGATAATCTTTAGCATATTTTATCCTCCATCTTAATTTAAATTAGTCTAGAATTGTGAAAGTTATGAAAATCAAGCAATCTAGTCAAGCTTATTTTTGAAATCTGCATAATTATGTTAAGTGCTACCATTATTTCTTTCATTTATTTGTCAGCGGTACAATTTTGCATGCGATTCGGTGTTAACTGCAACATAGATGACTATGCCACTATTCAATCATTTCCAAAGGCTTCAAACGTTGTAGTATGTTCTGATTCTTACGTTTAGAGAGTAACTGGATTTCGCTGTCAATGGTTGAAAACCACATCGTTTCAGAAGAACAATGAGTCCAACCCAATTCTCTTTTAGCCTTATCACAAGAATAATTCCAGTTCGTTGCACTGGCTCGAACGGTTTCACGCGAAAGGAATGCCGGCAAACCCAGCATCCTCAGTAATGGTTCCAGAGGAGTAAAAAGTACTTTCGCAAGACCAACTGGAATCCAGAATCGCGGGATAAACGCACCGGATTTTTTGCTCCAACAATCAATTATTTCACGGAACGATTGGGGGTCACCACAAAGAAAATAAGTCTCCCCGATTCGGCCTTTATCCGCAGCTAGTGTGATGCCCTCTGCCAGGTCATTAACCTCAACGCAACAGAATATTGAGTTGGGCGACCATGCTATCGGTGGCAATATACGATTGATATAAAGACGCTGGAAATAGCCGAATGCTGAGTGGTCATTTGCGCCAATCACCTGATGTGGGCAGACAATGATAAGTGGTAGTCCGCACTTTTGGTACTGTCGCGCGATTTCATGAGCATCAGTTTTCGATTGTTCATAGGTTGTCCGACATTGAACCTGCCGCACAAATGTTTCATCACGTGACTGGGTCCCCGTCTCTCCAAACGCTTGTACTGTTGATACATGAACCGTAAGGGGGATGTTGAGTTCGTGTGCAAGATACAAAACATTTTCAGTGCCATTGACATTGACTGAGTGCATGCGTCTTTTTCCTGCACGCCCCATGCCATATTCGTATTGTCCGACGTTGTTCAGCACAATATCCGAGTTG
Source organism: Bacteroidota bacterium (assembly GCA_037127735.1). GTDB lineage: Bacteria > Bacteroidota > Bacteroidia > Bacteroidales > VadinHA17 > LD21. The sequence goes on from JBAXXU010000196.1 coordinate 1,662, forward strand.
CTCATTGCCTCACGCATTGATTCACGTAGGGTGACATCTCCAGTTGACAATTGTGCTCCCATTCTTATCAAAGCCTGTGCTTGTGGGCTATCAGGTTTGCGTACCAGCGCAGTCACACTCCAACCACGTCTAAGTAGCGATTTGGCGAGTGATTGTCCTATGAATCCAGTTCCTCCTGTTAGAAAGACTTTCATGTGTCCTTATGACTGTGTTTGGCTATTACAATCTCGAATTGATCCGCCCAAAAAATAATCTACTTCAAATATTACTATTAGATCAAATTTAGAACATATTTCACATAATATCAATATTAAAAATTAGAAGAATAACAATTTTTTTGGTGCAGTCAGAAATTGTTTTTCGACGAATGCTATACGTTCTGACAACTTTTTGTTACAAATCTTGACTAAAGGTACAAATATTATAACAATTATTACAATATAGTCTGGCATTGCCTGTTCGTTCTTTTGTACCGTTTACTCAGGAATTTAACGATCAAAATCGTGGGGGGAATGAACGCTAACGGCGATCTGTCTAATAACCTCCTATTTCGTAAATACACGTTTTTTATAATACTCATATTTAACATATTACAGAATATATATTTGAATAAAACTAGGTTATTAGACAGTCTGAAGTCTAGGCACGTATGGGAAGTTGCCGTCAGAGCCTGCCCTGAGCTGCGCGAAGGGTCAGGGTTGGCATGCGTTTTTGCAAAGTCCCGCTAAGTGGGCAGGATTTCCGTGTCACGATAAAGTTGTCCAGATGACTGAGTCCCGATAAATGGCACGAATTTGTCACATCAAGATAAAATTGTCCAGATGGCGATGCAAAAACCATAACAACGGCGCATCGGCCGGCAGCCCTATTGACTTTGTCTCGGCAGCAGGATTAGTCAAGGTATTGAAAATTTGATAAATGGGATTAAGTTAGATCGCATAGACTTATGGTGCTGATTACTAAGCTGTCCGGGCTAACGAAGGCAATAACTCATACCATCCGTTGTTAGCATTTGTGCAAATTTTAAATCTGTCAAGAAATATGAAGTCTTTCGATGTTGTTGTATTTAACCATATGAGGGTCGTGGTAAAGTTTAGATTGCGTGTTGAAATTGTCTTGGCAGTTTTATTTTGTAAAGCAGAGAAGCGATCTGATTTTATCCCGTTACAAATCTGTCTTGAAAGCAGGTGCAGAGTATATCCTTTTAAAAAGATATATATTTTGTTTTTGAAAAATTAATACCATGGAAACTATTGGGATTCAATACTGACTTTATTCCTATTCAATATCATGATGATACAGCAAATTACTACGACTGCATCAATTATAAACATTATGGTAAGCATAGAATCCCAGTTTTTCATACCAATTATAAAAAATCCTACTGCTAATCCAATAAGAGGGAATGCAATACCCAAAATTTGGGAAACTCTTTTATTCAGAATTAACAATACTCCAACGGTAAAATATGCAATGCCAAAAGCAAGCATAGGCAGAGCATTTGGATCTCTTGGCACTTTAAACATAGGTAGCAGATGCAAAACACCTGTTACGAGCAAAAGCAAGGCGGCAAAATAACGGATAGTTTTCATATTCATATTAGATCAATAACAAGTTTCATTTATTTCTTAAAGCTGCTATTTCTTCTTCAAGTGCTATATTTATAGGAGTATAGGTAATCCCGAGTTCCCTTTCGGCTTTACTACCATCAACCCTAAAACCTTCTTTCATTGTTTTCATTTGGTTGACAGACATACCCCAAATAGGTGGTTTTTTAATTAGGTTGGAAATTCCGGTTAGCATATAGGCACTAGACATTGCTAAGAAATCAGGCATGCTAATAATGGGTAAAGAAACTCCTGAAATTTCACTAATCATTCTATTGAAATCCTTTAAGCTAATTTGATGATTACCAATGAAGTATTTCTCACCTATATTATTTGGTTTTTCAGTTGCTTTAATTATTCCTTCAGCAACATCTTTAACATGAACCCATGTAAGAATACTTTTCTTAAAAATAGTTGCAGGCAAACGCTTTTTGATGAGTCCTGATACATACGCACCTGATGACTTAGGATCTCCAGGACCTAATACTGCACTTGGATATACAATAACCAAGGGTAAACCTTTATTTTTATACAAATCCCAAGCAATTTGATCACCTTCGAATTTTGTTTGTGCATATTTGCTGTACCTGATGGGTCCGGGTGTGCTGTCTTCTTTAAAGGGAACTTCACTTGGTTTCCCATAAGTTACAACAGAGCTGATATGTACTACTTTTGAAACCTTGGTTTCCAATGCGCATTCCATAACATTGCGGGTCCCATCAACATTAGTTGTCTTGTAGACTGACTTGTTTGGTTCCCAAAATGTATAGATATTGGCTAAATTGATGACCCAATCACAACCTTTCATTCCTTGTAGAATGGATGGCTTGTCCCTGACGTCCCCTTCTATAACATTAACTCCTGATGACCCGAGTCTTTCAATAGATGGATTAATTTTCCTGACCAAACAGAACAATTCATGTTTAGTTTTTGTTAAATTTTCGAGTACCTGTTTTCCTATAAAACCAGTAACTCCTGTTATGAATATTTTCATTCTCTTTAATTTGTTTAACCAAATTTAGGTGAATTTCTAACTCAAGGCAAAATTTTTTTTGGATTTAGATAACTGTCAGATATTTAAGCATTACAATGTTGCATCTATCTTATTCAAAATTTATAAATAATCAAAGTTACAAAGTATTTTGAATCCATGTTATCTAGTGATATTCTGCTTTTCAGTTAGTTAGCATTTCGGGCCATCTGTTTTCGTTACGAAACTGTCAAGCTATGTGTAAATTGTCTCTGTGACGCACGTCGGATAGGTCGGGCGGGTTACCCCGCCTTTCCCTCCTAAGAACCGTAC
>JBAXXU010000197.1:0-4558 GCA_037127735.1 Bacteroidota bacterium
TTTGTGATCCTATTTTTTTATTACACAATGTATTCCTTTGTGATACTTTGTGTTGTACTTAGAGTGACTTTGTGATCCTTTTTTTTAATTAAAATACTGATCAATTTGTTTCTCTGTAAAGCTTCGTATATCCTCTCCTTTCAGCCAGGCTTTATTCCATTCGACTATTGATTTAAGAGTAGTTTCAATGTCCCATTTGGGCATCCAGCCAAGTTCAGCTTTTGCCTTTGAGCAATCAAGCTTGAGATAATTTGCTTCATGAGGTTGAGGGTTACTATCAATGTCGTAAGAGGCACCATCTCCCCAAAGATCACAAATGGTTTTAGTAATCCATTCAACGTTCCTAGCATCATTATCATCCGGTCCAAAATTCCAGGCTTCAGAAAAATTTTGTCCATCCTTTGTAAGTTTCTCGCATAAACTCAGATAACCTGATAATGGTTCAAGAACATGTTGCCAGGGTCTGATAGCATAAGGACTTCTGATCTTCACTTTCTCACCACGAATGATTGAACGAATAAAATCGGGTATAATGCGATCCTCTGCCCAGTCACCACCACCAATTACGTTACCTGCGCGTGCAGAAGCTAATCCAACTCTATGCTTATCAAAATCCTTTGAATTAAAGAAGGAGCTTCTAAATGATGATGTTACCAGTTCAGAACAACCTTTACTATTTGAGTAAGGGTCATATCCTCCCATTGGTTCATTCTCACGATATCCCCAATGCCATTCCCTGTTTTCATAACATTTGTCAGTTGTTACATTCAAAACAGCCCTAACACTGTCAACCTGGCGAACTGCATCAAGTAAATTTACAGTTCCCATTACATTAACCTCATAAGTTTCGCGTGGATTCCTGTATGATTCTCTTACAAGTGGCTGGGCAGCCATGTGGATGATTATTTCAGGCTCTGTCTCTTTAATCGTTCTTAATAATAAATTATAATCCCTTATATCTCCTATTACTGAACATACCAACGGATCAACATTAGCAAGTTCATACAAACTTGGAACAGTATTTGGTTTTAAAGCATAGCCGTAAACATGAGCTCCAAACCGGTTCAACAAAACTGATAACCATGAACCTTTAAAACCAGTATGGCCGGTAATAAGTACTTTTCTCCCCTGCCAAAACTTTTTATCTACCATAGTTTCCATTTAGCATTTCCGGAATTCCACATTTCCTCAAGCTCAATTTTGTCACGCAAAGTATCCATTGGCCGCCAGAATCCATAATGACGGTACGCAACCAGTTCGCCTTCAGCAGCTATGTTTTCAAGTGGCTTACGTTCCCAGATGGTTTTATCATCGTCAATTTCATCAAATATCTCCGGTTCACAAACAAAGAATCCTCCATTAATCCATGATCCGTCTCCTTTGGGTTTTTCCTGAAAGGCAAAAACTTTTACTTCATCACTATTGTCAAACTGAACAGCACCAAAACGCCCGGAAGGTTGTACAACAGTTACAGTAACTTTTTTATCATTCTTTTTGTGAAAATCAACCAATTCTTTAATATTGACATCTCCCACTCCGTCACCATACGTTAGCAGGAACGGGCCATCAATATACTCTTTTATCCTTTTTATCCTGCCACCGGTCATTGTGTTAAGCCCCGTATCAACCAGAGTTATTTTCCATGGCTCAGCCTTAGACTGGTGAACCTCCAGTGAATTATTTTGTAAATCAATAGTTATGTCAGCCTGATGTAAAAAGTAGTTTGCAAAATATTCTTTAATAAAGTATCCTTTGTAGCCACAACAAATTACAAAATCATTAAATCCAAATGAAGAGTAGATTTTCATTATATGCCAAAGTATAGGTCTCCCTCCTATTTCAATCATTGGCTTTGGTTTTAAATCAGTTTCTTCACTGATACGCGTTCCAAGTCCACCTGCTAAAATAACTACTTTCATTTTTGAATTAGTTTCAATTTACTATTCACTAGTGATGCGTTAACTTTTTAATTTATTTTGTAAATTGTTGATATATATTTAATTATAAGCGTTCTTTGATTTTTTGATTTGATTTGTGCTGTAGCTTTGTGAGAAATCACAGGGTTATGAATAACGGGAAGTATGTTTTTGCCCAAGTTTTATCACTTGTAAACAGCTATGAGTTTAGCAAATGTGTAAAGCGTTACAACGGCAATTACCGGTCAAGAGGATTGAATTGTTGGAATCAATTCGCTCAACTTTTTTTTTGGACAACTCACTGCTCGAAACGGTTTAAGAGATATTTGCCTTTGCCTGAATGCTCACAAGAATAGTTTGTTTCATCTGGGAATCAAACAGAGCGTTAATCAGTCAACACTATCTCGAGCTAATGAAAGTCGAGATTGGCGCATATTTGCAGACTTTGGTGCATACCTGATCAACCTTGTTCAGCCTTTATATGCAAATACTCCTGTTCCACACTTGGAGATTGATAACGATATTTTTGTTCTTGATTCAACAACCATCTCTCTCAGCCTAACACTCTGGAGTTGGGCAAGGGGTAAACGCTCTAGGGGAGCTATCAAAGTCCATACCCTCTTAGACTTGCGATGCAACATACCAACCTTTATACGCATAACCGATGGAAAGTATCACGATGTAAATGCACTAGATGAAATTGAAATCATCCCCAACGCTATCTATGTTATGGACAAAGCGTATATTGATTTTAAACGTCTATACACACTGAATGAAGTAGATGCATCCTTCGTGGTTAGAGCCAAGGAAAATTTTCGATTTAAGGTTACTAAGTCCAGAAAAGTAGATAAAAGTATCGGCTTACGTTGCGACCAGATCATCAAGTTAGTGGTTTACAAGAGCAAAAAACAATACCCTGAAATGCTGCGAAGGATAAAATACTACGACATTGAAAAGGATATGACCTTCGTCTTCCTGACCAATAACTTTGAAGTAGAGGCATTGGAAGTAGCTGCCCTTTACAAAAATCGTTGGCAAGTAGAGCTATTTTTCAAATGGATAAAACAGAATTTACAAATAAAAACTATTTGGGGTCATTCTGAAAACGCTGTTAAAATCCATATATGGGTTGCTGTTTGTACTTACCTATTGGTAGCTTACCTGAAATATCAACTACGTAGCCCATATTCAGTTTACGAAATGATGCAGATATTAGGAATCTCTGCATTCTCTAAAACACCTATAAATGAATTACTTATAAAAACACAAATCAAACAAAATGTCAAAGAACAACTTAACTTATTTAATTTCAATGAAATATTAACGCATCAGTAATGATGGCTTCATTAAAATGCTTTGCATCAAATGATCTATATACCTGAGATCGTGTCTCTCCAAGTGATCCTTTTGCGATACATAAGAAATTCAAAAACTCCTTCTTTCCATCACGTTCAAATCCCTCAGCTATATTGTCCATAACGGAACCGCTGGATCTTAGAATTTGATCTTTTATCGAAAAATCCCTTTCTAAAGACGTTTTTTGACTCATTCCTCTTATCTTTTTACACAGCTCTCTGGCGTTCTGCCATATTTCAAGGTCCTCAAATCTCTTTATCGTCATCAATTCGTGTATTTAGATTAAGTATTGGAACTCTGAAACTCTGAAACTCTGAAACTCTGAAACTCTGAAACTCTGAAACTCTGAAACATTCTTAACCGTTTCGCATTTTAGTGATTCAGTTGATTTCAATACTATCTTTTACAACCTCCTCAATAAAACTATCACCGGACTTGTAATAATTAGTAGTATAAGGATGTGTTTCAATAATAGGATATTCAATATTAATCTTTGAGTACAATTTTAAATTTTCAAAAACATTATCGCCAAATTGGTCAGAAATTAACAGTAAATCAATATCTGACCACTCATGTAATTTATTTTTTGCAGCTGAACCAAAGATTAAAACTTTATAAAAAGTCAATCCTGTCAATTTACATTCCTGAACAAACGATTTAGCCGTATTTATTGCAATTTCTCTAGTAACCATGATCTTAGTTCATTTGTTGAATAAATTATCGAATTCGTAAATTGTTCATCACAGATGCTGTGCATTTTATCTAAATACTCCGGATAACGACCCTCTAATTGAAATCTGTTTAAAGTTAAAAGAAACTCGCTTTTATCATCAGCTAATTCGACTGGAGTCGATGAAAGCAAATGAATCAGATTATGTGTTCTTGGAGGAACATTATCTGCATTGTACTTAATCCACAAAGATTTACATAATTTTTCAATAACAATATGTGCAAAAAACAATGATTGTATATAGTTTTTTCCTTTATAAAGGGTATCGACAGCCTCCCAATCGTCATTAGCCTGAGCAACCCAGAAATTAATATATTCAGCTTTTGTTTTCATACATCCAAAAATAAATTATTTTCATGAAATTATCTTACGAAGATTCATTCTGCTAATTTGCATTGGTGAGATGCATGCTGGTTATTACCTGACTCCTTTAAGAAAGTCAATCTATAGTTTTTATGAACAGACATTATTACGGCCAGATCGGGCATTTGGAGTGAAGAGTGGGTTTATTGGGTTTATTGGGTTTATTGGGTTTATTGGGTTTATTGGGTTTATT